>NZ_LT607409.1:6600000-6897719 GCF_900091505.1 Micromonospora chokoriensis
GCGGCGACGAGCAGGACGCGCCGTCGGCGGCCGGCCGGCGCGGCCATCGCGTTGTCGACGAGCAGGATCAGCGCGGGCAGCAGCCAGACCAGGTGGTGCACCCAGGTGACGGGGCTGACCAGGCACATCACCGCACCGGTCAGCGACAGACCGGTCGCCTCGTCGCCGGCCGCGACGGCGGCCCGGGACCGCCAGGCCCAGAGCGCCAGGGTGCCGAGCACCAGCAGCAGCCAGAGCACCGTGCTCGGGTGCTGCGGGTCGAGTCGGGCGACCACTCCGCGCAGCGACTGGTTGCTGACGAAGGCCAGCTCACCCACCCGACCGGTGTTCCACAGCGCCTCGGTCCAGAACTCCCGGGACGCGTCCGGGAAGAGCGCGGCGGCCAGCAGTGTCACACCGGCGGCGGCGCCGGAGGCGGTGAGAGCCGCCCGCCAACGACCGGTCACCAACAGGTAGACGATGAAGACACCGGGGGTCAGTTTGATCGCGGTCGCAAGCCCGATGCCCACCCCGGCCCACCGGTTGCCGGACGGCACCAGCCGCAGCAGGTCCACCGCCACCAGGAAGAGCAGCAATGTGTTGACCTGGCCGAAGTTGACCGTCTCGCGCATCGGTTCGAACGCGGCGGCCAGGCAGAGCGCCACGGCGAGCGCGAACCACCGGGTCCAGCCGGCGCGGCGGGCGATCGGGTCGACCAGCCACCAGATCAGCACCGTCGTGGTGACGACGCTGGCGAGCACGCTCACCACGATCGCGGCCGTCCACGGCAGGTACGCCATCGGGAGCATGACCAGGGCGGCGAACGGTGGGTACGTGAAGCCGTACTGGGTGTTCGGCTTGAGGTAGTCGTAGATCTCCCCGCCGTCGTGCACCCACCACGTCAACGCCCCGTAGTAGACCTTCAGGTCGAAGAAGCCGTGGCGTACGGCAGCGACGGCGAGGAAAGCGGTGACCGCCGCGGCGAGCACCACCACCCCCACGACCTGCGCGGTCGTCCGTTTGGCACCCTGCGCCACCGTCGCCTCCCTCGCCCTGCGTAGGCTTCCGTCCCATGGCTCTCGGGTACGTCCGCCCGGCGCGTCCCGAGGACGCCGGCGAGATCGCACGCATCCAGCTCGCGACCTGGCGGGTCGCGTACCGCCGGATCCTGCCTCGGCACGTGCTCGACAACCTGGACGAGGCGTTCCTCGCCCGGCGGTGGAGCGCTGCGGTGCTGGAGCCGCCCTCCGGCAGGCACCGGGTGCTGGTCGCCGTCGAACAGGCCGAGCAATCGTATCTGGTGGGGTTCGCCGCCTCCGGCCCGGCCGACGGCGAGGCCCTGGCCCCGGGTGAGCCGGCCGACGCGCTCGGCCCGGACGTGGCGGCGGTGACCGATCTGCTGGTCGAGCCGCGGTGGGGTCGGCGTGGGCACGGCAGCCGGCTGCTCGCGGCGGCCGTCGACCTGTGGCGGGAGGACGGGTTGAGTCGGGCGGTGGCCTGGGCGTTCGACGGTGACGAGGCGACCCGGAAGTTCCTCACCAGCACCGGCTGGGAGCCCGACGGCGCGGCCCGCGCGCTGGACGTCGACGACATGCTGGTGCCGCAGGTGCGCCTGCACGTGGCGGTGCCGACCGAGCCACTCGCCGAGGACGACCCCGGCGAGTGACCCGGCGCGTCAGCCCTTGTCCGACCCGTCGTTGGCGTCGCGGACGAAGTACCGCTGGAACACCACGAAGATGATCGCCACCGGGATGGTGGCGAGCAACGCCGCGCCCAGTTTCAGCGGGTACTGGGTGCCCTTGCCGAGCGAGCCGCTGACCAGGTCGGCGAGGCCGCGCGGCAGGGTGAACAGGTCCGGGTCCTGCACCGACACGAGGCTGTGCGGGAACTCGTTCCAGGAGCCCTGGAACGACAGGATGGTCAGGGTGATCAGCGCCGGTTTCGCCATCGGCAGCACCACCGACCAGAAGGTGCGGAAGATGCTGGCCCCGTCGATGCGGGCGGCCTCCTCGACGCTGACCGGGATCGACTCGAAGAACTGCTTCATGATGAACACGCCGGCCGCGTCGGCCAGCAACGGCACCACCAGCCCGGCGTAGCTGTTGTAGATGCCGAGCTGGTTGAGCACCAGGAACTTCGGGATCAGCAGCACCACGCCGGGCACCGCCATCACCGCGATGACGGCGGCGAACAGGCCGCCGCGACCGGCGAACCGCAGCCGGGCGAGCGCGTACCCGGCGAGCGAGTCGAAGAACACCCGACCGACGGTGACCAGCACCGTCACCAGCAGCGAGTTGCCCAGCCACAGCGGGAAGTTGGTGCCGGCGAAGATCCGTTCGAAGCCGGCGAGGGTGAGCGGGTCCGGGAACGGCGACAGGGGGTTCGCCGCCGCGTCGGGCTCGGTCTTGAGGGCGTTGCCGATCTGGATGACGAACGGGTAGAGGAACACCAGCCCGAAGAAGACCAGCGTCGCGTACCCCAGGAAGCGGGTGGCCAGGGTGCGGGCCGCGCGGTGGTCGGGCCGCGCGGGCGTCGCCGGGCGGTCGGTGAGCACGGCCATCTCAGGACCTCTCCGGTACGCGTCGACGCCGCCAGCCCCGTCGCGGCCGGTCGGTGTCCCGCTCGGCCAGCACCCGGCGCTGGATCAGCGTGAGCACGATGATGATCAGGAACAGGACGAAGGAGATCGCCGCCCCGGAGCCGTAGTCGAAGTCCCGGAAGGCGGTCCGGTACGACAGGTAGGCCGGGGTGAGGGTGGTCTTGGCCGGGTCGCCCTGGCTCATGACGTACACCTGGTCGAAGACCTGCCAGGAGCCGATCATGCCGAGGGTGAGCACCAGGAAGGTGGTGGGCCGCAGCAGCGGCAGGGTGACGTACCGGAACCGCTGCCACCGGGACGCCCCGTCGAGGGTGCTGGCCTCGTCGAGCGTGACCGGCACGTTCTGGAGCCCGGCCAGGAACATCAGCATGAACGTGCCGGACGTGGTCCAGACCACCAGCGTGATGATCGAGACCATCGCCACGCTGGGACCGGCCAACCAGTCCCACCAGGTCAGCCCGAAGGGGCCGCCGTCGGTCAGTGCCGCCGGCGGCGAGTCGACGCCGACGGCGCCGAACAGCAGGTGCAGCACACCCCTTGAGTCGGCGAACCACTCCGGGCCGTCGATTCCGAAAAAGCCGAGCAGCGCGTTCACCGCGCCGGAGTTGGCGAAGAGGAACAGGAACACCACGCTGATCGCCACCGAGCTGGTGACCGAGGGGAAGTAGAACGCGCTGCGGAAGAAGCTCTTGCCCTTCAGCATCCGGTTGTTGACGACCAGGGCCAGTCCGAGCGCGAGCACGGTCTGCGCCGGCACCACGATCGCCACGTAGTAGATGTTGTTGCGGATGCTCGTCATGAAGTCGCGGCGGGCCAGCCCGTCCTCGGCGAACAGACGGGTGTAGTTGTCCGCGCCGACGAACGGGACGTCGCCGGTGAAGGGACTGCCCTGACCGTTCCAGTCGGTCAGGCTGACCCAGAGCGCCATCAGGATCGGCAGCAGCAGGAACAGCCCCAGGATGACGATCACCGGTGCGACGAAGAGCCAGCCGGCGAGTGTCTCGTTGCTCCGGATGCCGCCTCGGCGTCGGCGCGGCCCCGCGTCGGGCGTGGTCGCCACGGCGGTCAATGTCTCGGTTGCCATCGTTCCTCCCTCCTTCTCTCGGGCCGACGTGCGGCGGGGCCCCGGCGTTCGGCCGGGGCCCCGCCGACACCTCAGCTGCCGCCGAGCGCCGCCTTGGCGTTCTTGTCGAAGTTCTGCAGGATGGTCTTCGGGTCGCCGTTGGCCAACCCCTGCAGACCGGTGTCGAGGTCCTTGAGGACGCTGTCCATCTTCGGGGCGTTCACCGGGCCCTGGGCGTACGCGGCGCCGTCGATGAACGGCTTGTCGGCCGGGAAGGCGCTGGTGTACTGCTCACCCGCGGACTGCCGGGACGGCATGACGCCGATCGCCTTCGCGAAGGCCATCTGCTGCTCGCCGCTGGTCATCGCCTCGACGAACGTGATCGCCTGGTCCTTGTACTTGCTCTTGGCGGCGACACCCCAGCACTGGGTGAAGGACAGGGTGCCCTGCCCCTTGGGGCCGGCCGGCAGCGCCACCACCTTGTACTTCAGGGTCGGGAAGTCGTTCTGCAGGGCACCCTTGATCCAGTTGCCCTCGATGGTCATCACGGCCTTGCCCTTGCCGAACGCCTCACCGGACCAGCCGGCGTCGAGCTGCTTCGGGTACTTCGCCAGGCCGGTGGTGAGCATGGTCTTGACGTACTGGAGGGCGGCCAGGTTCTCCGGGGTGTCGGCCGTGGGCTGCTTGCCGTCCTTGCTGGTGAGCCAGCCGCCGTTCTGCACCATGAAGGCGCCGATCCGGTCCCGGGTGTCGCCGAGGGCGAGCGGGACCTGCCCCTTCGCCTTGATCTTCTGGGCGACGGTGGTGAGCTGGTCCCAGGTCGTCGGCACGTCGGCGTCGGTCAGCCCGGCCTTGGCCCACAGGTCGGTGTTGATCTGCAGGGCCAGCGTGGAGAAGTCCTTGGGCGCGCAGTAGAGCTTGCCGTCGTACGTGAAGGTGGCGCGCAGGCTCTCGTAGAAGTCACCGGAGTTGTTGATCTTGTCGCCGTACGGTTCCAGGGCGCCGACGCTGGCGTAGTCGGCGAACTGGGCCGCGTCCACGTAGAAGACGTCCGGCGGGGTGCCACCGGCCAGCGCCTGACCGAGCTGCTGGGTGAGGTCCTGCGCCGGGGTGACCGTGGCGGTGTTGCCGGAGCTGCCGGCCCACTTCGCCGCGGCGTCCTGCACCGCCTTGGTCTCGGCCTCGCCGGACGAGCCGATCAGGATCTGCAGGCTGGCCGGCCCGCTGGACTGGGCGGTGTCGCCGGACGAGTCGTCGAAACCGCTGCCGCAGGCGGCGGAGCCGAGGAGCGCGACGGCGGCGAGGCCGGCCACCGCCGCCCGGGTGATTGTTCGAGGTGCCATGGGTTTCTCCTGGTGGGGGGTGGGACTATGCGGTGTGCCGCAGCGCCAGCGCGGGCTGGAGCAGCACGGGGGCGGGGGTCTGGTGGTCGTCGTCGAGGACCCCGGTGAGCAGGTCCACGCAACGGGCGGCGGCCTCGCCGAGCGGTTGGCTGACGCTGGTCAGCCCGACTGCGGCGGCGACCGGTGTGTCGTCGAAGCCGATCACCGACACCGGCGGGTCGATGCCGCGGATCGCCTGGAGCGCACCGAGGGCGAGTGAGTCGCTGGCGCAGACCACTGCTGTCGGCGCCACGGCGTCGTGCAGGTCGCGCATCAGTCGTTCGCCCTCCGCGATGCCGTCCTCGGTCTCCCGGTGCAGTCCGGTGGGATCGATGTCGGCCGCGCGCAGCGTGTCCTGCCAGCCGGCACGCCGGTCGTCGCCGACGCCGGAGCCGACCGGCCAGCCGACGAAGGCGATCCGGCGGTGGCCGGCGTCCAGCAGGTGCCGGGTGGCCCGGGCGGTGCCGGCGGCGCCGTCCACGTCCACCCAGGGATGCGCGTCGAGCGCGTCCCACGGGCGACCGAAGGTCACGAACGGCACGTTCCGGTCGGCGAGCCAGGCGGTACGCGGGTCGCCGTGCGTGGTGCCGACCAGCACGAACGCGTCCAGCTCGTACGTGCCGAGCAGGTCGTCGTAGGTGGCGATCTCCCGGTCGTGGTCGGTGGCGGTGTAGAGGAGCACCCGGTAGCCGGCGGCGTCGGCGGTCTCGGTGAGACCGTGCAGGAATCGGTCGAGTACCGAGCCGTTGATGCCGTCGCGGGTCGGTTCGATCCGCGCGGCGATGAGTCGGGACCGGCCGGTGCGCATCTGCCGGGCGGCCTGGTTGGCCCGGTAGCCGAGCGCGTTGATCGCGTCCTGGACCCGCTGGCGGGTCTCCTGCCGCACGATGTGCGGGCTGTTGAGGACGTTGGACACCGTCTGCCGGCTGACTCGGGCGTGCCGGGCCACCGTCGCTATGGTCACCTTTTCGGCCACTTAATCCCTCTCGCCATCTTGAACGATCCAATTTGGATAAGGCAGGATTAGATCGTTCAAGTTTCTGGAATGTTTCGCACTTTGCACGGCCAGGGTCGCGATGTCAAGACGTCCGCCCCGCACCCCGAGGATCTGGAGCCACACCGTGATCGAACGCCAGCTGCAACCCCTCCTGCACGAGTTGGTCGGGGTGGTCCACGCCCCGACCAGCGCACTGGGGGACGCGACCGGGCAGATCCGCCCGACCGGCGTCCAGGGCGTCTTCCACGCCGACGCCCGGGTGCTCTCGTGTGCCGAGGTACGCGTTGACGAGCGGGAACTCGAAGGGCTGACCCACGGCGACGACGGCCCACACGGCGCACGGTTCGTCGGCCTGGCCCGCTGGCTCGGCGACCCCACGCCCGACCCGACCGTCCGCGTCGAGCGGCACCGCCGGGCCACCCGCAACGGTCTCACCGAGGAGCTGCGGATCGTCTCCACCGCCACTGTCGGCGTACGGGCCACCGTCACCGTCGACCTCGGCTGCGACCTCGCACCCATCGAGGCCGTCAAGTCCGGCGGCGCCACCACCGCGTTGGAGGCCAAGACCGGTCAGCCGGGCCTGCTCACCTGGTCGGCAGCCGGGATCACCGTCACCGTCAGCGCACCGGGCGCTGAGGTGCTGGCCACCGCCGAACGCGCCACCGCTCCCCGGCTGACCTGGCCGGTCGACCTACCCCCCGGCGGCGAGACGGTGCTGAGCTGGACGCTGACCGTCGAGGACCCGCGCGCCGTCGTCGTCGGCCCCGCCGGCGACCCCGAGTGGTCCCGGCCCGAGGTGACCGCCGACGACCGCCGCCTGGTCCGACTGCTCAACCGCAGCCTGGACGACCTGCGCGGTCTACGGCTGGCCGAGACCGGCGCGCCGACCGACGTGTTCCTCGCCGCCGGGGTGCCCTGGTTCCTCACCCTGTTCGGCCGGGACAGCCTCTGGGCCGCCCGGATGATGCTGCCGCTCGGCACCGACCTCGCCGCCGGCACCCTGCGCGTCCTCGCCCGCCGGCAGGGCACCCGGGTCGACCCGGCCACCGGCGAAGCCCCCGGCAAGATCCTGCACGAGCTGCGCCGGCACGAGTTCACGGTCCCCGGCAACGGCCTGCGCCTCCCACCCGCGTACTACGGCACCGTCGACGCCACCATGCTCTGGGTCAACCTGCTGCACGACGCGTGGCGCTGGGGTCTGCCCGCCGAGCAGATCGAGCCGCTGTTGCCGCACCTGGAGGCGGCCCTGAGCTGGCTCGGCGAGCACGCCGACCCGGACGGCGACGGCCTGGTCGAGTACATCGACACCACCGGGCACGGACTGTCCAACCAGGGCTGGAAAGACTCCGGCGACGCCGTCCGCTTCCACGACGGCACCCTGGCCACCGCGCCGATCGTGCTGGCCGAGGTGCAGGGGTACGCACACGAGGCGGCGGTGAACGGCGCCGCCCTGCTGGACGCCTTCGGCCGTCCGGGCGCGGACCGCTGGCGCGAGCACGCCGCCGGCTTGGCACGCCGGTTCCGGGACAGGTTCTGGGTCGACGGCCGGTACGGCCCAAAGCCCGCCCTCGCCCTCGACCGGGACAAGCGCCCCGTCGACTCGCTGACCAGCAACATCGGCCACCTGCTCGGCACCGGTCTGCTCGACCGCGACGAGGAGGCCCAGGTCGCCAGGCTGCTCACCACCGACACCCTCGCCGGGGGATTCGGGCTGCGGACCATGGCCACCGACGACGCCGGCTTCAGCCCGCTGTCGTACCACTGCGGTTCGATCTGGACCCACGACACCGCGATCGTGCTCGCCGGCCTGGCCCGCACCGGGCACCGGGAGGCCGCTCTCGGCCTGGCCGAGGGGCTGCTCAGCGCTGCCGAGGCGTTCGACTACCGGATGCCGGAGCTGTACGGCGGCGACGACCGCGCGCTGCTGCACCGCCCGGTGCCGTACCCGGCCGCCTGCCGCCCGCAGGCGTGGGCCGCGGCCGGAGCGGTGCTGCTGCTCCAGGCGGCGACCGGCCTCTACCCGGACGTGCCCGGCGGCACGGTCCGGTTGGCCCCGCTGGCCGGGCCCGAACTGGGCGGGTTGCACGTCGACGGACTACGCGTCGGCGACGCCTCCGTGACCGTCACGGTCGACCAGTCAGGCGAAGCCACAGTCACCGGCCTCCCCACCCCGCTGACCCCCCTGACCCCGCTAACCCCCACCATCCCCACCCAACGCCGCCCCACCACCCCAGCCCCGCACTGAACCCACCCCACCCTGCCCCACCCCCACCCCCACCCCCGCCCCACCCCCGCCCCGCCCCCGCCCCGCCCGTCCCACCCGTCCCGTCCGTCCCGCCCGTCCCGCCCGTCCCCGCCCTCGTCGATCATGGAGTTGTGGTGGGCATTCGCTCCACATGTGCCCCTTATGGGGGGCACCACAACTCCATGATCGACGCGGAAGGGGCGGGACGGGACGGGGGCGGGGGTGGGGGCGGGGGTCAGGGGCGGAGTTCGGTGATCAACTCTTCGTCGTCGACCTCGCCGGTGGGGTGGAAGCCCAGGGAGGTGTAGAGGGCGGCGGCCTGGGTGTTGTCGGGGTGGTAGGAGAGACGGACCGGGGGGTTGCCCTCCCGGGTGGACAGCCAGTCGGCCAAGGTCCGCACCGCTGCCCTGCCCACACCGCGGGTCTGCTCGGCGGCGTCGATCAGCATGCCGCCGATCCAGTGCGAGCCGTCGTCGTCCACACCCCACATGACGTGCCCGACAACGGTCTCGTCGGCATAGACGGCCAGGGAGTTCCACACCTCGGAACGGGTGCTCAGCAGCAGGTAACGCGCGCCCAGGGCGGCCACGAAGCGGCGTTGCTCGTCGCGCGGGGCGACATCGGCGACCGCCCGCCAGTTGTCGTCGTCGACCGGCCGGAGCGTGATTCGGCGCCCCTGCCGGTCCAGGTGTCCACCATTGATCATCGGCGGATGCTACCCGGTCGGCGACCTGAGATCTTGGACAGTTTCCGTCAGCGCGTGACGGGAACTGTCCAAGATCTGCGCCAGCAGCGAGGGAGGGATCAGTCGAGCAGGGCGTCGAGGCCGACGGTGAGGCCGGGACGGTTGCGCACCGCGCGGACGGCCAGCAGCACACCGGGCATGAACGACACCCGGTCGTACGAGTCGTGCCGAATGGTCAGCGTCTCCCCGGTGCCACCGAAGAGCACCTCCTGGTGGGCGACGAGCCCGGTGGCGCGTACGGCGTGGACGCGTACACCGTCGATGTCGGCGCCGCGCGCACCCGGAACCTCGTCCTTGGTCGCGTCCGGCACTGGGCCGAGGCCCGCCTCGGCGCGAGCCCGGGCGATCTGCCGGGCGGTGTGCGTGGCGGTGCCACTCGGTGCGTCCAACTTGCGCGGGTGGTGCTGCTCGATGATCTCGACGGACTCGAAGTGCCGGGCGGCCCGCGCGGCGAACTGCATCATCAGCACCGCGCCGATGCCGAAGTTCGGGGCGATCACCACGCCCACCTCGGGCTTGTCGGCGAGCCAGCCGCGCACCTGCGCCAACCGCTGCTCGGTGAAACCGGTCGTGCCGACCACCACGCTGATGCCCTGGTCGACGCACCACTTCAGGTTGTCCATGACGACGTCCGGCGTGGTGAAGTCGACGACCACCTCGGCGGCGGCGACTGCGGAACGGTCGTCACCCTGGTCGATCGATGCCACCAGGGTGAGGTCGTCGGCGGCGTCGACCGCCTTGCAGACCTCGACGCCCATCCGGCCGCGGGCACCAAACACGCCGACCCGCACCAGCCCGGCGGGGGTCTTCTGCTCGTCAGTCACGGGGCACAACCTATCCCAATCGGGACGTGCCCCTCGGGCCGGATCCGGTCGGCTCCACCGCCCGGGACGACCAGCCCGTAAGGGCTCCGCGCGCACGGGACGCCCGGGCCGAAGCCCGCGCCCCGGACGACCAGGCCGAAGGGGCTCCGATCTCAGACCGCGAAGTCGCCCTCGCCGAAGGGGCCGACGACGGCAAGCGACATCGGTCGGCTGAGCAGCTCGGCGGCGAGGACGTTCACGTCCTCCACGGTCACCTCGTCGACCCGCCGGAGCAGCTCGTCGACCGGCATCAGGTCGCCGTAGAGCAACTCACCCTTGGCCAGCCGACTCATCCGGGAACCGGTGTCCTCCAGGCCGAGCACGAACGAGCCCTTGCTCATCCCCTTGCCCCGGGCCACCTCGGCCTCGGTCAACCCGGCGGCGGCGACCCGGGCCAGCTCGGCGCGGGTCAGCGCCAGCACCTCGTCCACCTTGCCCGGCGCGCAGCCGGCGTAGACGGCGAACAGGCCGGTGTCGGCGTACTGGCTCGCGTAGGAGTAGACCGAGTACGCCAGGCCGCGCTGTTCGCGGATCTCCTGGAACAGGCGGCTGGACATGCCGCCGCCGAGCACGTTGTTGAGCACCCCGAGAGCGAAGCGCCGCTCGTCGAGGCGGTCGATGCCGGGGCAGCCGAGGATGACGTGCGCCTGCTCGGTCTCCTTCGGCTCCACGACGGTGGTCGCCGGCTTGGTGCGTACCGCAGGGGTCGCCGCGCGGTGCGGCGCCGGGGTGGCCGGGTCGCTGTCCAGAGGGGTGCCGCGCACCGCCTGGCGGACCAGCTTGACCACTGTGGCGTGGTCGAGGTTGCCGGCGGCGGCGATGACGATCTGCGGCGCGGTGTAGCGGCCCCGGTAGAAGCTCTGGATCTGCCGCCGGGTCATCGGCGTGACGGTCTCCGCGGTGCCGGAGATCAGCCGGCCCAGCGGGTGGTCGCCGTAGACCGCCTGGACGAAGAGGTCGTGCACCTCGTCACCGGGCTCGTCGTCGTGCATGGCGATCTCTTCGAGGATCACGCCACGTTCGGTCTCGACGTCGGCCGGTTCCAACAGCGAGTCGGCGACCAGGTCGCACATCACGTCGATCGCCAACGGCAGGTCCTCGTCCAGCACGCGGGCGTAGTAACAGGTGTATTCCTTCGTGGTGAAGGCGTTGGTCTCCCCGCCCACCGCCTCGATCTGCGAGGAGATCTCCAGGGCGTTGCGCTTGTTGGTGCCCTTGAAGAGCAGGTGTTCGAGGAAGTGCGCGGCGCCGGCCTGCGGGCCGGTCTCGTCGCGGGAGCCGACCGCCACCCAGATGCCGAACGAGACGCTGCGCATCGCGGGAATCGCCTCGGTGAGCACGCGCAGGCCGCTGGGCAGCACGGTACGTCGTACCGTGCCGCCCAGCGGGTCGTCGCTGAGCGTCCGGGTCACCGCGCGGGTGGTGCCGCCGGAGCGACCCACCCCTGCGGCCCGAGAAGGAGCCACCCCCCGTCGATCCGGCGGAAACGGCGCGCTGAAGGCCCGACTCACGTGGTGCTCCCGGTTCAACGAGGGGTGGGTGTCGCAGGTGCTACTGGTCAGCTGTGCCGGGTCCGGCGGCGCGGACGCTCGCCGCCCTCGCCACCCTCGCCGCCGCCGCCCTCGCCGCCGCGCTCCGGGCCACGCCCGCCCCGGTCGCCGCCACGCTCGCGGTCACCGCGGTCACGCGGAGCCCGGTCGCCACGGTCGCGACCGGCGGGGCGGTCGCCACCGGCGGCCTCACCGGCGGCCGGCGCCTCGGCGCCCTCCGGACGGACCTTGTCCAGGTAGATCTTGCCGCGGGCGTCGATGTCCGCGATCTCGACCTCGACCCGGTCGCCGACGTTGAGGAAGTCCTCGACGCGCTCGACCCGCTTGCCGTCGCCCACCTTGGAGATGTGCAGCAGGCCGTCGCGGCCCGGCAGCAGCGAGATGAACGCACCGAACGCGGCGGTCTTGACCACCGTGCCGAGGAACCGCTCGCCCTGCTTGGGCAGCGTCGGGTTGGCGATCCCGTTGATCCGGTCGACGGCCGCCTGGGCCGACGGGCCGTTGGTGGCACCGACGTAGATCGTGCCGTCGTCCTCGATGGAGATCTCGGCGCCGGTCTCGTCCTGGATCGCGTTGATGGTCTGACCCTTCGGGCCGATCACCATGCCGATCTTGTCCACCGGGATCTTGACGGTGGTGACGCGCGGGGCGTAGTCCGACATCTCGGCCGGGGCCTCGATCGCCGCCTTCATCACACCGAGGATGACCTGCCGGGCCTCGTTCGCCTGCTGCAGCGCGGCGGCCAGCACGTCCGACGGGATGCCGTCGAGCTTGGTGTCGAGCTGGAGCGCGGTGACGAAGTCCGGGGTGCCGGCGACCTTGAAGTCCATGTCACCGAACGCGTCCTCGGCGCCGAGGATGTCGGTCAGCGTCACGTACTGGGTCTTGCCGTCCACCTCGTCGGAGATGAGACCCATCGCGATGCCGGCGACCGGCGCCTTCAGCGGGACACCCGCGGAGAGCAGGCCCAGCGTCGACGCGCAGACCGAACCCATCGAGGTGGAGCCGTTGGAGCCGAGGGCCTCGGACACCTGCCGGATGGCGTACGGGAACTCCTCGCGCGTCGGCAGCACCGGGATCAGCGCGCGCTCGGCGAGAGCGCCGTGGCCGATCTCGCGACGCTTCGGCGAGCCGACCCGGCCGGTCTCACCGGTCGAGTACGGCGGGAAGTTGTAGTTGTGCATGTAGCGCTTGCGGTTCTCGGGGGACAGCGTGTCCACCATCTGCTCCATGCGGAGCATGTTCAGCGTGGTGACACCCAGGATCTGGGTCTCGCCCCGCTCGAACAGCGCCGAACCGTGCACCCGGGGCAGCACGCCGACCTCGGCGGTCAGCGCCCGGATGTCGCGCGGGCCGCGGCCGTCCATGCGGACCTGCTCGCGCAGCACGCGGTTGCGCACCTCGGACTTGGTCAGCGACCGGAAGGCGGCGGACAGCTCCTTCTCCCGGCCCTCGAACCGGGCGCCCAGCTCCTCGGCGACCCGGGCCTTGACCCGGTCCAGGGCCTCCTCGCGGTCGGCCTTGCCGGCGATGGTGATGGCCTCGGCCACGTCGCCGCGGGCGAACTCGGCGACGGCGTCGTACGCGTCGTCCTGGTAGTCCAGGAACACCGGGAACTCGGTGACCGGCTTGGCGGCGACCTCGGCCAGCTCGCTCTGCGCGCGGCACAGCTCACGGATCGCCGGCTTGGCGGCCTCCAGGCCGCTGGCGACGATCTCCTCGGTCGGGGCGGTGGCACCGGCCGAGATCAGGGCGACGGCGTTCGGCGTGGCCTCGGCCTCCACCATCATGATCGCGACGTCGCCGTCCTCGAGCGTGCGGCCGGCCACGACCATGTCGAACGTGGCCCGGGCCAGCTCCTCCAGCGTCGGGAAGGCGACCCACTGGCCGTCGATGTGGGCGACGCGGGTCGCGCCGATCGGGCCGGAGAACGGCAGACCGGAGAGCTTGGTCGACATCGAGGCGGCGTTGATCGCCACGACGTCGTACGGGTGCTGCGGGTCGAGCGCGAGGACGGTCTCGACGACCTGGACCTCGTTGCGCAGGCCCTTGACGAACGACGGGCGCAGCGGCCGGTCAATCAGCCGGCAGGTGAGGATCGCGTCCTCGCTGGGCCGACCCTCACGGCGGAAGAACGAGCCGGGAATGCGGCCCGCGGCGTACATCCGCTCCTCGACGTCGACGGTCAGCGGGAAGAAGTCGAACTGCTCCTTCGGGTGCTTACCGGCGGTCGTGGCGGAGAGAACGACCGTCTCGCCCAGCTGGGCGATGACGGAACCGGCGGCCTGGCGGGCCAGCCGGCCGGTGGAGAAGGTGATCTCACGGGTGCCGAAGGACCCGTTGTCGATCACGGCGGTGCGGGATTCGGTGCCGAGTTTGGTCTCGGTCATGTGCTGTCGTGCTCCTTCGCGTCGTGGGCCCACGACATCGGGGAGCTGCTCAGCCGGCCGGTCTTCGATCGAAGCGCCCGGGGTGGCCGGCATCATGCCGGGGTTCCCGGGGGCCACTACCGGAGACCGGTACGCTGACCGGCTCCCTCTCGGGTGGTCGCGCGGCCCATGGTTCTTCTGGTGGGGACGCGGTACGGGGGAGCGACCGGTCGGTCACTCCCCCGTCACGTCACCGGCGCAGGCCGAGCCGCTCGATGAGCGACCGGTAGCGGGCAATGTCCTTCTTCTGGACGTAGTTGAGCAGCCGACGGCGACGGCCGACCAGCAGCAGCAGCCCACGGCGGCTGTGGTGGTCGTGCTTGTGCACCTTCAGGTGCTCGGTCAGCTCGGCGATCCGCTTGGTGAGGACCGCGACCTGGACCTCCGGCGAACCGGTGTCGCCCTCGGCGGTCGCGTACTCCGCGCGGATGCTGGCCTTGGCTTCCTGGTCGAGCGCCATGTTCTCCCTGTTTCGATGGGTTGATCAAGTAGGTTGTCCGTCGTCCCGATGGACCGGGAACGGACCGGTACCTCGCACCCGCGGCGTCGAGCAGGCACGCGAGGCCCCACGCCGGTCACCCGACGTCCCGGCAAGACTACCAGCACTCGCCGGTAACACCCGGCCAAGGGCCGCCGCCGGACCCGCCGATCAGGCCAGGGCGTGCCGGGTACGGGTGACGTCCTGCTCCATCTGGGCGATCAGCGGCTCGATCGAGTCGTACCTGACCTGGCCGCGCAGGTGCGCCACGAAGTCCAGGGCCAGGCGCTCGCCGTACAGGTCACCGGAGAAGTCGAGCGCGTACGCCTCGACCCGCCGCTCCCGGCCGGAGAAGGTCGGGTTGGTGCCCACGGACACCGCCGCCATCAGGGGCTCACGTTGCCCGCGGCGGATCAGTCGGGCCGCGTACACCCCGTCGGCGGGCACCGCCGCGTACCTGTGGCACAGCAGGTTGGCGGTGGGGAAGCCCAGCTCCCGACCGCGCTGGTCGCCGCGGACCACCACGCCCTCCAGGCGATGGGGGCGGCCCAGCGCGGCGGCGGCCGCGCCCACGTCACCCGCGTCGACGCAGGAGCGGATGTACGTGGAGGAGAAGACGGTGCCGTCCTCGGCGACCAGCGGGCCGCCCTCGACGCCGAAGCCGAAGGTACGGCCCAGCTGCTCCAGCAGTGCCACGTCGCCGGCCGCCCGGTGCCCGAAGCGGAAGTTGGCGCCGACCACCACCAACGCCGCGTGCAGGTGCTCGACCAGGACGTCGTGCACGAACTGTTCGGCGGGCAGCCGGGAGAACTCCGGTGTGAACGGCACCACGCAGAGCACGTCCACGCCGAGCGCCTCGATCAACTCGGCCTTGCGGGCCGGTTCGGTGAGCACCGCCGGGTGCGAGCCGGGCCGGACCACCTCGGCCGGATGCGGGTCGAAGGTCACCACCACCGACTGCACGCCCAACTCCCGGGCTCGGGTCACGGCGTGCCCGATGGTCGCCTGGTGCCCCTTGTGCACGCCGTCGAAGACGCCGATGGTGACGACCGAACGCCCCCACCCGCCGGGCGCCGCGTCGTACCCCCGCCACCGCTGCATGCCGCTCCTCCCCTGCTGTCCCGCCGGCTGAGGGCCGGCGGACCTGCGCCCCGCCGTCAGGCCGGGGCGAGCACGATCTCCGCGCGGGCTCGCCCGTCCCGCTCGCTGACGATAGCGATCAGACCGCCGGCGGGGCCGAAGACGGCGTACGGCCCGGTGAGGCCGGCCGGGTCCAACGGCCCACCGTGGGCGAGCACCCGAGCCTCCTCGGGCGTGGCCTCCCGACGCGCGAAGAAGCGGTCGGCTGCCGCGTCCAGCGGCAGGTTCACCACCTCCGGGGCACGCTGCTCCAGGTCGTCGAGGGTGGCCGCCTCGGCGAGGGTGAAGCCCCCCACCGCGGTCCGGCGCAGCGCGGTCAGGTGCCCGCCGACACCGAGCGCGAGGCCCGCGTCCCGGGCGATGGCCCTGATGTACGTGCCGGAGGAGCAGGTGACGTCCACGTCCACGTCCACCAGGTCCGCTTCGGTACGGCGGATCGCCAGCACCTCCAGGCGGGAGATGGTGACCCGCCGCGACGGCAGTTCGACGCTCTCCCCCTCGCGCACCCGCTTGTACGCGCGCTGACCGTTGATCTTGATGGCGCTGACCGCGCTCGGCACCTGGTCGACCTCACCGCGCAGTGGGGCCAACGCCGCCCGGATCGCGTCGTCGGTGAGATGACCGGCCGGCGTGCTGGCGATCACGTCGCCCTCGGCGTCGTCGGTGACGGTGGCCTGGCCGAGCCGGATGGTGCCGGTGTAGCTCTTGCCCGCGCCGATCACGTAGGTCAGCAGGCGGGTGGCCCGGCCCACACCGATCACCAGCACACCGGTGGCCATCGGGTCGAGGGTGCCGCCGTGGCCGACGCGTCGGGTCCTGGCCAGCCGGCGGATCCGCGCCACCACGTCGTGCGACGTCATGCCGCCGGGCTTGTCGACGACGATCAGACCATCGGTGCTCACGTCGGCCAAGCCTGCCAGACGGCGCGCTCGCCGGAGTGTGTGGGCCGCCCGGCGTGACCCGAGCCTCCGTCGACGACCCGCGCCCTGCGGGACCGCCTTGCCGCCGGCACCTACTATCTGCTCGCGCTGACGAACAGCGGCGAGCGCTGACGGGGGACGAGAGATGACAGAAACGACGCCGAACGAGCCCGCACCGACGAATCCGACCGACCCGCCTCCCCCGCCGCCGGTCGCGGTCGCGGAGGTCAACCCGGTACGGCTACCGGAGTGGATGAGCTCAGCGCAGACCGAGCACCAGCCCACCGGCTGGGACCGGGTGCGGTTCTTCTCCGCCCGACACAACGGTGCGCTGCTGCTGGGCATCGGGTTCGTGCTGGCCCTCCTGATGGTCGGCGGCGGCCTGGTGATGGTCGACTGGGTAGCCGACGGCGTCCGCGCGGGGACCCCGGCGACCCCGACCGCGAGCGCCACCCCGCCGGTCAGCAGGGTGGGTGAGCCGCGCGACCTGTTCGCCGGTTCACCGGCGGCCTCCTTCGCCCCGGGTGAGCAGGCCGTGCGGATGCCGGCGGCCAAGGCCACCGGGCCGTTCACCGCGGCCCAGGTCCAGGCCGCGCTGGAGTCGGTACGCAAGGGGTTGATCGAGAGCCGACTGGACATGTCGATGTTCATGGGCGACACGGAGCCGTTCCTCAAGGTGCTCGCTCCGGACGCCCGCGAGCAGCTCAGGTCGGACTTCACCGGCAACAGCTTCCTGCGGTACGCGACCAGGATGGCGTCGCCGTCGGACTGGGAGCCGGGCGTCCGGGCCGACGGTCGGGTCAGTTACCGGGCCATCGAGGAGAACGGTGTGCGGGTGCTGGAGGTCTCCACCGAGTTCGTCTGGGCGTACCCGTTCGACGTGGACCTGCGGGCACCCGCCGGCGCCAGCGTGGTGGCGTTGCGCGACCGGGTGGTGTGGCAGGTGCCGCACCCGGACGACGTGCCGGCCACCGCTCGGGGGCTCTGGATCACCTCGGCCGAGGCGGTGACCTGGAACGCGGACTGCGCGCAGCTCCGTGACGGCTGGGTGCAGGAGCAGTTCTGGGTGGCCGACGTGCACCGGGACCGGATCCCGGCCGGCGACCCGGGCACGATCTTCGACATCGACGCGCCCGCGCCGACCACCACCCGCTGCTGATCCGGCGGTGGTCAGCGGACCGCGCCGACCACCGCCCACCTGCCGTTGCGCAGGCGCAGCAGCAGTGCGACCAGCCGGATCACCACGAACACCGTGAGCCCGGCCCAGATGCCGCCCAGCCCGAGGTCGAGGGCGTACGCCAGCCAGATGGCGGGAAGGAAGCCACCGAGCGCCGCCACGATGGTGAGGTTGCGCAGGTAACGCACGTCGCCCGCGCCGATCAGCACGCCGTCGAGGGCGAACACCACCCCGGCCAGCGGCAGCATCACGACGAACCACGGCCACGCGATCATGGCCTGCTCGCGTACCCCCGGGTCGGAGCTGAACCACGTCGGCACCACGCCGGCGCCGGCGGCGACGAACAGCGCGAAGCCGACGCCGCAGATTCCGCCGAGCAGCCCGATCCGGCGGGCGAGCGCCCGCGCGCCCGCGTCGTCGCCGGCACCGAGCGCGGCACCCACCAGCGACTGCGCGGCGACGGCGAGGGCGTCGAGCACCAGCGCGGTGAAGAACCAGAGTTGCAGGGCGATCTGGTGGGCGCCGACGGCGGCGGCGCCGAAGCGGGCGGCGACGGCGGTCGCGGAGAGGAAGCTCGCCTGGAACGCCAGCCCCCGGATCAGCAGGTCCCGGCTGAGCACCAACTGCTGGCGGATCACGTGGGGTCGGGGCCGCAGCGACACCCGTTCGGTGACCAGCGCGGCGGCGAAGAGCGCACCGCAGAGGGTCTGCGCGACGACGTTGGCCACCGCCGAGCCGACCAGGCCCAGCCCACCGGGGTAGACCAGCAGCGGGCAGAGCAGCGCGGAGAGCAGGTTGGGGCCGAGCACGAAGTACAGCGGGCGGCGGGTGTCCTGCACGCCGCGCAGCCAGCCGTTGCCGGCTGCGGCGAGGAGCAGGCCGGGGGCGCCGAGGGCCGCGATGCGCAGCCAGTGTTCGGCGGCGTCGGCGACGTCGCCGGCACCTCCGGCGAGGGTACGCGCCAGCGCTGCTCCGCCGAACTGCATGCCGATCGCGATCAGCAGACCGACACCGAACGCCAACCAGGACGTCTGGACGCCCTCGGCCACAGCGGCAGCCCGGTCTCCCGCGCCGAAGCGGCGGGCCGCGCGCCCGGTGGTGCCGTACGCGACAACGGTGCCGACCCAGGCGGTGAGCGTCATCACCGTGCCGCCGACGGCGAGCGCGGCGAGCGGCACCCGGCCGAGGTGACCGACCACCGCCGTGTCGACGAGCACGTAGAGCGGCTCGGCGGCGAGCACCACGAGGGCCGGCAGGGCGAGGCTGGCGATCCGGCGCGGCGATACGGATCGGTCGGTGGTGACGGTCTGGCTCATCGCCGCCGATCCTGGCACGACCGAGGTAAGGATCGCAATCCCGCCGACCGCTTACCTTGCCGGCGCCCCCTCCAGCGGGTGTCCCCCGGTCGTCGTTGATCCACCGCCCGGTGCCCGCCGGCGGGCGGTCAGGGTGTCGGCCTCTCTGGTCAGAGGCTTTGGAGCTGATGTCGTAGACGATTCACACCGGCCGGGAAGACCCCCCACAGAACCCGGGCGTGATGTCGCAGACGATTCAGCTCCACAGGCGCACCGGGAAGCGTCGGCCCCTCCCCGACCGCACCGACCAGAGGGGTCAGCGCTGGCCCGGTCGGGTCACTGGCGGGTGTCCATCGACGTCTGCAGCGCGCGGCGAGCCTGCTCGCGGGCGTCGTCGGTGGTGGTCTCGGGCTTGGGCTTGTTCGGCATGGTGGTGGTCCTTCCAGGGAGACGAGCCACCGAGACACGGCAGCCCTCACGGGCGGTCCTGCTGAGCGCCCCACGGCGGTCCGGGGTTACCGGAGCAGCCGCCTGGGCAGCGTGAGCCCGGGTCGGTCCGACCCTGGAGGGAGGCGGCACGAGGTGTGGCACCACCACCCATGACCTGCACCGCCACGCGGCGCCGGCCCTCTCCCAAGTTATCGTTCAGGTCCATATGCTGCTCACGGTTCCCGCCATCTGGACGGTCGGCAACCCGGCTCAACGGGCCAGGAAGTGCCACCCCAGCCACCACCAGAACCCGAACAGACCGATCCGGCCCACCGGCACCGGACCGACCTCGTAGCGCATCACGTACGCGCAGACCTCGCCGAGGGTGGGGATCCGGGAGCCCTCCCGCCGGGCCAGCCACTCGACCACGGCGAAGAGCACCAGCGCGGCCAGGAAGCCGCCGATCGCAAGCGCCCGCATCATCGCCGCACCAGCCCCCAGAAGGCCGCCAGCCAGGCGAACCAGGCCGCCGAACGGGTCAGCTGATCTTCCAGGAGAGGGTCGGCGAGCCGGGAGAAGGTGGGGAAGTCATCACCGGCGGCCAACACGAAGGTCGCACCCTCGAAGACGCCGAAGACCACCACCGGCACCGCCCACCAGGCCGCTCCCGCGCCCAGCCGGCGCGGCGCCGGTCGCCGAGGCACCCGGTTGCTCAGACCGAGCCAGATCAGCACCCCACCGGTGCCGAGGGTGAAGAGATTCGCCTCGGTGGAGAAGGAGGCGAACCGGCCACCGACCAGCGACAGGCAGACCAGGACAGGAACGGAGACGGCGGGCCGGTCCCAGGCGCGGGGGGCCTCCACGGTGAGGTCGTGCGGCTGCTCCATCCCGCAATTCTTCCCGGTCTCACGGAGCGCGGGAAGACCGACACTCCCCGGAGCTGACCCTGATCTTCGAGATCAGCGGATCGATGACGGTGAACGCCGTGTCAGCTGGTCGGCTGAATCAGCGCCGCGTCCAGGTGGTCACGGATCGACTCGACCACCTGCTCGACGGTGCCCCGACCGGTGAAACCGGCCGCGAACGTGTGACCACCACCGCCCAGCGCGACCGCGACCCGGCTGACGTCCACAGCGCCCTTGCTGCGCATCGACACCGCCCACTCGCCCGACGTGGTCTGCTTCAACACACAGCCCACGTCCGCCTCGGCGGTGCAGCGCACCGAGTCGATCAACGCCTCCAGCACGTACGGCCGCTGGTCGTGTCGGGCCAGGTCGTCCAGCGTGGCGAAGGTCCAGACGAACCCGCGGCCAGCGGCGGCGGTCGGCTCCAACCGCGCCCGACCGAGCACCTCACCGAAGAGACGGACCGCACCGAAGGGTCGGGTGTCGAAGACCCGCCGCGAGATGTCGCCCGGCGAGATGCCGGTGGCCAGCAACCGGGCAGCCATCTCGTGCACCGCCGGGGTGGTCGCCGCGAACCGGAACGAACCGGTGTCGGTCGTCAGGGCCACGTAGAAGCACTCGGCGATCTCCCGATCGACCACGACCCCGAGCCGGGCCAGCAGCCGCTCGGCCACCACCGACGTCGCTGCAGCACCCGGATCGACAAGGTTGACAGTGCCGAAGCCCGGGTTCGAGGCATGGTGGTCGAGCACCAGCGCCGCACCCGCCGACGACAGACGCCCGGCCAACTCGCCGAGGCGCGACTCACTCGCCGCGTCGAAACAGATCACCAGATCGGGTGCCGGGTCCGCCGCGTCGGCCGGGACCAGCAGTTCGAGCCCGGGCAGCCCGTGCAACGGCTCCGGCACCTCCGGCGGCCCGGGGAAGGTCGCCTGCACCTCGCGGACGCCGAACTGCCGCAGGCCCAGAGCGAAGCCGAGCATGCTGCCCAGCGCGTCGCCGTCCGGGTTGACGTGACAGATCAACAGCACCCGGGCGCCCACCGGAAGATCCCGCAGCAACGCCTCGGCCGCAGCCCAGTCCGCCTCGGTGGGGACAACCCCGGCCGCCCCGGCCAGCGGGGCGCTGGTGGCGCTGGTCACCGCGTTTCCCCACCCCGCGGGGTCTCCGGGACGTCGGCGGCCTCGTCCGACTCGTCGTCCTCGTCCTCCACCCGGTACGGCTGGGCCTCGCCCGCGTACTTCGCCTGGGCGGCGAGCCGCTGCACCTCGGCGTCGGCGTTACGAGCGGCGGCGAGCAGGTCGTCGATGTGCTTGACCTGGTCCTGTACGTCGTCGAGGACGAACGTCAGGGTCGGCGAGTGCCGCAGCCCGAGCGCCTTGCCGACCGTGCTGCGCAGCATCCCCTTGGCGCTCTCCAGGGCGGCTGCGGTGTCCGCCTGGGCCACCGAGTCGCCGAGCACCGTGTAGAAGACCGTCGCGTCGCGCAGGTCCGCGGTGATCCGGGCGTCGGTGATGGTGATCATCCCGAGCCGCGGGTCCTTGATCTGGCTCCGCACCACCGACGCGACCAGCTCACGCACCCGCTCGGCGTGCCGGCGTACCTTGGCCGGATCAGACATCTCGCCACCTCCACGGCGTCCTGCTCCCGATCGGCCCGGCGACCCGGAGGCCGCCGGCCGACCGGCCAACATCTCGAACACTACCTTCGCGGCCGTACCGGTCGCCCGGCACAGCCCGCACCGTGGTCAGTCGTCGTCCACGCCGTACAGCCGGCGTCGCACCGACAGCAGCTCGACCTCGGGACGGGCGGCCACCAGGCGCTCACAGGAGTCGAGCACCTCGCGGACGTGCCCTGTCTCGGCGGCCACCACGGCCACCGCAATCTGCGCCCGACCGTGCAGGTCGAGCGCTCCCACCTCGGCGGCCGACACGTCGAAGCGACGCAGCGCCGCCACGATCGGCCGTACATATGATCTCTTGGCTTTGAGCGACCGGGAGTCGCCCGGCAGCAGCAGGTCGAAGACCGCGGTTCCGGTGAACATCGCCCCGGACGATACCGCCAACCCGCCCCGCATGATCAAGGGGTTTACGCCGTACGGCGTAAACCCCTTGATCAGCGTGTCACTGCCGGATCAGGCGCGAACCTTCTCCCGCATCTCGAAGGTCTCGATGACGTCGCCGACCTGGACGTTGTTGTAACCACCCAGGGTCAGACCGCACTCGAAGCCCTCGCGGACCTCGGTGGCGTCGTCCTTGAACCGCTTGAGCGAGGTGATCGTGAGGTTGTCCGCCACGACCGTCCCGTCCCGAAGCAGTCGAGCCTTCGCGTTGCGCCGGATGATGCCCGACCGGACGATGCAACCGGAGATGTTGCCGATCTTGGACGAGCGGAACACGTCGCGGATCTCCGCGGTGCCCAGCTCGGCCTCCTCGTACTCCGGCTTGAGCAGGCCCTTGAGCGCTGCCTCGATCTCCTCGATGGCCTGGTAGATGACGGTGTAGTACCGGATCTCCACGCCCTCGCGGTCGGCCATCTCACGGACCTTGTTGGAGGCCCGCACGTTGAAGCCGATGATCGTGACCGGCTCGGACGACGCGCTCGCGAGCATGACGTTGCTCTCGGTGATCGCGCCGACGCCCCGGTCGAGGACCTTGAGCTGGACCTCCTCGGGGATGTCGAGGTTGAACAGCGCGTCCTCCAGGGCCTCCACCGAACCGGAGACATCGCCCTTGAGGATGAGGTTGAGCGAGGTCTTCTCGCCCTCCTTGAGCTGCTCCATGAGCGTCTCGAGGGTGGCCCGACCACGGGAGTTGGCGAATGCCGCCGCCCGCCGCCGCGCCTGCCGCTGCTCGGCGATCTGCCGCACGGTGCGGTCGTCCGCCGCCGCGAGGAACGTGTCGCCCGCGCCGGGCGGCGCGGTCAGACCCAGAACCATGACCGGACGCGCCGGACCAGCCTCGGAGAGCTGGTTGCCGTTCTCGTCGAGCATGGCCCGGACCCGGCCGTGCGCCCCACCGGCGACGATCGAGTCGCCCGCCCGCAGGGTGCCCTTCTGCACCAGCACCGTCGCCACCGCACCGCGACCCTTGTCCAGGTGCGCCTCGATGGCCACACCCTGCGCCGGCCCGTCGATCGGAGCGGTCAGCTCCAGCGACGCGTCGGCGGTCAGCAGGACGGCCTCGAGCAGCTCCTCGATGCCGATGCCCGGCTTGGCGGCCACGTTGACGAACATGGTCTCGCCGCCGTACTCCTCGGCGACCAGGCCGTACTCGGTCAGCTGCTGGCGGACCTTGTCCGGGTTGGCGTCCGGCTTGTCGACCTTGTTGACCGCGACCACGATCGGCACGTCGGCCGCCTTGGCGTGGTTCAACGCCTCGATGGTCTGCGGCATCACGCCGTCGTCGGCCGCGACGACCAGGATCACGATGTCCGTCACCTGGGCACCACGGGCACGCATGGCGGTGAACGCCTCGTGACCCGGGGTGTCGATGAAGGTCACCGCGCGGTCCACACCCTCGTGCGGAACGTGCACCTGGTACGCACCGATGTGCTGGGTGATGCCACCCGCCTCACCGGCCACGACGTTCGCCTTGCGGATCGCGTCGAGCAGCTTGGTCTTACCGTGGTCGACGTGACCCATGACGGTCACCACCGGCGCACGGCTGACCAGACGCTCCTCGGCCACCTCCGCGTCGAGGTCGATGTTGAACTGCGCGAGCAGCTCGCGGTCCTCGTCCTCCGGGCTGACGATCTGGATGTCGAAGCCCAGGTGCTCACCCAGCAACTGCAGGGTGTCGTCAGAGCAGGACTGGGTCGCGGTGACCATCTCGCCCAGGTTGAACATCTCCTGGACCAGCGAACCAGGGTTGGCGTTGATCTTGTCCGCGAAGTCGGACAGCGAGGCGCCGCGGGACAGCCGGACGACCTGACCCTGACCCCGGGGAGCACCCGAGCTCATGGTCGGAGCCGACAGGTTGTCGAACTCCTGTCTGCGCTGCTTCTTGGACTTGCGACCGCGCGTCGGCCGACCACCCGGACGCCCGAAGGCACCCGCGGCGCCGCCGCCACGGCCACGACCGCCCGCACCCGGACGACCGCCGCCACCGGCCGGACCACCCGGACGGAAACCGCCGCCGGGGGCACCGCCACCGCCACCGGGACCGCCACGGTAGCCACCGCCACCACCGGCGCCACCGCCACCACCGGGACCGCCGCGGTAACCGCCGCCGCCACCGGCGCCACCGCCGGGACCGCCACGGAAACCGCCGCCACCGCCACCGGGACGACCGGCGCCGCCACCGGGACGACCAGCGCCACCGGGACCGGGACGACCGGCGGCCGGACGCTGACTCGGCATGGAAGCCGGGCTGGGCCGCGGCGGCATCGAGTTCGGGCTCGGCCGCGGCGGCATACCCGCCGGGGTGTTGGGCCGGGGACCACCCGCGCCAGCGGCCGGGGGCCGCTGCTGCTGGCCACCCTGGATGCCGAACGGGTTGTTACCGGCGCCGCGCGCCGGCGGGCGACCACCCGGTCGGGCACCCGGACCCGGAGCAGGCGCGCTCGGGCGAGCTGCCGGCGAACCGGGACGGGGCGGCATCGCGGCCGGACCCGGCCGAGGGCCGGGGCGGTTGGCGCCGTCCGCCGGAGGCTCCCGGCGAACCGGGTTCTCCCGCTGCTGCTGGCGGGCGGCCTGCGCGGCCTTGACCGCGGCCTCCTGCTCAGCCTTCAGCGCGGCGGCACGCGCCTCCGCGGCCGCCACCTCGATGTCGTGGGCGCTCGCCGGCTTGGCGACCGGGGCCGCGGGCTGCGGCGCAGCGGGCACCGGACCCTTCGGCTTCGGGCCGGGCACCGGCGCGGCCGGCCGCCGAGGCGGCATCGGCTTGGCCGAGACCCGGGGCGCGCCCGGGGTCGGGGACGTCGTCGGGGTCGGGTTGGAAGCCGGCGTCGACGCGGGCGCCGACGGGGCAGCCGCTGCCGGAGCACCGGCGGACGCGACGAATGCGTTACGCAGCCGCCGGGCGACGGGCGCCTCGACGGTGCTCGACGCGGACTTCACGAACTCGCCCATTTCCTTCAGCTTGGCGAGAACGGTCTTACTCTCGACCCCGAGCTCTTTTGCAAGCTCGTGTACGCGGGCCTTGCCTGCCACTGCACTCCTCACTCCGAGGTCGTGCGGGCAGCACCCGCAGCGACCTCACTCGTGCACTTGAAGCCTGGTCATTTCAGGGACTTCATCGTGTGCTCATGTCGGTCGTCCTACCCTGCTAGCGACCCTCGCCCGGTCGGGTTGACCGGACGTAGTGGTTGGCGCATCGACGTGCTCCGCCAGCACACCGTGGTCGAGGACCTCGGTGATGCGCAGCGCACGCCCGAAGGCGCGGCGCCGCACCGCCAGCGCGAAGCAGGCCGGATCCGGGTGCATGTTCGCTCCCCGACCCGGCAGCCTGCGAAGCGGATCAGGCCGGAGGCTGTGACCAGCCTCGTCCCTGACCGCGACTATCCGCAGCAATTCGCTGGCCGGCGCACGTCGCCGGCAACCCACACAGGTGCGCTCCGGCTGCGCGCGTCGTACCACTGGAAGAAGTCTACCCCTAGCCGCCGGAGATCGCGCCGCCCGGCTCCCGCACGTGATCGGCTCCCTCACGCGCGACCGGGGCGCTCTGCTCCGCATCGGAGCGGATGTCGATCCGCCAACCGGTCAGACGGGCCGCGAGACGGGCATTCTGCCCCTCCCGGCCGATGGCGAGCGAAAGCTGGAAGTCGGGAACCGTCACCCGGGCGGCGCGACCGGCCAGGTCGACCACCTCGACCCGCAGCGCCTTGGCCGGCGACAGCGCGTTACCGACGAAGGTGGCCGGGTCGTCCGACCAGTCAATAATGTCGATCTTCTCGCCGTGCAACTCGCTCATCACGGCGCGCACCCGCTGGCCCATCGGCCCGATGCAGGCACCCTTGGCGTTGACACCGGGGGTCGTGGAGCGCACGGCGATCTTCGTACGGTGACCTGCCTCACGGGCGATAGCGCCGATCTCGACAGTGCCGTCGGCGATCTCCGGAACCTCCAGCGCGAACAGCTTCTTGACCAACGCCGGGTGCGACCGGGACAGGGTGATCTGCGGCCCGCGCATGCCCTTGGCCACGTGCACCACGACGCAGCGGACCCGCTCACCGTGGGCGTACCGCTCGCCGGGCACCTGCTCGGACTGCGGCAGGACGCCCTCCAGCTTGCCCAGGTCGACGCTGACGATGCCCTTCTCGGTACGCGTCTCGTGCGCCTGCACCACACCGGTGACCAGGTCACCCTCGCGGCCCACGTACTCACCGAAGTGCACCTCGTCGGTGGCCTCCCGCAGACGCTGGAGGATCACCTGCTTGGCGGTCATGGCGGCGATCCGGCCGAAGTCGTGCGGGGTGTCGTCCCACTCCCGCACCAGGCTGCCGTCGGAGTCCATCTCCTGCGCGTACACCAGGGCCGCGCCGGACCTGCGGTCGATCTCCACCCGGGCGTGCGGCTCGGCGCCGTCGGTGTGCCGATAGGCGGTCAGCAACGCGGTCTCGATCGCCGCGAGAATCGTGTCGAACGGGATCTCCCGCTCGCGCTCGAGTGCGCGCAGCGCCGCGAGGTCGATGTTCACCTCTCCTCGTCCTCCACATCATCTTCGTCGTCGATGTCGTCTGAATCGTCGATCTCGTCGGAATCGTCCGCGTCGTCGAACTCGTCGTCCGGCTCACCGAGTTCGGCCAGGCGGGTGAACTCGACCTGCACGCGCCCCGGGCCCAGCTGGTCGTACGCCCAGGAGGTCCGGCCGTCCTCGGTCTCCAGCTGCACGCCCTCGTCGTCGGCCGCGACCACCCGGCCGGTCAGCTGGCGGTCGCCGGCGGGCTGCTCGCCGCGCTGCCCGGGCAGCGCTGTCGCGCCCCGGACGGTGACCTTGACGAGTCGGCTCACGTTGCGCCGCCAGTGCCGGGGCAGGGTGAGCGGTCGGTCGACGCCCGGCGAACTGACCTCGAGCTGGTATTCCCCGGCCACGATGTCGCCACCGGTCTCCTCCGCGGCGTCCAGCGCGGCCGAGACCGCCCGGGAGACGTCCGCGACGGCGTCCAGGTCGATCCCGCCGTCGGCGTCCACCATCACCCGCACCACGTGCCGACGACCGGCCCGGGAGACCGACAGGTCCTCCAGGTCGTAGCCGGCGTCGTTGACGACGGGTTCGATCACGGCTCGCAACCGGGCACGCCGCCCGGCGAGGTCACCACCGCGGGGACCCGCGGCAACGCGGGGTCGACCGGTCGGCCTGGTGGCACGGCCACGCTGCGTCATCTCCGCACCCTTTCCCTGGTCGACGGTGGTGGGTCTTCCCGCCATGCCGGCACGCCACCGGAGCGGACACGCCGGTGGCTGCGCAGAGCGTAACGCGCCTGCCCGGCGGCGGGCCGAGCGGCGCACCGACGCCGGTGACCGCTGGACGGGCCGCCATGGTGTTGACTTGCCCGGTGGGGATCGGCAGAACGACACAGCGCAACCAGGCATCCGGGCATTCCCGGCGAAAGCTCCTGCGTGGTGGGGCGCTGCTGGTGCTCGGTGGCACCGCCGCGCCGCTGACCGGCTGTGATCTTTTCGACCGTGACGACAAGCCGGCGCCGCCACCGGACCCGCTGCGCCCGATGGTGGACGAGGCGCTCGCGCTGGCCGAGGCGTACCGGAGCAGCGCCGCCGCGCACCCCGACCTGGCCGGCCGCCTCGGCCCGATCGGCGAGGCGCACACCGCCCACGCCACCGAGCTGGCCCGGGTGATCGGCGTCGCCCTGCCCTCGGCGGCGGCCACCGCCCCGACCACCGCTCCGGCGGCCGACCCGGCCGGCGCGCTCGCCGCGCTGCGCGCCCTGGAGAAGACCGCCCAACAGTCGGCGTCCACCGCCTGCGCCGCGGCGCCCGCCGAGCGGGCCGCACTGCTCGGGTCGATCGTCGCCGCCCGCGCCACCCACCAGGAGGCACTGAAGTGAGGCAGCCGTCCGCCGGGGAGGCTCTCGCCGCCGCCCTGTCCGCCGAGTACGCGGCCATCTACGCCTACGGGCGGATCGGTGTCCGGCTCACCGGCGCGGCGCGGGAGGCGGCACAGCAGGCCGAGGCCGCGCATCGACGTCGGCGCGACACAGTGGTGGTGCAGCTCACCACCGCTGGCGGCGTCGTACCACCGGACCGGGCCGGCTACGCGCTGCCGTTCCCGGTCACCGACCGGGCGAGCGCCCTGCGGCTCGCCGCCGAGGTGGAGGAACGCACGGCCGCGCACTGGCGCGCGGCGTTGGCGTCCACCACCGGCGCCGACCGGGACCAGGCGCTGGCCGCCCTGGTGGAGTACGCCGTTCGCGCCACCCGGTGGCGCAAGACGGCCGGGCTGACCCCGCTGACCGTCCCGTTTCCCGGTCGACCAGCCTGAACAGTCCCGCTCCGGTTGCGGAGCGCATACCAGGTATGCATACTCCGTTGCCATGTCCATCCGTCACGGGTTGCTCGCCCTGCTCGAACGCGGCCAGATGTACGGCTACCAGCTGCGCGCCGCGTTCGAGGAGTCGACCGGCTCGACCTGGCCGTTGAACATCGGGCAGGTCTACACCACGCTGTCCCGGCTGGAACGGGACGGTCTGGTGCGCCCGCTGCCGGAGAGCGAGGCCGGGCAGCGCCCGTACGAGATCACCGATGCCGGCCGGGCGGACCTGGCGCTGTGGTTCGCCACCCCGATCAGCCGCACCGACCGACCCCGCGACGAGTTGGCCATCAAGCTGGCGTTGGCGCTGACCACCCCGGGGGTGGACGTCCGCTCGGTGGTGCAGGCCCAGCGCAGCGCGACGATGCGTGCCCTGCAGGAGCTGACCCGGCTGAAGTACGGCAGCAACCGGCCGGAGGACCTCCCCTGGCGCCTCGTCCTGGACTCCATGGTGTTCCAGGCCGAGGCGGAGGTGCGCTGGCTGGACCACTGCGAGACCAGTCTGGTGCGCCACCGACCCCCCGGCCCGCCGCCCGTTCCCCGACCGGGAAACGATGACGCGCGGGACGCGGCGAGCTGGGCCGGCGAGGAGGCGCGACGGTGAGCGGGGCGGACGACGCGGTGCTGGAGCTCCGCGACGTCCACCGCACCCACGGCACCGGACCGGCGGCGGTGCACGCGCTGCGCGGCGTCAGCCTGGCCGTCCGGCCCGGCGAACTGGTCGCGGTGATGGGACCGTCCGGATCCGGCAAGTCGACGCTGCTGGCGCTGGCCGGAGGGCTGGACCGTCCGACCGGCGGCGAGGTCCGGGTCGAGGGGCAACCGCTCGGGGCCCTGGACCGTCGCGGGCTGGCCCAACTGCGTCGACGCCGGATCGGCTACATCTTCCAGCAGCTCAATCTGCTGGGCAGTCTGACCGCGCTGGAGAATGTGGCCCTTCCGCTGGAGCTCGACGGCACCAGCGGACGCCGCGCCCGCGCGCTGGCCCGGGCCGCGCTCACCGAGGTGGGCCTACCCGGGCTGGGCGACCGCTTCCCCGACCAGCTCTCCGGCGGGCAGCAGCAGCGGGTGGCCATCGCCCGCGCGCTGGTGGGTGAGCGGCGGCTGGTACTCGCCGACGAGCCCACCGGCGCACTCGACTCGCAGACCGGCGAGGCGGTGCTGCACCTGCTGCGCCGCCGGATCGACGCGGGCGCCGCCGGGGTGCTGGTCACCCACGAGGCACGACACGCCGGCTGGGCGGACCGGGTGGTGTTCCTCCGCGACGGCGTGCTCGTCGACACGACGGCACCGCTGGGCAGCGTCGAGCAACTGCTGTCCGGTAGCGAGCGGTGACGATCCGCCGTCCGCGGCAGCCCTCTGGTGCGGCCGACCCCGTGCCGGCGTCGCCGGTCCGGCCACCCGTCCTCGTCGGCCGGCGGCGGATCGCCGAGCTGACCGGCTCCTGGCGGACCGCGCTGCGGATCGCGCGGCGCGAGTCCCGCCGCGCCCGGGGTCGAACGGCCCTGGTGCTCGCGATGATCGCCCTGCCGGTGGCCGCGCTGGCCTTCCTCGCGGCGAACTACGACATGGCCGAGCTGACCCCGCAGGAACGTGTCGACCGTCGGCTCGGTGTCGCCGACGCGGAGTTGCAGTGGGTCGCCAACGGCCCGATCGAACAGGACGAGTGGGGTGAGGGCTGGAGCACGACCAACGGCACGGCACCGGGGAGGGCCACCGCGGCCCAGATGACCGCGCTGCTGGGGCCGGGCAGCAGGGTCACCGAGGTACGCCCGCACGCCCCACTGACCCTGCGCGGCCCGAACCGTGACGAGGACGTGGCCGGTCGGGTGCTGGACCTCGGTGACCCGCTGGCCCGCGGGCTGGTGCGGTTCGTGGCCGGCCGGGCACCGCAGCAGCCCGGCGAGGTAGCGGTCAGCCAGGCGGCACTGCGCCGCCTGGACCTGCGCCTCGGTGACGCCGTCACGGTCGCCGACGAGAGCAGGGCGTACACGGTGGTGGGGCTGGTCGAGTTCCCCGACGACCTCGGTCCGGTCGTGGCGCTGCACCCGGGAGCCGTACCGAGGACCGGTCCGGAGCCGGACAGCGTCTGGTTGGCGGACGTACCCGGGACCGTCGACGCGGCGCTGGTGTCCCGGCTGAACGAGCGCGGGGTGGTGGTCACCGCCCGGCACTCGACCGGCGCGGGGGGCGGGACGAACCGGACGTGGTTCGGGTTGACCGGGGCGACCGACGCCAACGACCTGAGCACCGGCGTCCTGATCGCCGGCCTCGGGCTGCTGGAGGTCGTCCTGCTGGTCGGGCCGGCCTTCGCCGTCGGCGTCCGGCGCCGACGGCGGGATCTGGCGCTGGTCGCGGTGGCCGGTGGGGACGCCGCCCAACTGCGCCGGGTCGTGCTGGCCGACGGCGTGGTGCTCGGGGTGCTGGGCGCCGCCGCCGGCCTGGTCGTCGGCGTCGGCGCGGCGTTCGCCGGGCGCCCGCTGATGGAGGAGTACGTCTTCGGCGTCCGTTTCGGCGGTTACCGCTGCTGGCCCGCCGCCCTGGTGCTGCTCGGCGCGGTGGCGGTGCTGGCCGGTGTGCTCGCCGCGTCGGCACCCGCGTGGGCGGCCGCCCGGCAGGATGTCAGCGCCGGGCTCGCCGGGCGACGTACCCCACCGGTGTCCCCGGCCCGGTGGTTGGTCGTCGGCCTGGCGCTGGTCGTGGGCGGGGCGGGGCTGGCGGCGTACGGGTCCAGCCGGACCTCCCCGGCGGTGATCCTCACCGGTCTGATCCTCGGTGAGTTGGGGCTGGTGGCCTGCACGCCCACGTTGATCGGGGCGCTCGCCCGCCTCGGCCGGCTGTTGCCGTTGGCACCACGGATCGCGGTGCGCGACGCCAGCCGTAACCGGGCGTCGGCGGTGCCGGCCATCTGCGCCGTGATGGCCGCGGTCGCCAGCAGCGTCGCGCTCGGTGGGTACCTGACCAGCGACGGCGTCCGCGACGCACGCGCCTATCAGCCGATGCTGCCGACCGGTCACATGCTGGTCTACCAGAACGGGTCGGGTCAGCAGCCCACACTGGCCCAGGTCGCCGACGCGGCCCGGGCCCAGTTGGGGGTCGGCGCGGTGGCCACCGTCCACGCCCCGGACTGCGACGCGGCGGGCACCGGCTACTGCGACATCGCGCCGGTGCTCCCCGCGAGCCGGGCCTGCCCCTGGCAGATCGGCGACGACCTGCCCGCGTCGCACCGCCAGCAGGCTCGGTCCGACCCACGCTGCGCGGCGGACCCCTCCGAGGGCTACCTGCAACCCGAGGTGGACGACGGCAGCGCGCTACCACTCCTCACCGGCGCCGACGCCACGACGACGGCGGCGGCCTCGGCGGTCCTGCGCGCCGGCGGGGTGGTGGTGACCGACCCGCGCTACCTGCACGACGGTCTGGTGACCGTACGCGTCAGCCGGATGGACACCGGGCCGGACCCGCTGAACCAGGTCCGTGACCTCCCGGGGTACGCGCTGCCCCGGGCGGTCGGCTACCCCCGTCTGCTGCTGTCCACCGGCGCGGCCCGACACCTCGGCCTGAGCTGGTCATCGTCCGGCTGGGTGGTCGGCACCACCACCCCGCCCGACGAGGAGCAGCAGGCACGGTTCAGCGCCGCCCTGCGCTCGTTCGGCACGTTCTCGCTCAACGTGGAGCAGGGTTCCGCGCCCCGGGACGTCTCGCCGCTGCTCCTACTGATCGCGGCGGCGGCCGGCCTCATCACGGTGGGGGCGGCCGGTATCGCCACGGCGCTCGCCGCCGCCGAGGGACGCGCCGAACTGACCACCCTGGCGGCCGTCGGCGCGGCACCGGCGTTACGCCGGTTGCTGGCGATCTGCCAGGCCGGGGTCATCGCCGGGCTCGGTTCGGTGCTCGGCATCGTGGCCGGGCTGGGCACCGCGGCGATCGTGCTGTTCTCGGTCAACCGGCAGTACGCCAACGCCTGGCCGGTACCCGACCCGTACCCGATCCTGGTGCCGTGGCCCACGCTCGGGGTGCTCGTGCTGGTCCCGGTGGTGGCGATGCTCGGGGCCGGTCTGTTCACCCGCGCCCGGCTGCCGATCGAGCGGCGACTGGACTGACCGCCGGTCCGCGATCGGGCGCGTGCGGGGGGTGCCGCGCGGGCCGGGCAACCGGCACACTGATCCGCGTGTCAGTGCTGGGAAATCTCACTCGCCGAGTTGGTCACTACCGGTGGTTCGGCGCCACCGCCCGTCTGCTGGTTCCCGCCGACCGGGTGATCGGTCGGCTCACCCGGGGCCGGGTGGTCGCGCTCGGCCTGATGCCGTCCCTGGTGATCACCACGACCGGCCGCCGCTCCGGCAAGCCCCGCAGCAACCCGCTGCTGTACGTGCGGGACGACGACGCCTACGTGGTGATCGGCTCCAACTGGGGGCAGACGCACCACCCCGGCTGGGCGATGAACGTGCTCGCCGACCCAGCCGCCACGGTGGACGTGAAGGGTCGACGGATCCCGGTACGCGCCGACCTGGCGTCCGGCGCCGAGCGGGACCGGTTGTGGCAGTTGCTGGTCGCCGCGTGGCCCGCCTACCGCACGTACGTCCAGCGGGCCGGCGGTCGGGAGATCCACATCTTCCGGCTGGTGCCGACCGGGCGCGGCGAGCCCGCCGCTCGCCCGCCGGCTGGCTAGACTTCACCGGCAGTAAGCGAGCCGATACGCCGCACGCCGCACGATCCGAGCAACGTCCCGGATGGTGCTGCCCTCAACCCGCGGGAGACACCAAGAGCCCTGATCTTGCGCGGATCTCGGGAAGGTGAGGTGACCCCGTGAGCGCGAGCAGCGGGCAGACCGGTGTCGATCGGGGTCTCGACGATGGCCGCTGGGCGGTCGCGGAGCGGGTCGCCGAGGCGGTCCGGCGGCGCTTCCCGGCCGACGTGCTCGCGGTCGCCGTCCACGGGCCCCTGGCGCACGGTGACGACGACGGCGGTGGCGACCGCGAGGCGGGGATGTTGGTGGTCACCTACCGGTCCGGGGCCGGCCCACCGCCGGCAACCCGTCGGGTGGACGGGGTGCTCGTCGATCTGACCGTGGCCGGCGCGGAGGACTATCTGGCGCAGGCCCGGGTGGTCTCTCCCCTGTGGCCGCTGACCGCCCACCGGTACGTCACCACGCAGGCGTTGCACGACCCGACGGGTTGGTTGCGGACGCTGCGCGACGAGCATCTGGGCCGGTTGGCCCGGGCTCGACCGGCGGAGTTCAGCACCGCAGCCCGGCAGGCCTGGTATCGGGGCAGCGCGGCGCACGCCCGGGCGGCCCGGCTCGCCGAGTGGTACGAGACCGACCAGGCCCTGCTGATGCTCGGTGAGGCCCGGCTGGCGGCAGCCACGGTGACGGGTCTGCTCAGCCGCACCTACTTCCGGGACCCGGGAGACGCGGTTCGGCGCACCGGGTTGGCCGGAGCGGACATGACCGAGGTGGGTGCGGTGCTGGCCCGGCAGGCCGAGGAGTTGGCCGCCCGTGGTCGAGCGGTCGACGGAACGATCGACGACCTGCTCACGGGCTGACCGACGTCACAGCCCGCCGTGCACCCCGATCAGCGTGCCGATGAGATAGGTCGCGCCGGCCGCGGCGGCACCGAGCAGCAGTTGCCGGAGGCCGCCGGTCCACCACTGTCGGTTGGTGAATCGGGCGACGATCGCACCGGCGGCGAACAACCCGAGCCCGCCGACGGCGAGTGCCAGCCACAGTTCGGTGGCGCCGAACAGGTAGGTCAGCAGCGGAATCAGGGCGCCCAGCGAGAAGAACAGGAACGACGAGGTCGCCGCCGCCCACGGGCTGGGCTGGTCGTCGGGGTCGATGCCCAACTCCTCGCGGACGTGCACCCGCAGGGCTTCCTCCGGGTTGCGGCGTACCGCTTCGGCGACCTGGGTGGCGAGGTCCCGGGGCAGGCCGCGAGCCACCCACGCGTCGGCGAGTTCACGGGCCTCCGCCTCGGGGTGGCGTTCCAACTCCCGGCGTTCCTTGGCCACCTCGGCGGCGACCTGCTCGTTGGCGGACCGGACGCTCGTGTACTCACCGAGACCCATGGAGATCGCCCCGGCGACCAGGCCGGCGGTGCCGGTGAGCACGATGCTGTGCGACGACACCCCGCCGCCGCCGACGCCGGCGATCAGGGCGATGTTGGTGACCAGGCCGTCCATCGCGCCGAAGACGGCCGGGCGCAGCCACCCGCCGGAGACGTCGGCGTGGTGCGCCTCGCGCAGTGCTGCCGGGGCGTCGCTCACGATGCCTGCCCTTCGTTCGCGACTGCTTGACTCCGCTCCGCTGCGTTCCTCGCGCTCACGGCAGGGTGAGGATCTCGTGGCCGTCGTCGGTCACCACGATGGTGTGCTCGAACTGGGCCGTCCACTTCCGGTCCTTGGTGACGACGGTCCACCCGTCGTCCCACATGTCGTACTGGTAGGTGCCGAGAGTGATCATCGGCTCGATGGTGAACGTCATCCCCGGTTCCATGATGTCCGTGGGACGCGGGCTGTCGTAGTGCGGCACGTAGAGCCCGCTGTGGAAGGCCTCACCGATGCCGTGGCCGGTGAAGTCGCGGACCACCCCGTAGCCGAAGCGCTTGGCGTACGACTCGATGACCCGGCCCACCACGTTGATCTGCCGGCCCGGGGCGACCGCGCGGATGCCGCGCATCATCGCCTCGTGGGTGCGCTCGACCAGCAGGCGGGCTTCCTCGCTGACCTCACCGACGCAGAAGGTGGCGTCGGTGTCACCGTGCACCCCACCGATGTACGCGGTGACGTCGACGTTGATGATGTCGCCGTCCTGGATGACTGTGGAGTCCGGGATGCCATGGCAGATGACCTCGTTGATGCTGGTGCAGCAGGACTTCGGGAAGCCCTTGTAGCCCAGCGTCGACGGGTAGGCGCCGTGGTCGCAGAGGAACTCGTGCACCACCTTGTCGATCTCGTCGGTGGTCACGCCGGGCTTGCAGTGCTCGCCGGCGAGTTGGGTCGCCTGGGCGGCGAGTCGGCTGGCGACCCGCATCTTCTCGATGGTCTCCGCCGTCTGCACGTGCGAACCACGCCACTCCTGCGGACGCTTCTTGCCCACGTACTCCGGTCGGGCGATCTGGGACGGCACCGGTCGCAGCGGGGAGAGCGTGCCGGGTGTCAGCGGAGGGCGGACGGTCATGCCGCAAGCCTATCGCCGGGAGCGCTGGTGACCCGCGCCACGGCTGCCGTGAGGTGGTTGTTGCCCTGCAACTGTCGCTGTGCCATCGTGTCTGCGTGGATCAAGGGGGAGCACCGCCCGTCTTCTCCGCCAGCGCGGAGATCGACGGTGACCGCCTTCGCGTGGTGGTGGCCGGCGAGGTCGACATGGCGACCGCGGACACGATGCTCCAGACCGCGCTGCGCGAGCCCGCCGGGCGGATCATCCTCGACCTGCGCGCTGTCACCTTCTTCGACTCGGCCGCCATCCACGCCCTGGTCCGGCTCGCCCAGCAGTTCCCGGGCACGCTCACCGTCCTGCCGTCCCGGCAGGTCCGTCGGGTGCTGGACATCTCCGGCCTGGGCGGGCAGAGCTGGCTCAGCCCGACCTGAACGGCCGCGCCGGGCGGGTGGTCAGTCCCTCAGCTGCCGGCGCAGCGTCACCTCGGTGCCCTCGTCGGTACGCCGCACCGACAGGTCACCCAACGCCTTGATCAGGGCCAGACCACGCCCCCGGAACCCGGAGCCGGTCGACTCACGCCACTGCCCACTGTCACGCACGGTGGCCGTCACCGTCCGGTTCTCGATGGCCACCTCCACGCTGATCGTGGCCTCGGCCGGGTGGACGGGATGTTCGATGGCGTTCGCGGCGGCCTCGGAGACCGCCACGGTCAGGTCGAACACGTCGGTCTCACCGACCTCGTGCGCGACGAGGAAGTCCTCCAGACGCTTACGCAGCACGCTCAGCCGGGTCGGGTCCGCCGGTAGCCGCAACGCGAAGCGGTTCAGCTCCGCCGCCTCCAGGGCGAGGACGGCCACGTCGTCACGGCGGGGCCGCCCGTCGACTCGTTCGACCACCGCGTCGATCAGGTCGGCCACGTGCTCGCTGGGGGTGGCGGCGTCCAGGCACAGGTGGGCCAGCGCGCCGTCGATGTCGAGCTGACGGTCCTCGATCAGCCCGTCGGTGTAGAGCAACAGCCGACTGCCCGGCGTCAACTCGCCCTCGACCGCCTCGTACGTGGCGTCGGGGATGGCGCCGACCGGCGGGCCGAGCGCGCGGACGTGCAGGAACGCCACGTCGCCTCCTCTGATCAGCAGTGGGGACGGGTGACCGGCACTGGCGTACCGCAGGCGGCTGGTACGCGGGTCGAACACCAGACAGACCACCGTCGCGAAGGAACGTCGCTCGGTGGACCCGACCAGCCGGTTGAGCCGGGTCAGCGCCTCGCCCGGCCCGTAGCCCTCCAACAGGTACGCCCGCAGCGCGTTGCGCAGTTGCCCCATCGCGGCGGCGGCCTGGACACCCTTGCCCACCACGTCACCGATGACCAGCACCAGGTCGCCGTTGTCGAGGGCGATGGCGTCGTACCAGTCACCGCCGACCTCGACGTCGGCGGTGCCGGGCAGGTAACGGCTGGCCAGCACCGCACCGGGCAGCTGCGGCAGCGCTCGCGGCAGCAGGCTGTGTTGCAGGGTGGTGGCGATGCGGTGTTCGGCCTCGTAGAGCTGGGCGTTCTCCAACCGCACCCCGACCAGCCGGGCCAGCTGGGTCAGCGCGGCGTCGTCGGCCTGCGCGTCGTCGCCGTCGGGTCTCCAGACCCGCAGCTCACCGAGCACGTCTTCGGCGGTGCCGGTCAACTCGGTCGCGAAGGACGGGTCCGTGGCGGTGGTGCCACCACCGTCCGCCTCGGCGCGGGCCCCGGCCGCGGTGATCACCACTCGGGCGGCCTCGGCGAGGCTGAGCGCGTGCCGGGCGGCGACCTGGAGCACGTCTGAGGTGGACCGGGCGGTGTTGACCGCCACCGCCGCGTCGGCCAGCGCCCGGAGCCGACGGATGATCTGCCCGCGGAGCTGGCCCAGCTCGACGTTGGCCCGGACCCGGGCGATCAACTCCTGGCTGGCGAAGGGCTTGGTGAGGTAGTCGTCCGCGCCGGCGGAGAGACCGGCGACGGCCTCCGCGGCGCCGGCCCGGGCGGAGAGCAACACGATCGGAACATGCCGGGTACGCGGGTCCGCGCGCAGCGCGCTCACCAGACCGAACCCGTCGAGTCGGGGCATCATCACGTCGCTGAGCACCAGGTCGAACCCACCGTCGCGAGCCAGTGGCAGCGCGGCCAGTCCGTCGTTCGCGGTGACCACCTCCCAGGTCGGGGAGAGCAGCCGGGTGACGTGCTCGCGCAGGTCCGCGTTGTCGTCGACGACCAGGATCCGGCCGGCCGGGGCGGCGTCGGTCGGCCGGCTGTCGTCATCGGGTGCCGGGCCGGTGCCGCTCCACAACGCGGTCTCCGCCACGTAGAGGCGGGCCTGCTCGGGCTCCGCCGTGGGTACGTGGCCGAACGTGACGACCCGGTCCGCCGGCAGGTGGTCCGCACCGGTCGGGATGGTCACCGTGAAGGTGCTGCCCTCGTCGACCCGACTGGTCAGCCCGACCTCGCCGCCGTGCATCTCGACCAGCTCCCGGACCAGGGCCAGGCCGATCCCGGTGCCCTCGTGGGTGCGTGCGCGCGCCCCGGGCACCCGGTGGAACCGCTCGAAGACGTGCGGAATCTCGTCCGGCACGATGCCGATGCCGGTGTCGGTCACCTCCAGCCGGGCCGCACCGTCCAACGCCCGGACCTGCACCCGGATCTCGCCGTCGAAGGTGAACTTGACAGCGTTGGACACCAGGTTGAGGACGATCTTCTCCCACATGTCGCGGTCGAGGAAGACCGGGGCCGGCAGTGGCGGGCAGTCCACCACCAGTCGCAATCCGGCCCGGTCGGTGGCCGACCGGAAGGTGCTGGCGAGCCGGGCCGTGTAGCCGGCGAGATCGGTGGGCTGGTAGCGGGCGGCGAGCCGACCGGACTCCAGTCGAGAGAAGTCCAGCACCGTGTTGACCAGCTTGAGCAGGCGCAACGCGTTGCGGTGCATGGTGGTGAGCCGCTCGGTCCCGGAGGCGGGTAGCGCCGGGTCGGCCAGCATGTCCTCCAGTGGGCCGAGCACCAGGGTCAGCGGGGTGCGGAACTCGTGGCTGACGTTGGCGAAGAAGTTGGTCTTCGCCCGGTCCAGTGCGGCCAACTCGGCGGCCCGGGCCCGCTCCTGCTCGTACGCCCGCTGCGTGCCGACCGCACGGGAGATCTGCGCGGCGACCAGGTCGAGGAAGTTCCGGTACTCGTCGCCGAGCGGCAGCTGACGGCCCACGCCGACGATCAGCGCGCCCACCGTCTCGTTGGTGGCCGTGAGCGGCAGCACGAGGGCCTGGTCGGCGGCGTCGGCCGGCGGCGAGTCGACCAGGTCGGCCACCTCGACCGTGGCGGGCGTGCCGTCGGCGGTCACCCGGGCCAGCACCTGCGCGACGGCGTCGACCGGCGGTGGGACGCTACCCGTGCAACCCGCCAGGGCGAGCTGACCGCTGTCGTCGGTCAGGTAGATCAGGGCGAACGGCACGTCCGCCCGGTGCCGGCCGAGCACCTCGGCTGCGGTTCGGCCGAGTTCGGCGGCGGTGCCGATGTCGTTCAGCTCGGCGCCCAGTTCGGCCAGTGCCCGCAGCCGGCGCTCGCCGAGCACCCGTCCGGTGGTCTCGCTGACGATGCAGTAGACGCCACCGACCGAACCGTCGGCGCTGCGGATCGGGTCGTACGAGACGTTGAAGTAGGTCTGCTCGACGAAGCCGTGCCGGTCCAGCAGGAAGGGGTGGTCCTCGCCCCGGTAGGAGCGACCTGTGGTCCGCACACCGTCGAGCAGCGGGCCGAGCACCGGCCAGGTCTCCGCCCAGAACGAGCGGGCCGGTTGGCCGATGGCGTCCGGGTGCTTGGCACCGATGGTCGGCCGGTACGCGTCGTTGTAGAAGGCGCGCTGGTCGTCGCCCCAGAACATGACGATCGGCGCGCTGGAGGCGAGCATCATGCCGACCGCGTTGGACAGCGCGACAGGCCACTGACCGGGCGTGCCCAGCGGGCCGGAGGACCAGTCGAAGTTCGCCAGCCGCTCGCCCAGCTCACCACCCGCCGCGAACGCCGCTGCCAGCATCGGGGAGGTGTCACCGCCGGACGCGGCAGGATGCCGTTCGTCCGCTCCCCCCTGGGCCGAGCTCATGCAGCCTCCCGCTCCGGCCGTACCCCGCGGCCGTTGATCTTCTCCCACCGTGCTCGGACTTGTACCCCAGCGGACCAGCAACGTAACGCATCACGACAGGTGGACGCTGTTGACGTTCGATCGATCCGCCGGACACCGGACAGCACGGGTGCGTGTCAGCGTCCAACGGTGGTGGTCGAAGCGCCCCGACCAGTCAGAAGACCGGCAGCCCGTCGATGCTTGCCGCGTTCTTGGTGGCCCGGTAGACCACCAGATCCTCGGCCGTACGACGGGAGTGTGACGTGAGCAACAGGTCACGCTCGGTGCGATAGTCCATCAGCGGCACCGCGTAGCCGCAGGAGTCGCTGACCCGCTCCACCTCGACGGTGATCACCGCCCGGACGGCGTGCATGTCCGGAGGGGCCGGGAACTCGGCGAGCCGGTCGGCGAAGGTCTCCTCGGTCACCGCGACGCTGGTGCCCCGGCCGTGCAACCGGACGATCTTCGGCGGACCGTCGAAGGCACAGAACATCAGCGTGATCCGGCCGTTGTCCCGCAGGTGGGCGATGGTCTCCGCGCCGCTGCCGTGATAGTCGAGGTACGCCACCCGGTGCGGCCCGAGGACCACGAAGGTGCCCCGCATGCCCTTCGGCGAGACGTTGACGTGCCCCTGCGCGCCGGACGGCGCGGTGGCCACGAAGAAGACCGGCTGAGCCGCGATGAAGTCACCCAGTCGAGAGTCGATCTCCGGATAGACCTTGCCCATCCGTCGATCCTCCCACCGGGGACGTCACCGCACGGGGGCGACGAGCGTCACACCCGGCCTCGACCGGCCGCCCGGCGGCCCGGACCAGCGCGGTGATCGGCCGCGGGTCCGGCTCGTTCTCCGGATGCCACTGCACACCGAGCACGAACGGCAGGGCCGGATCCTCCACCGCCTCCACCACCCCGTCGTCCGCCCAACCGGTGACCGCCAGCCGGCCCGGGTCGGCGACCGCCTGGTGGTGGTAGGAGTTGACCCGCTCCACCCCGGCCAGCACCGTCGCCGACAGGCTTCCCGGCGCGAACCGCACCGGATGGCTGCCGTAGACACCGGGCGCCGGACGGTGCGCGTCATGACCGACCACGTCGGGCAGGTGCTGGTGCAGGGTTCCCCCGTAGGCGACGGCGAGCAACTGCATGCCCCGGCACACGCCCAGCACCGGCAGATCGGCGGCGAGCGCGGCGGCCAACACCGTCAGCTCGCCGGCGTCCCGGTCCGGCCGGTCCTCGGTACGCGGGTCGGGCCGCTGCCCGTACCGCCCCGGACCGACGTCGGCGCCACCGGCCAGCAGCAACCCGTCCAGGACCGCCACCACGTCACCGTCCACGTCGTCCGGCGGCAGGACCACGGCCCGGCCGCCGGCAGCCGTCACCGCCCGCGCGTACGCCTGCGGCACCAGGACGGCCGGCACGTCCCGCCACACCGCCCAGCCGGCCGGCTCGACGTACGCGCTGATCCCGATCAACGGCCTCCGCACCGAGCCGGCGTTCACAGCGGTGTGACGTACGCGCCGGTGATGCCGCCGTCGACCACGAACTGCGCGGCGGTCATGAACGAGGCGTCGTCGCTGGCCAGGAACGCCACCGCGGCGGCGATCTCCTCCGGCTGCCCGAACCGGCCCATCGGCACGTGCACGAGGCGGCGGGCGGCCCGCTCCGGGTCGGCGGCGAACAACTCCAACAGCAGTGGGGTGGCCACCGGGCCGGGGCAGAGCGCGTTGACCCGGATGCCCTCGCGGGCGAACTGCACACCCAGCTCCCGGGTCATCGCCAGCACCCCGCCCTTGCTCGCGGTGTACGCGATCTGCGACGTCGCCGCACCCATCAGCGCCACGAAGGAGGCGGTGTTGATGATCGAACCCTTGCCCTGGCGACGCATGTGCGGGATCGCGTACTTGCAGCACAGGTAGACGCTCGTCGTGTTGACCCGCAGCACCCGCTCCCACGCGTCGAGGCCGGTGTCCAGGATGGAGTCGTCGTCGGGCGGGGAGATGCCGGCGTTGTTGAACGCGATGTCCACCCGGCCGTGCCGGTCGGCCACCCCGTCGAACAGGTCGCGTACCGCCGACTCGTCGGCCACGTCCGTCTGGACGAACTCGCCGCCGCACTCCTCGGCCGCCTTCGCGCCGGCCGTCGTGTCGATGTCGACGCACACCACCCGGGCACCCTCGGCGGCGAACCGCCGGACGGTGGCCAACCCGATACCGCTGCCCGCGCCGGTGACCACTGCCACCCGGTCCTGCAACCGACCCTGCACCCGCATCACTCCTCCGTCGCGATGAACACGTTCTTGACGTCGGTGAAGGAGTGCAGCGCGTCCGGGCCCAGCTCACGGCCGAGCCCGGAACGCTTCATCCCACCGAACGGGGTCCAGTAGCGCACCGAGGAGTGCGAGTTGACGCTGAGGTTGCCCGCCTCGACGGCGCGGGCCAGGCGCAGCGCCCGACCCACGTCCCGGGTCCAGATGGAGCCGGACAGGCCGTACTCGGTGTCGTTGGCGAGCCGGACCGCGTCGGCCTCGTCGTCGAACGGCAGCACCGAGACCACCGGCCCGAAGATCTCCTCCCGCCAGTGCCGGTCGGCGGGTGAGTCGGCCAACAGCACTGTGGGCGCGTGCCAGAACCCGGGGCCGTCGGGGCAGGAACCCGTGAACGCGACAGTCGCGTCGGTCAGGTAACCGGCGACCCGGTCCCGCTGGGCCGCCGAGATCAGCGGGCCCATCTCGGCGGTGTCCCGGGACGGGTCCTCGACCCGCACCGCGCGTACCGCTGGTTCGAGGAGCGCCAGGAACCGGTCGTACACCGGCCGTTGGACGAGGATCCGCGACCGTGCGCAGCAGTCCTGGCCGGCGTTGTCGAAGACCGCGCCCGGCGCGGTCGCCGCCGCGCGTTCCAGGTCCGCGTCCGCGAACACGATGTTCGCGCTCTTGCCGCCCAACTCCAGGGTGAGCCGCTTCACCTGGGCGGCGCAGCCGGCCATGATCCGCGTGCCGACCTCGGTGGAGCCGGTGAAGCAGATCTTGCGGACCGCCGGGTGGCTGACGAAGCGCTCCCCCACCACCGATCCCTCACCCGGTACGACGGTGAACACGTCGTCGGGCAGGCCGGCCTCGCTGGCCAACTCGGCCAGCCGCAGCGCGGTGAGCGGGGTCAGCTCGGCGGGTTTGAGCACCACTGTGTTGCCGGCGGCGAGGGCCGGCACGAATCCCCAGGCGGCGATCGGCATCGGGAAGTTCCACGGCACGATCACGCCGACCACGCCCAGCGGCTCGTGGAAGGTGACGTCCAGCCCACCCGGCACCGGGATCTGCCGTCCGGTCAACCGCTCGGGCGCCCCGGCGTAGTAGTCCAGGACGTCCCGCACGTTGCCGGCCTCCCACCGGGCGTTGCCGATGGTGTGCCCGGAGTTGCGGACCTCCAGCGCGGCCAACTCGTCCAGATGCGTATCGACGACGGAGGCGAACCGCCGCAGCAACCGGGCCCGATCCCCCGGCCCGACCTTCCGCCAGGTCTCGAAGGCGGCACCCGCCCGCGCAACAGCCGCGTCCACCTCGTCCAGGGAAGCCCCAGGAACCTCCCGGACGATCTCCTCCGAAGCAGGATCACGAACCAGGGTCACGCCCCACCCCCGCCTCGTCGATCATGGAGTTGTGGTGCCCCACGAAAGCCGCGAACCACCTCGTACCGACCACCACAAGTCCATGATCGACGCCGGTCAGGCGTGGGTTACAGGCGTTCGAAGCCACGTTGCAGCTCCCAGTCCGTCACCGCGGCGTCGAAGGCCGCCAGCTCGACCCGCGCCTGGTTGGCGTAGTGGGCCACCACCTCCGCCCCGAACGCGTCCCGGGCCACCGTGGACGCCTCCCAGAGGGCCAGGGCGTCGCGCAGCGTGCCGGGCACCCGCTCGGCCTCCGGGTCGTCGTACGCGTTGCCGGTGCACTCGTCACCCAGCTCCAGCTCCTGCTCGATGCCGTGGAGCGCGCCGGCGACCAGCCCGGCGATCGCCAGGTACGGGTTGACGTCCGCCCCGGGCACCCGGTTCTCCACCCGCATCCCCTGCCCGTGGCCGACCACCCGCAGCGCGCACGTGCGGTTGTCCACCCCCCACCGCAGCGCCGTCGGGGCGAACGAGCCCGGCTGGTACCGCTTGTAGGAGTTGATGTTCGGGGCGAAGAGCAGGCTGAACTCCCGCATGGTGGCCAACAGTCCGGCGAGCACCCGCTGCCCGGTCGTCGACAGGTGGGCGGGCCCGTCACCGAGCATCGCCGACCGACCACTGCTGTCCCGCAGCGAGAAGTGGATGTGGCAGGAGTTGCCCTCCCGCTCGTTCGGCTTGGCCATGAAGGTGATCGCCATGCCCTCCTGGGCGGCGATCTCCTTGGCGCCGTTCTTGTAGATGACGTGGTGGTCGGCGCAGGCCACCGCCTCGTCGTAGCGGAACGCGATCTCGTGCTGGCCGAGGTTGCACTCACCCTTGGCGCTCTCCGGCGTCAGCCCGGCGGCGGCCATCTCGGTGCGGATCCGGCGCAGCAGCGGCTCCACCCGGGCGGTGCCGAGCAGTGAGTAGTCGACGTTGTACTGATTGGCCGGGGTGAGGTCCCGGTAGCCCCGCCGCCAGGCATCCTCGTACGAGTCGCGGAACAGCACGAACTCCAGTTCGGTGCCGGAGTACGCGGTCAGCCCGTGCTCGGCCAGCCGGTCCAGCTGGCGGCGCAGGACCTGCCGGGGCGAGGCGACCACGTCGCCCGAGCCGTCGAGCCAGGTCAGGTCGGCCAGCAGCATCGCGGAGCCGGGTTGCCAGGGCACCCGGCGCAACGTGCCGAAGTCCGGCACCATCGCGAAGTCGCCGTAGCCCCGCTCCCAGCTCGACATCGCGTACCCGTCGACGGTGTTCATGTCGACGTCCACGGCGAGCAGGTAGTTGCAGCCCTCGCTGCCGTGCTCGGCCACCTGGTCGAGGAAGAACGGCGCGTGGAACCGCTTGCCCTGCAACCGGCCCTGCATGTCGACCAGGGCCAAGACCACCGTGTCGATCTCGCCCTCGTCGACGGCGACCCGCAGTTGTTCCAGCGTGAGCGGCGCGTTACTCATGGCGGGCCTCCATCACCAAGGTCTACTGGCAAACCGGATCACCGTCAATGCCCCCGCGCGGGTCGGCGGCAAACCCGGCGGGACGGGAGCGACGCCCGTCCCGCCGGGCGCGGCTCAGGCCGGGCCGTCGACCGCCGCCGGCTGCGACCCGGTGGCAGGTTCCTCGACGGTACGCACCGGACCGGTGAACCACGTACGGGCCGACGCGTACCACCAGACAGCGACCACCAGCAGCACCCCGCCGACGGCGAGCGGCGCGTAGTTCACCGCCGACCAGGTGAACCCGTCGTTGCCGGGCACCCCGGCGGGCACGATCGGCAGCACGAAGTAGACAGCGATCACCGCGATCTCGATCACCGCGATCCAGCCGAGCAGCCTGTACCTGCGCCCCAGCGTCCAGGGGCCGGGGACGAACCGGTCGCCCATCCGCAGCCGCAGGGCGATCGGGATGAGGAACGACAGGTAGAGCCCGAGCACCGCGACGGAGACCACCGCGTAGAACGCGACCGGAATGCCGGCCGAGCTCTCGTAGAGCGCCGGCAGGGTCAGCACCAGACCGGCCACTGTGGCGCCGATGATGGCGTTGACCGGGGTGCCGTTGCGGTCGACGGTCGACCAGAGTCGCCAGCCGGGCACCGCACGGTCCCGGCTGAACGCGTAGGCCATCCGGCTCATCGAGGTCACGCAACTCATGCCGCAGAAAAACTGGCCGATGGTCGAGATGATGATGACGATCTTGAAGAAGACCGGTGTCAGGGCGGATTCGAAGATGGCGCCGGAGAAGCCGCCGGCCGCGTTGACCGCGTCCACGTCGGTGGCCGCGAAGAGGAACGCCAGCAGCAGGATCCAACCGCCGACCGCCGAATAGAAGATCGACTGCCAGAGTCCACGCGCGGCAGCCTGCGAAGCGCCCCGGGTCTCCTCGGAGACGTGCGCGCAGGCGTCGAAACCGGTGATCGTGTACTGGGTCAGCAGGAAGCCCAGCGGCAGCACGTAGAACCAGAACGTCAACCCGCCGACGTCTCCGTCACCGAAGCCTGAGTTGTTGAAGCGCTCGGTGAACACGAACTGGAAGCTCTGGTGGTTGTCCGGGACGAAGACCAGGATGGCCACCACGACGGCCGCGCCGGCCACGTGCCACCAGACCGAGACGTTCTGGAGTACGTCGATGATCCGGTGCCCGAAGATGTTGATCAGACCGTGCAGCACCAGGATGATCACGAAGAGGACGAACGCCTGGCGCAGCGTCCCGGCCCAGCCGTCGAAGAGCGCCGACAGGGTGAGGTTGAGGAACGTCGCGCAGCCGTAGTCCACCGAGGCGGTGACCGCCACCAGGCCGATCAGGTTCAACCAGCCGGTGAACCAGCCGTGCACCGGGCGGCCCATGGTCGCCGCCCACCAGTAGATCCCGCCCGCTGTCGGGTACGCCGACACCAGCTCCGCCATGCAGAAGCCGATGATGAGGATGAACAGCGAGATCAGTGGCCAGCCCCAGGAGATGGCGACCGGCCCGCCGTTGTTCCACGCCTGGCCGAAGGTGGTGAAGCAGCCGGCCAGGATGGAGATGATCGAGAACGAGATGGCGAAGTTGGAGAAGCCGCTCCACGTGCGGCGCAGCTCCTGCTTGTAGCCGAGTTCGGCGAGCCGTCGGGCATCGTCGTCCATCGGTTGCTCGGCGGTCGGCACGGGGGTCGTTGCCACTGCACACCTCCCTGAGGTGGTTCCGCGTGCGAGTGGGCAAAGTGTGATCCCGGCCGATCAAGACGGTCAATACACGGCCGGTGGGGATGTCACCGCCGTCGGGCTAAATGCGTTGCCGTCCCGCCACCCCGACGCGCATCCTTGACCCCGTGACCAGGCCCGATCCGGGCCGACCCCGGGCACTCGGACCGCCCGGACCCTAACGGCGCGGGGCACACCTCTCTCTCACGTACGGCGTCCCGCCGTACCCGAAAAGTGCCCCGCGCCCTCCCCCTCCCCCTCCCCCCTGCCCGGCGTGATCAAGAGGTTTGCGTCAGATTTCGGCTCCGGCCTGACGCAAAGCTCTTGATCACCACGATGACGGGTGGGGGTCTAGGTCCGGTCTAGGTCAGGAGGAGGCCGGCTACCCAGAGGGCGGCGATGATCACGCCGGCCAGGAACTCCACGAGCATCGAGAGACCGGCGGCCTTGAGCGCCTGCACCGTGGACGGCCAGGCGAGGCCATTGCTGCCCAGTCGGAGTCGTTCCGCCGCCCACACCCCGCCGACGAAGCCGAGCACCAGCCCGACGACCGGCACCACGAAGAACCCGATGATGCCGAGCACCCCGCCGGCGAGCAACGTGGACGTCGGCACACCGGCCTGTTTCAGGTTCCGACCGGGCCACGCGTACTTGATCACGAAGCCACCCGCGGCGACCACCGTGGCAGCGGCGAACACCGCCCAGCCAGCCGTGCCCGCGCCACCGAAGATCGCCCAGACCAGCACGCCACCCCAGCACAGCGGCAACGCCGGCAGGCCGGGCACCACCACGCCGGCCAGCCCGGCCAGGATGGCCAACCCGGCCACCACGGTCACCGCCGTCTGCGAGTCGGTCAGGTCCACGCAGTCACCTTGCCCTGCCGCCGGTCAGCCCGCAACGTCCACCCGCTCCACGCCGTGCCGCTGCTTCGCGCCACGCCGCCGCACCACCGGTTCGCTCGCCACGCTCGCTCACGTCACCGCGTCTCCACGCAGCCGGGCGGTGATCGCACCGGCTGGGGCCGGGGCGCCGAAGAACCGGCCCTGCCCGGTGTCGCAGCGCAGCGCCCGCAACCGTTCCGCCTGTTCCCCGGTCTCGACCGCCTCGGCGGTCACCCACAACTCCAACGCGTGCGCCAACCGGACCAGCGCGTCGACGATCCGTTCGTCGCGGTGGTCGGCGGCACTGTCGGCGCGGATGCCCTCGACGAACGGCCCAGCGAGCTTCAGACAGTGGATCGGTAGCCGTCGCAGGTACGCGAGGTTGGAGTACCCGGTGCCGAAGTCGTCCACGGCCAGCCGGACACCCAGCGCGGCGAGCCGGTACAGGCTGCGCAACGGCTCGTCGGCGCTGCCCATCACCGCGCTCTCGGTCAGTTCCAGTTGGAGCAGGTCCGCGGGCAGTCCGCTGGTGTGCAGGGCGTCGGCCACGGTCTCCACGATCGTCGGGTCGTCGGCCTGGCGCGCGGCCAGGTTGACGCTGACCACCAGCCGGGCGTCGGGGAACTCCCGCCACCACCGCTCGGCGTCGTGACAGGCCTGCCGGAGCACCCACTCCCCGAGCCGGACGATCAGGCCGGTCTCCTCGGCCAGGCCGATGAACCGGTCCGGTCCGATCAGGCCCAGCTCCGGGTGCTCCCACCGGACCAGCGCCTCCACCGCGAGCATGCTGCCCTCCAGCAGCGACACGATCGGCTGGTAGTGCAGGACGAACTCGCCCCGGTCCAGCGCGGCGGGCAGCCCGGCGACCAGCGCCGACCGGGCGATGTCGCGGGCGCTGCGCTCCGGGTCGTAGACCGCCCACTGGCCCCGGCCCGCCGCCTTCGCCCAGTAGAGCGTGGTGTCCGCGGCCTTCATCAGCTCCGACGGGCTGGTCTCCTCCGCCGGGCACTGCACGATGCCCACGCTGGCGGAGACAGCCAACTGGTGGTCGCCGACGTGCACCGGGGCCGCGACGGCCGCCAGCGCCGCCTCCGCGACTGCCACCGCGTCGTCGATGTCGTCCCCTCCGTCGACGAGGATCACGAACTCGTCGCCACCCATCCGGGCGACGAGGTGGCCGTGGTCCGCCACGCACGCGTTCAGCCGCCGGCCGATCATCACCAGCAACTGGTCACCGAGGTCGTGGCCGAGGCTGTCGTTGATCGCCTTGAAGCCGTCCAGGTCGAGGAAGCACACCCCGACCCGCCGCCCGGTGCCCGCGCCGTCGAGGACCCGACCGAGCGTCTCGAAGAACAACGTCCGGTTGGGCAACCCGGTCAGTGGGTCGTGCAGCGCCTGGAAGCGCAGCCGCTGCTGGAGTTCGTACCGCTGGGTGATGTCCTCGATCATCGCCACGGTGTAGCGGGGCCGACCGTCGTCGTGGCGGATCAGTGAGACGGCCAGGTCGGTCCAGACCATGCTGCCGTCCTTGCGGTGGTAACGCTTCTCCACCCGGGCGGACTCATGCTTGCCCTCGACCAGCTCCTGGTACAGCTCCCACATGCCGACGGCGTCGTCGGCGTGGAACAACGCCGCCACGTTGGTCTCGCACAGCTCCTCGATCGAGTAGCCGAGCATGTCGGCGAATGCCTGGTTGACATCGACGATCCGGCCGTCGACGTCGGCGATGCCGATTCCGATCGCGGCTCCGGTGAAGACGGCCCGAAAACGCGCCTCGCTGTCACGCAGCGCCTGCTCGACCTCGTCACGGGCCTGCCAGGCCGATCGGGCGATCCGCTCCTGCTGGCTGAACGTGCGGTCACGGAGCGCCCGGGCGAATCCGGCGGCCAGCCCACCCTGCAACGCCGCCATCCGGTCGGCGAGGTCCGCCGGCCGGTCGGCCACCAGCACCCGGTGCGGGAAGTCCGCACCGAGCGCGTGCACCGTCCAGTCCAGGGCCTGCGGCTCGGTCAGGTGCGCCTCCACCAGCGCGGCCCCGACCTCCTCGGCGGGGCGGGCGGTGAACGGCTCCGCCCGTACCGCCTGCGCCAGCCGGATCGTGTGCACCAGCAGCAGCCGCTCGGTCTCGGCCGCGCTGAGCGGCACGAAACCGAGGCGGCGTACCGCGCGGGCCCAGTCGGCGGCGTACCCCTGGGCGTCGGCCCGGCCGGCATCGACCCCGGCGGGATCCGGGACGGCGGCCATGGGATCAGCCGGCGGGCTGGTCGTACCGGGCGACGCCGCCGAAGGCGCCGAACCGCTCCGGGTGCTCGTCCACGTCGGACGGTGAGTCGGGCCGCCAGAGCGGCATGTGCACGACGCCCGGCTCCAGGACGGTCCAGTCGCCGAAGAAGCCGGTCACCTGGGCACGGGAGCGCAGGGTGATCTCGGTGTCCGTTCGGGCGGAGAGTCGCTGGGCGTCCAGCATCTCCTGCGGCTGGTCCTCGAACGTGGAGTGCGAGAGGACCAGGAAGCTGCCCGGTGCGGCGGCGGCCCGCAGGGCGGCCAGGATCCCCTCGGGCCCGTCGCCGTCGGGGATGAAGTGCACCACCCCGGCCAGCAGGATGCCCATCGGTCGACTGAAGTCGATCAGCCCGAGCTGCCGGGTCTCGGCGAGGATGCGCTCCGGCTCGCGCAGGTCGGCGTGGATGACCCCGGTCAGCTCGTTGCCCGCGAGCAACTCCCGGCTGTGGGCGACCGCGACCGGGTCGATGTCGACGTACACCACCCGGGCCTTGGGGTTGACCCCCTGGGCCACCTCGTGCACGTTGCCGACGGTGGGAATTCCGGAGCCGATGTCGAGGAACTGGTCGATGCCGGCGTCGAGCAGCACCCGGACGGCCCGGCGCAGGAACTCACGGCCGGACCGCATCGTGGCGGCGAGGTTCGGGGTCATGCTCGCGATCTGTTCGGCCAACTGCCTGTCGATCTCGAAGTTGTGCGCCCCGCCAAGGAAGTAGTCGTACACCCGGGCCGCACTCGGCCTGGTCAGATCGATCTCGGTCGGCAGTCCGTCGGGCATCAGTGCGCTCCCCAGTTCGTCGCCGCGGCGCGGGACACCACCGGCGTCGACGGACGTGCGCGACCACCGGCGGACCCGCGGGTCGTGTGGTGTGGACCACTCTAGGCGGCTGACTCCAGCATCAGCGAGATGCCTTGACCAACCCCGATGCACATGGTGGCCAGAGCCCTGCGACCGCCGCGACGACGCAACTCCAGGGCGGCGGTCAGCGCCAGCCGCGCGCCGCTGGCACCGAGCGGGTGCCCCAGCGCGATCGCGCCGCCGTTCGGGTTGACGTGTTCGGCGTCCACGGGCAGACCCAGCTCCCGCAGCACCGCCACGGACTGCGCGGCGAACGCCTCGTTCAGCTCCACCACGTCCACCGCGCCCAGCTCGACGCCGACCCGGTCGAGCAGCTTGCGGGTCGCCGGCACCGGGCCGATGCCCATGATGCGGGGCGGTACGCCGGCCGCCGCCGCCCCGCTGACCCGGGCCAGTGGCGTCAGGCCGTACCGCCGTACCGCCGCCTCGCTCGCGACCAGCAGGGCGACAGCTCCGTCGTTGACGCCCGACGAGTTGCCGGCGGTCACCGTGCCGCCGTCGCGGAACGGGGTCGGCAGCGCCGCGAGCTTCTCCAGCGAGGTCTCGCGGGGGTGCTCGTCGACAGCGACCAGCCGGGTCTCCCGACGGCCGGCGGGCACGGACACCGCCACGATCTCCTCGGCGAACCGGCCGTCGGCCTGCGCCTTGGCGGCGCGCTGCTGCGAGCGGTACGCGAAGGCGTCCTGCTCGGCCCGGCTGACGCCGTACTCGGCGGCCACGTTCTCCGCCGTCTCCGGCATCGAGTCGACGCCCCACCCGTCGCGCATCAGCGGGTTCACCAACCGCCAGCCCAGCGTGGTGTCGTACACCTCCGCCGACCGGGAGTACGCCGACGTCGCCTTCGGCATGACGAACGGCGCACGGCTCATGCTCTCCACCCCGCCGGCGATCACCAGCTCGGCGTCCCCGGCGACGATGGATCGGGCGGCGGTGGCCAGGGCGTCGAGGCCGGAGCCGCAGAGCCGGTTGACGGTGCTGCCGGGGACCTCCTCGGGCAGACCGGCCAGCAGCGCCGCCATCCGGGCGACGTTGCGGTTGTCCTCGCCCGCCTGGTTGGCGCAGCCGAGCACGACGTCGTCCACCCGGGCCCAGTCCACCGAGGGGTGCCGGGCGACCAGCTCGCGGATCACGTGCGCGGCCAGGTCGTCGGGGCGGACGCCGGCCAGCGCGCCGGCGTACCGGCCGATCGGGGTACGAACACCGGCCACCAGGTATGCCACTGTCATCGCGAGTCCTTCGGGGGTGCAGACGGCGGGGGGTGGGGCACGCCCACCGGGTCGCGGGGGCTACCGGCCGCCAGGATATCCGCGCCGCCAGCGGATAGGTTGACGGCATGGCCCGGGCCCAGTTCAGCGCAGAGACCAGCGGCGGCGGCGCGTTCGTCCGTCAACCCAACCGGTTCACCGGGCGGGTCACCGCCGACTCGACAGCGCCGCCGGGCGGCGGTCCGGACGAGCAGGACCGCTGGCCGCTGGAGGCCGGCCGGTACCGGTTGATCTGGTGTCGGGCCTGCCCGTGGGCGCACCGGGCGAGGATCGTGCGCGGCCTGCTCGGGCTGGACGACGCGATCTCGCTGGGCACCGTCGACCCGATCCGGGACGAGCGGGGCTGGGCGTTCGCCCTCGACCCGGACGGCTTCGACCCGGTCCTCGGCGTGAGCTTCCTGTCCGAGGCGTACCTGGCCACCGACCCGGACTACACCGGCCGGGTGACGGTGCCGGCGCTGGTGGACACAGTGACCGGCCGGGTCGTCACCAACGACTATCCGCAGCTCACCCTCGACTTCTCCACCGAGTGGCGGTCGCTGCACCGGGCGGGCGCGCCGGACCTGTACCCGGTCGAGCTGCGCCCCGAGATGGACGCGCTGATGGCCGAGATCCACACCGACGTCAACAACGGGGTGTACCGGTGCGGGTTCGCCACCTCCCAGGAGGCGTACGACGAGGCGTTCCGGGCTCTCTTCGCCCGACTGGACGTCCTCTCCGAACGCCTCGCCGGGCAGCGTTACCTGATGGGCGACGCGATCACCGAGGCCGACGTGCGGCTGTTCACCACGCTGGTCCGCTTCGACGCCGCGTACCACGGGCACTTCAAGTGCAACCGCAGCAAGCTGACCGAGATGCCGGTGCTGTGGGCGTACGCCCGGGACCTGTTCCAGACCCCGGGCTTCGGCGAGACGGTGGACTTCGACCACATCAAACGGCACTACTACGCCACCCATCGGGAGATCAACCCGACCGGGATCGTGCCGCTCGGGCCGGACGAGTCCGGCTGGGGCACGCCGCACGGGCGTGGTTGAGCCGGGTCGACCCGGCACCACGACCGCGCCGACGGTCCGTGCTGACGTCGCCCGCCGGGTCGCCGGGTCCGCCGCCGCCGGGTGCGCGGTGGCCGGTGCGGCAGCGGTGACGGTCGCCGTGGTCGCCGGTCCCGGCCCCGGGTTCACCGGGTACGTCAGCGAGGCGGGCATCGCCGGCAGCGCGCACGCCCTGACGTACCGGATCGGGATCCTCGCTCTTGCCGCCGCGCTGCTGCTGATCGGCGCGGCGTTGCCCCCCGGGGTGTGGGCGGCCCCGGCGCTGCTCGCCACCGGCGCGGTCCTCACCGCCGTGTCCGGGGCGGTGACCTGCTCTGCCGGCTGCCCGTTGCCGCCGTTCGAGCGTGCGACGGTGGCGGATCTGGTGCACGGCGGCGCGAGCATCGCGGCGACCGCGGCGGTGGTCTTCGCCATGGTCGCGCTCGCCGTGTCCGGGCCGGCGGGCCGGGCGGTACGCCGACTGGCCGGCCTGGCCGCCGCGCTGGCCCTGCCGCTCTGCGCCGCCGTGGGGCTGGCGATGCTCGTCCTCGGTCGGGGCACGTTCGTGGGCGTGCTGGAGCGGCTGATCCTCGCACTCGCCGTGCTGTGGGGTGTGGCCACCGCCACCGCACTGGCCCTGGCAGCGGAAAGTTCACCAGCTGTAAGGAGCCTCACGCCGACCACTCCTTCCGATGAGCGGAAATCGGCGTAACGTCGGCGAACGATGACCAATGTCTGGGGCCTCACTGTCCGCCTGTATGTCGATCTCCGACTGCAGGCCAGTGGCATCTGTCCGGGCTAGCTGCGCTTTCTCGCCTGCCCTGATTCAAACCGGACAAATGGATAGAACATGCCCTTCAGCCTGCGCAAGATTCCCTTCTCCGTGCAGATCCTGCTCGGCCTCGTGCTCGGCGTCGCACTGGGCTTCCTGGCCCGTGGCAACGACCTGAGCTGGCTGACCAGCACCCTGCACACCGTCGGCAGCCTCTTCGTCCAGCTCCTCAAGCTGGCCGTGCCGCCGTTGGTCTTCACCGCCATCGTGGTCAGCGTGGTCAGCCTGCGTGGTGTCGCCAACGCCGCCCGCCTCGCGCTCAAGACCCTGATGTGGTTCGGCATCACCGCACTGGTCGCGGTGAGCATCGGCATCGGCCTCGGTCTGCTGATCAACCCGGGCAGGGGCGTCTCCCTCGACCTGGGTGGCGCGACCCCGCCGAAGAACACCGGATCGTGGACCGACTTCCTCACCGGCATCGTGCCCACCAACCCGGTCGGCGCGTTCGTCGAGGGCAACGTCCTCCAGATCGTCTTCCTGGCCCTCGTCATCGGTGCGGCCGCCCTGCTGGTCGGTGACGCCGCGGAGCCGTTCGTCGCGCTCAACCGTTCCCTGCTGGAGATCGTCCAGAAGGCGCTCTGGTGGGTCATCCGCCTCGCCCCGATCGGCACGCTCGGCCTGATCGGCAACGCCGTGGCCTCGTACGGCTGGGACCTGCTGGCTCCCCTCGCGAAGTTCACCACCGCCGTCTACGTCGGCTGCGCCATCGTGCTGTTCGTCGTCTACCCGCTGGTGCTGATCCTGGCCGGCCGGCTCAACCCGCTGCGCTTCTTCGCCGGCGCCTGGCCGGCCATCGAGCTGGCGTTCGTGTCCCGTTCCTCGGTCGGCACCATGCCGGTGACCCAGCGTTCCGTCGAGCGGCTCGGCGTGCCCCGCGAGTACGCCTCGTTCGCGGTGCCGTTCGGCGCGACCACGAAGATGGACGGTTGCGCCGCCATCTACCCGGCGCTCGCCGCGATCTTCGTGGCCCAGGTGTTCGGCGTACACCTCGGCATCGGCGACTACCTGCTGATCGCCTTCGTCTCGGTGGTCGGCTCGGCGGCCACCGCCGGCCTGACCGGCGCGATCGTGATGCTCACCCTGACCCTCAGCACGCTGGGTCTGCCGCTCGCCGGCGCCGGTCTGCTGCTGGCCATCGACCCGATCCTGGACATGATCCGCACCGCCACCAACGTGGCCGGGCAGGCTCTGGTGCCGACCGTCGTCGCCGCCCGCGAGGGCACCCTCGACCGGGCAGCGTACGAGTCCGCCGGTCGACGCGACCTGACCGAGCCGGAGCCGGTCGCGGAGACCCGACCCGACCTGACCCCTGTTCCTGCCTGACCACGTCACCCGGTACGGCGACGGGCCCCTCTCCCCGGGGGCCCGTCGCCGTTGCCGTTCCGAGAGGATGTCCCCCATGAGCTCCCTGTTCACCCCCCTGGCCCTGCGTGGCGTCACACTGCCCAACCGGATCGCCATGGCCCCGATGTGCCAGTACTCCTGCGGCCCCGACGGTCTGCCCACCGACTGGCACCTGACCCACCTCGGCAGTCGCGCGGTCGGCGGCGCCGGCCTGGTGATGACCGAGGCGACGGCCGTACTCCCCGAGGGCCGGATCAGCCCCCAGGACACCGGGCTGTGGTCGGGTGCCCACGTCGACGCGTGGCGACCGGTGACCGCGTTCGTCGCCGCCCACGGCGCGGCGCCGGCCGTGCAGCTCGCGCACGCCGGGTTCAAGGCCTCCACCTACCGGCCGTGGGCGCCGGAGTCGGGCGGTGTGCCGGACGCCGAGGGCGGCTGGACTCCCGTCGGCCCCGGCTCGGAGCCGTTCACCGCCGGCTACCGGACGCCGACCAGCCTCGACGAGGCCGGCATCGCCGGTGTGGTCGAGGCGTTCGCGACCGCCGCCGAGCGGTCGCTGGCCGCCGGCTTCACCGTCGTGGAGATCCACGCCGCGCACGGTTACCTGCTCAACGAGTTCCTGTCGCCGCTGACCAACCACCGCACCGACTCGTACGGCGGCGACCGGACCGCCCGGATGCGGCTCACCCTGGAGGTGGCCCGCGCGGTACGCACCGCCGTCGGCGAGGACGTGCCCGTGCTGACCCGGATCTCCGCCACCGACTGGGTCGAGGGCGGCTGGACGATCGAGGACAGCGTGGTGCTGGCCGGCGAGTTGGCCAGCGTCGGCGTCGACCTGGTCGACGCGTCGTCCGGGGGCGTCAGCGTCGAGCAGCGCATCCCCCTCGCTCCCGGCTACCAGGTGCCGCTGGCCGCCCAGATCCGCCGCGAGGCCGGCGTGCCGACCGGCGCGGTGGGCCTGATCGTCGAGCCCGAGCACGCCGAGCAGATCGTCGCCGCCGGTGAAGCCGACCTGGTGCTGCTCGGCCGGGAGCTGCTGCGCGACCCGTACTGGCCGCGCCGCGCCGCCGCGAAGCTCGGCGTCACGTACAGCGGGCCCGACCAGTACGCCCGCGCCTACTGACACCCGACGTGGTCGGGCGGCTGCCGTACCCCGGCAACCGCCCGACCGTCAGCCGGCCAGGTGCGACCAGTCGCCCTCCAGCTCCTGCCAGGTGCCCTGGGCGGCGACCGCCCCGCCGAGCAACACCACCACGTGGTCGGCCCGGACCAGCGCCGCCCGCTTCGCGGTCGAGCCGACCACTGTCACCCCGTGGTCGCGCAACGCCTGCCACAGCGCCAGCTCCGTGGTGACGTCCAGCGCCGACGACACGTCGTCGGCGACCAACAATTCGGTACGCGGTGCCAGCGCGCGGGCCAGCGCCAACCGCTGCAACTGCCCGCCGGAGAGCCGGGTGCCCTTGTGCCCGATGAGCAGACCGAGCCCACCGCCGGCGGCGACCAGGTCATGGTCGAGCTGGGCGGTGCTGACCGCGCCGGCCGCGTCGACCTGGTGCCCGAGCGCGATGTTCTCGGCGACCGTGCCGGACAGCACCCGGGGCAACTGGCCGACGTAGCCGACCTGGTTGGGGCGCAGGAACAACTCCGGCTCGGTGACCGGGTCACCGTTCCAGGCCAGCTCACCGGTGTGGTGCACGATCCCGGCCAGCGCCCGCAGCAACGAGGACTTGCCCGACCCGACCGGCCCGACCACCAGCACCAACTGCCCCCGTTGCACGGTCAGGTCGACGTTGCGGACGGCCACCGTACCGTCGGAGTGCACCACCCCGAAGTCGCGCAGCTCCAGGCGGCGCAGCGGATGCCGGGGTGGTGGCGTCGGCGCCGGCGCCGTCCCGGCGGCCAGGTCGACTGCCGGAACCCCAGCGGAGTACGTGCTCACTCCGGTCATCGCCACCGTGCGCCGGGTCCAGACCCGCGCCGACGGCAGCTGCGAGATCAACGACGCGGTGGTCCAGGCGAACCAGCGGGCCGCGCCCAGCGTGGAGACGGCCACCAGCACCGCACCGGCGGAGAGTCCGCCGCCCAGGTAGAGCGCCCACGCGCCGATCGGCAACAGCCCGCTGGCCATCGAGGGCGTGGAACGCGCCCACACCTGCACCGAGATCTCCCGTCGCTGCCGGTCGCTGCGCAGCACGTCCAGGCTGGCCAGATGGCGTAGCACAGCAGTGGTCGCACCGGCGAGCTTCACCGTCCGTGCCGCGGACAGCGCGGAGACCAGCGCCGTCGCGAAGGCGGCCCGCGCCGCCACAGTGGCCCGCGCCGCACGTTCGAGCTTCGGCCCGAACAGCGTCGCGGCCAGCCCGGAGACGACCATCGTGCCGAGGAAGAACAGCCCGGGTACGACACTGCCGGTGACCGCCGTCATGGCGACCACCAGGACCAGCGCGACCGCCTGGTCCAGCACGTTGTCGGCGAGCTGAACCACCCGCTCGGTGTCGCCGCCCTGCGCCACGACCTCGGCCGGGGTGTGTGAGCTGACCCGGCGCGGCCCGGTCTGACCGTGCACCAGACGCAGCCCGATCCGCAGCATCTGCCGCACCCACCAGCCCGGGAACCAGACGTGGGTGTAGTACGGCAGCGGCATGGTGACCAACAACCCGGCCACGATCCCCACCGCGGGCAGGTACGGGCTGCCGGTGCCGTCGACCAGATCGGCCCAGAGCCAGGGCAGCACCGGCCCGTCCAGCCCCAGCAGGCTGAGCCCGAGGAACAGCCCGATCGCGGCCATCCCGTACCGGGGGTCGTTGAGGCAGAGCCGGAAGATCTCCCGCAACGTCCGGGCCGGCGGCACCGGTGGCAGTGGCGGCGGGTCGGCACGGGTCATCCCGGACATCGCGGGTGTCGACCCGGCCAGCTCAGCCCGCGTGGTCGTCGGCTCGATCTGCTTGTCCCGCTCGGCCCGGACGGTCTTGTCCGGCTCGCCCAGCACGGTCGGGTTGTCCGGCTCGCCCAGCACGGTCGGGTTGTCCGGCTCGGCCGAGGCGGTCGGGTTGTCCGGCTCGGCCGAGGCGGTCGGGTTGTCCGGCTGGATGGCCAGTCCGCTCGGGTCGGCCCACCGGGAGGCCGGCCCGGTCGGGTCGGCCCACGCGGTCGCCGACCCGACCGGGTTGTCCGGCTCGATCCACGCGCTCGCCGGATCGGTCGGCCAGTCAAGAGCCGGGTCGGGACCGACCAGCAGGTCGGTGCCACCGCCGGCGCGGCCGGCCGTTCCCGCCGTGGCGTAGGCGGCAGCGTGACTGGTGGCCAGCAGCTCGGCGAAGCGCGTCGAGGTCTCCAGCGGACCGGCCTCCACCACCGCGCCGTCGGCCAGCACCACCACCTCGTCACAGCGGCGCACGGAGGAGAGCCGGTGCGCGATGACGATGCCGATCCGGTCGCGCAGCAGCCGTTCGGTGGCCCGCTGCACCCGCGCCTCGGTCACCGGGTCGAGGCGTGCGGTGGCCTCGTCGAGGATCACCACATGGGGGTCACGGACCAGGATCCGAGCGAACGCCACCAACTGCTCCTGACCGGCGGAGAGGATGTGCCCTCCCTCCCCCAGCCGGGTCGCCAAACCGTCCGGCAGCTCGGCGATCCAGCCCGCCAGGCCCAACTCGTCGAGCGCCCGGGCTGCGGCGTCGAGCAGGTCCGGGTCGAAGAGCGCGACATTCTCGGCGAGCGTGCCGGCGAGGATCTCCGTACGCTGCGGCACGAGCGCCACCCAGCGACGCAGTTGCTCGACGTCGAGGTCACCCAGGTCGGTGTCGCCGAGGTAAACCGATCCCGGTGGCACGTCGACAGCTCTGGTGAGCACCTTCGCCAGTGTCGACTTACCCGAACCGGTCCGCCCGATCAGCGCGTACGAGCGACCGCGCGCGAAGGTCAGGCTGAGCCCGCGCAGCGCCGCCCCCCGGCCGCCCTCCTGGTACGTGAACGTCAGGTCCTCGATGCGTAGGTCACCCTCGGTCGGGCTGACGCCGCCGACGGGTTCCTGCCGAGCCCGCTGGAGCAACTGCACCCGGGCCCATGCGCCGAGAGCCTCCTGGATCTCCGGCACCATCCGACTGACATGCTCCGCGGTGGCCCCGAAGGCCAACGCCAACAACCAGATGGCGGTGAGGCGTGCGGCGTCGACCCGACCGGTGGCCAGCGCCCAGGCACCGCCGAGCACCACCACGCCGATGCCGGCCCGGATCGTCGCGGTGGCGGCCGACGCCACCTTGGCGGACAGCACCCAGACCAGGCGACCCCGGGACAGCACGGCGGCGGCCCGCCGCGCGTACAGCCGCAGGACGTACGGCCGGGCCAGACTGGTCCGTACGTCGTCCTGACCGTGCACCGCCTCCTCCATGACCGCGGCCAGATCTGACCACGCCTCCTCCTCGGCCATCCGGGCCGGACCGATCCGCGCGGTTGGCCGGCGCAGGCTGACGGCGAGCACCACGGTGAGCAGCAGCATCGCCACTCCGGCCGGCCACCACACGACCAGCGCCACGATCATCGACAACAGACCGACGCAGAGGCCCTGGGCGAGCCGCGTGCCCTGGTTACGGATCGCCGACGCCACCTGGTAGACGTCCCCGTCGATCCGGTCGAGCAACTCCCCCACCGGGGTCGTCTCCAGGGTCGGCAGGTCCTGCCCGAGTGCGACCCGGCAGAGCCGGCGGCGCACGTCGGCGGACCAGTCCGCGGTCAGGCCGGCCATCAGCAGGCTCACCGCGAGGTCGCTGAGCACCACGGCGACCAGCGCCGCGGCCAACACGGCGAAGAAGCCGGCCGAGCGGTGCACCAGCACCGCGCCGGCCAACGCCGAGGCACCGGCCTGACCGGCGGCGCCGAGCACGATCAAGATGACCACGATCGTCATACGACGCGTCGAGGTGCCCCACAGATCTCGGAGCAGGCGCATGAAAGTCCTCCGGATATGGGGTGGCGGAGACTTCAGCCTGCCGGCGTCGACACCTCGTCTCAACCGATTTTCCGGGCTCTGAGCAGGGCAACGGCTGTCTCCCCCCTCCGCCGCGCCGGGCCCATGGCACCTCGATGACGCGCTCGGGCGACGCCGCCCAGAGCTGGCTGGCGAGTTCGCCGAGCCGATCGCCACGTCGCGAGGAGCAGCCCCGCCACGCCGCCCGGATCCTCGACCCCCGCTTCGCAAGACGGCACAGACCACCCGATCGCGCAACGCCGCCCAAACCCCGGCCACGAAGGCGCGCCCGAACCCCCGCTGCCGCAACGCCGCCCAAACCTCGACCCCCGAGGGCACAACGCCGCCCACTCCCCGGCCCCGAGTGCGCGCCCGAACCCCCGCGCTGCCGCAACGCCGCCCGAACCTGGCCCCCGGAGGGCACAGCGCCGCCCGAGCCTCGACCCTTGCCGGCGCAACGCCGCCCGAACCTCCCGCACGGGCATGATCGACTCGGTTTCGGTGAAGTCGCGGTATCAATCCCTCGCGGATACCCCGACTTCGGTGAAGTCGTGTGGATCATGCGTGAGTCGGAGTGTTCTGCCTGCCGGTCGGGGGTGGTTTGGTGCCTCGGTCAGGTGGGGCCGTGCGTTTTGTCCGGCGTGGGTGGTATCGGCGTGTGGTCGGGGGCACGTGTCGGCCGGAATGCTGGCCGGGTCGGGGTCGTTACACACCCTGACGATGGCAGGACCGCGGCCTGTCGGCGCGATGGTCAGCCCCCGGGGAATGACCCCTGGTCCCGGGTGGTTATACCTGGACCCCGGGCACCGCCCGGCACCCCGCTTCACCGGCGGATGGGCCGACCCCGGAATGACCCCGGCCCCCGGGTGGTTACATCTGGGCCCCGGCCCGACCGGCGCCCCGTTTCACCGGCGGATGGGCCGACCCCGGAATGATCCCGACCCCCGGGTCGTTTCACAGGGACCCGGCGCCGCGAGCCCACTGCTGGTCGGCTGCCGATGATCCCCCCTTCAAGGCTTTTGTTGCAGCGCCGGACGAGGTGCTCTCACCCGTGTCCCCTTGGGCGGGTGTCTTTACCCCCGAAGGAGCTTCCCTCATGAACACGATCATGCGTAAGAGTGTGCTGTCCGTTGCGGGTCTCGCGTTCGCCGGTGGTGTGTTCGCCGGTCCGATCGCCGCCCACGCTAACCCCGTGGACGCCAAGCCCACCGCTGTTGCCGTGCAGGCGGGTGTGTCGAAGCCGCAGGGCGAGCAGTCGCGCATCTCCCTGGACGGTGAGCAGACTGCGAACGTGAAGGCGATCATCGCCGCGACGAAGAAGGCCGGTCTGCCGGAGCGGGCCGCGGTGATCTCGATCGCGACGAGCCTGCAGGAGTCGAAGTTGGAGAACCTGGGCCACCTCGGCGACGCCAACGACCACGACTCGTTGGGCCTGTTCCAGCAGCGCCCGAGCTCGGGTTGGGGCACGCCGGAGCAGATCACCGACCCGGCCTACTCGACGACGGCGTTCCTGAAGGGTCTGAAGCAGGTCGACGGGTGGCAGGACATGCCGCTGACCGAGGCCGCGCAGACCGTGCAGGTGTCGGCTTACCCGGACGCGTACGCGCAGTGGGAGCAGCAGGCCACCGACCTGGTCGGCCAGTACTGGAACAGCTGACCCCCACCGAAACCATCCGACCGCTGGCCGGCACCCCCACCCGGGGTGCCGGCCAGCGGCATATCCACCACCACGCCACCCGCCACCGCGCCACCCGCCATCCGCCACTCCCGGGCATCCCCGCGGTGCAGCGGCGGTAGCCGGTGCCCCTACCGTCGTCCGCCGGCGAATCTTGGACAGTTTCCGTTACGCGAGAACGGAAACTGTCCAAGATCTACGGGGCTGCACACGATCTGCACGTCGGGAGAGCGAACAGGCGGAGCCAAGTCGACCCCCGACTAGCCACCCGAAACGGCGAGCCGCGCAAGGCGACGGGGACAGCGAGCCGGCCGGCCACGGGCACAGCGAGCCGGCCGGCCACGGGCACAGCGAGCCAGGCACTGCCACAGGCACAGCGAGCCAGGCACTGCCACAGGCACAGCGAGCCAGGCACTGCCACGGGCACAGCCAACCACCCAATCGCCCCGACACAGCGAGCCGCGCAACCACCACCACGGGCATGGCGAGCCGGGCAACCGCCACCAACACAGCGAGCGGGCAACCGCCACCAACACGGCGAGCGCCCAACCACGCCCGCGCTACAAACGCCGAAGGGCGGAACGGTCACGGACCGGCCAAGCCAGCCCCACAGTCAGAACAGGACCGTCGCGAGGGTGCCGATCGGTTGGAAGCCGCAGCGTTCGTAGACCCGGCGGGCCGGGAGGTTGAAGTCGTTGACGTACAGGCTGACCGTGGGGGCGACCCGCAGCAACGCGTCGCGGACGACGGCTGCCATGGCGGCGGTGGCGATGCCGCGGCCTCGCCACTCGGGTGCCACCCAGACGCCCTGGACCTGTGCGGTCCGCTTGGTCACCACGGCCAACTCGGCCTTGAAGACGACAGTGCCGTCAACGAAGCGGGCGTAGGCGCGACCGGATCGGACCAGGTCGTTGACGCGCCTGCGGTAGCTGCGCCCGCCGTCTTCGGCCAGCGGGGACACGCCGACCTCCTCGGTGTACATGGCTACCGCCGCCGGGAAGAGTCGGTCGACCTCACCGGGGCGGACCTGGCGTACCTCCGGGTCGGCGGGTACGGATGGCAGGGCGTCGGCGGCCAGCAGTGGCTGGTTGGGGCGGACGTCTCGCGCTGGCCCCCACGCGTCGGAGAGCCGGTCCCAGAGCCCGAGCACGGCGTCGGCGCGCCCGACGATGGAGGAGCACAGCCGTTCCTCGCCGGCGAGCAGGTCGGCGAAGGCCGCGACAGCGGCGTCGCTCGCCAGCACGGGGGTCAGGTTGCCGCCGAGCCAGCACAGCGATTCCAGGTTGCGGCGTGCGCCGTACCCCAGGATTCTGCCTTCGGCCCGCCACCACGAGAGGCCGCGCGCGGCGATTCGCTCGGCGACCTGCGCGCCCGCGAACGGGTCATGGTCGAGTAGTCGCTCGACCGCGCGGCGCTCCGATTCCCCCAGTTGCCGTACCGGCACCGTCAGCACGACTACCAGCCTGCCAGATCGACCCCCTGCTCCGCCGGTCGAGTGACAAGGCCGGCACCGGCTCGGCCGGCCCGCTGGTGGGGCGGGTCCGCTCGGCCCACCGGACGACGGGTGGCACGAGGGCTCCGAGTAGGAGAAACAGCGCAGCGAGCACCAGCCAGCCTGGTACGCCCCAACCGAGGGCAAGGGTGGTCACCACGACGGGGGCGAGCATCTTGCCCAGTTCGTAACCCATGCCGTACGCCCCCTGGTACTGCCCCTGGGCATTCGTCGGAGCGAGTCCGAAGGAGATCGCCCAGCCGGCGGCGGAGTGCCACAGTTCCCCGATCACGTGGGCGAGCGACCCGACGCCGAGCAGGCCCACCGCCCCGGCGGTGGGGAGCGCGCCGCTGACGGCGAAGAGTACGCAGGCCAGGGCGATGGCGACGCCGGCTCGACGGGCGGCGCGGGCGGCGGCGGGCACTGTGGCGGCGGCGCCTGCGGCGCGTACCTGGAGGAGGACCACGAGCCCGGTGTTGACCAACGTCAACGCGGAGATCATCCAGACGGGTGCCCGGGTGTGCCCGGCGATCCACAGCGGCAGGGCGATGGTGAGCAGGCTGAAGTGCATGGACATCAGCCCGTCGACAAGGGTGAAGGCCAGGAACGGGCGGTCCCGTAGGGCGATCAGTCGGGGGCCGTGCGTCGGGGCGGCGACCGGGGCGATGCGGGGCAGCCGGAGGAAGACCAGCGCGGCGGCGAGTGACGCCGCCGCGGTGGTCAGGATCAGTGCGACGTACCCGGTCCGGGTGTCGGCGGCGATGGCGAAGCCGCCGAGGACCGCGCCGACGGAGATCCCGACGTTGGTGGTGGCGCGCAGGTAGGCGCGGGTGCGTACGCGCTGGTCGGCCGGGATCGCTCCGGCGATCAACGCGCCCCGGGCCCCGCGTTCCACGGCGTCGGCGAGGGCGGTGGCGGCACCCACCAGGACGAACGTGGGGAAGGACCGGACGGCGATCAGGCCGACGGTCAGGGTGCCGGCGACGAGCAGCGCGCCGACCTGGACGCCGCGCGGGCCGACGCGGTCGGCCAGGTAGCCGCTCGGTGTGCTGGCCAGGACCCCGACGAGCGCCGAGATGGTCAACCCGATGCCGACCTGGGTCGCCGACAGGCCTACCGATCGGGTGAGGAAGAGGGCGCTCGCGACGAGCCAGAGGCCACGCCCGACGGTCTTGACCAGGGTTCCGAGGGTGAGGATCCGGGCCGGGCCGGGTGGGGGGAGCAGGCGCATGGACGGGACGCTAGCAAGACGTACGTACGGTTTGCAAAATTGAATGTTGTCGGCGATGCATTGCCGATATATCGTTGATGCATCAGCGACAGTACGAAGAGAGGGAGAACCTGATGAGGTTCCATCGACAACACCACCCGATGCACGAGGCGCGGATGCGAGGGTTCGGCTTCCCGCCGGTTCCGCCCGGCCCGCACGACCATGGTCACGAGCACGGACACGGCGGCCCCTGGGGTGGCCGGGGTCGCGGCCGCGGTCGAGGTCGGGGGCGACGCCCCAACGTCCGGGCCGCCGTGCTGGCTCTGCTCACCGAGCGGCCGATGCACGGCTACGAGATGATCCAGGAGATCGACTCCCGCACCGGCGGTGCGTGGCGACCGAGCCCCGGGTCGATCTACCCCACCCTCCAGCTATTGGAGGACGAGGGCGTGATCGTCGCCAGCACTGAAGAGTCCGGCGGCGGACGCAAGCGGTTCACGGTCACCGAGGCCGGTCAGGCGGAGGCCACCGAGGCCGCGCAGAGCCCGGCCTGGGCGGACGTCGCCCCGACGACAGTGACCAGTTGGCACGACATCCGCGACTCCGGCGCGCAGGCGATGAACGCCCTGCGCCAGGTCATGATGAACGGCACCGACGACCAACGCGAGCGGGCCGCCCAGGTGCTCGACGAGACGCGACGCAAGCTGTACGCGATCCTCGCCGAATCCGAGTGACCCGAACGCCGACGCCCGCACGACGCAGGCCGGCACGCGCGACCCGCGCCGCGCACGGCAGCAGGACGCCATTGGGTACGACGACAGCGGCCGTTCCCCGCACGGGGAACGGCCGCTTTTTCCAAATGGAAAATCAGTGCACGGTGACCGTCGGGCCGGTGACCAGCCCGCGCAGCTCCTCGGGGAGTTCGGCGCCCATCTCGTCGGCGATCCGCAGCGCCTCCTCGATCAGCGTCTCCACGATCTGCGCCTCGGGCACCGTCTTGACGACCTGCCCCTTGACGAAGATCTGGCCCTTGCCGTTGCCGGAGGCGACACCGAGGTCGGCCTCGCGGGCCTCGCCGGGACCGTTGACGACGCAGCCCATGACGGCGACCCGCAGCGGCACCGGCAGCCCTTCCAGGCCGGCGGTGACCTCCTCGGCGAGCTTGTAGACGTCGACCTGGGCCCGCCCGCAGGACGGGCAGGAGACGATCTCCAGGCCCCGCTCGCGCAGACCGAGGGACTCCAGGATCTGGTTGCCGACCTTGATCTCCTCGACCGGCGGGGCGGAGAGCGACACCCGGATCGTGTCGCCGATCCCCTCGGCGAGCAGCGCACCGAAGGCGACCGCCGACTTGATGGTGCCCTGGAACGCCGGCCCGGCCTCGGTGACGCCGAGGTGCAGCGGGTAGTCGCACTGCTCGGCGAGCTGCCGGTACGCGCGGATCATCACGACCGGGTCGTTGTGCTTGACCGAGATCTTGATGTCCCGGAAGCCGTGCTCCTCGAACAGCGAGCACTCCCAGAGCGCCGACTCGACGAGCGCTTCGGCGGTGGCCTTGCCGTACTTGGACAGCAGCCGCTTGTCCAGCGAACCGGCGTTGACGCCGATCCGGATCGGCACTCCCGCGTCCCCGGCGGCGCGGGCGATCTCCTTGACCTTGTCGTCGAACTGGCGGATGTTGCCCGGGTTGACCCGGACCGCGGCGCAGCCGGCGTCGATCGCGGCGAAGACGTACTTGGGCTGGAAGTGGATGTCGGCGATCACCGGGATCTGCGACTTCTTGGCGATCGCGGGCAGCGCCTCGACGTCGTCCTGGGACGGCACTGCCACCCGGACGATCTGGCAGCCGGACGCGGTCAGCTCGGCGATCTGCTGGAGTGTCGCGTTGATGTCGGAGGTGAGGGTCGTGGTCATCGACTGCACGGACACCGGCGCACCGCCACCGACCGGGACCGAGCCGACCATGATCTGGCGGCTGGCCCGACGGGGTGCGAGCGGCGGGGGCGGCACGGCGGGCATACCGAGACTGATAGCTGTCACTTCAGGCACTCACCTTGAGAAGAGCGTGATCGGGTTGACGACGTCAGCGGCGATGGTCAGCAGCGTGAACGCGCCACCGATCAGGATCACCGCGTACGTGAAGGGCATCAGTTTGAGGTAGTCCACCCGGCCGGGGTCGGCGCGGCCGACCTTGCTGTAGATCCAGGAGCGGGCGCGTTCGAACCAGGCGATGGCGATGTGGCCGCCGTCCACCGGGAGCAGCGGCAGCAGGTTGAACACACCGATGAAGAAGTTCAGCGACACGAAGAGCATGAAGAAGACCAGCCAGGCGTTGTTCTCCACGGCTTCGCCGCCGAGTCGGCTGGCGCCGACGACGCTGATCGGGGTGTCCACGTCGCGCTCGCCGCCGGTGAGGGCGGTCCACAGGGCGGGAACCTTCTGCGGGAGCCGTTGCAGCGCCTGGGCGGTGCCGACGGCCAACTGGCCGGTGAAGTCGGCGGTGGCGCCGAAGGCGCCGACCGGGCCGTACGTCACGCGGGTGGGGGTGCTGGGGACGAGCCCGACGCCGAGCGCGGCCACCGGCGCGACGGTGCCGCTCGGGTCGTCCAGCGGCGGACGTTGGGTCTGCGCGAGCACGGTGCTGGTGGTGGCCGGCTGCCCGTCGCGGACGTACGCGATCTGCGTGGTGTCGCCGGGCTTGAGCCCTCGCAGTGTGGTGAGCAGGTCGCCGTAGGAGTTGACCGGGGTGCCGTTGATCGCGGTGATCCGGTCGCCGTTCTTCAGCTGCGCCTGGGCGGCCGGGCTGGCGGCGTCGCCGGGGGCGCAGGCGCGCACCGAGTTCTCCGCCACCACGCAGTCACTGAGCCGGATGACGGCCGGCTCCTGGCGGGCCTGCGCGTCGGTGGTCGGGAAGTCGGGGTTGGGCAGGCCGGCGGAGACGGCGAGGATCCAGATCGTGACCAGGGCCAACGCGAAGTGCGTGATCGACCCGGCGGCCATGACGATGGTCCGTTTCCAGACCGGGTAGCGCCACATCACCCGCGACTCGTCGCCCGGCTCGACGTCGTCGTCCTGCGGGGTCATCCCGACGATCTTGCAGAAGCCGCCGAGGGGGATGCCCTTGAGCCCGTACTCGGTCTCACCCCGCTGGAACGACCAGATCGTGGGGCCGAAGCCGACGAAGTACTTCGTGACCTTCATCCCGAACGCCTTGGCGGTGAGCAGGTGCCCCGCCTCGTGCAGGCTCACCGAGACGAGAATGGCCAGGGCGAAGAGGACCACCCCGAGCAGGTACGACATCAAGCTCCTTCCACCGAACCCGCGATGATCTCCTGCGCGTGCGCGCGCGCCCACGACTCGGCCGCGAGCACGTCCTCGACGGTACCTGGTTCGCCGAAGTCCGGAGCCTCCTCCAACACGCGTTCGAGGGTGTCGACGATGCCGAGGAACGGCAGCCGGCCCGCCACGAACGCGGCCACGCACTCCTCGTTCGCCGCGTTGTAGATCGCCGGGCGGCACCGTCCGGCCTCCCCGGCGGCCTTGGCGAGGGCGACGGCCGGGAACGCCTCGTCGTCGAGCGGCGCGAACTCCCAGGTGTGCGCGGCCGTCCAGTCGACAGCGGTCGCCGCCTCGGGGACCCGGTCCGGCCAGCCCATGCCCAGCGCGATCGGCAGCCGCATGTCAGGTGGGCTGGCCTGGGCAATCGTCGACCCGTCGACAAACTCGACCATCGAGTGGATCACCGACTGCGGGTGCACCATCACGACGATGTCGGCGTAGGGCACGTCGAACAGCTCGTGCGCCTCGATCACCTCAAGGGCCTTGTTGACCATGGTCGCCGAGTTGATCGTGACGACCGGCCCCATGTTCCAGGTCGGGTGCGCGAGCGCCTGCTCGGGTGTGACCTGCGTCAACTCGTCGCGGCTCCGACCCCGGAACGGGCCACCGCTGGCGGTGACGATCAACCGTCGCACCTCACCGCGCGTACCGGAGCGCAGACACTGGGCCAGCGCCGAATGCTCCGAGTCGACCGGCACGATCTGCCCCGGCCGCGTCACCGCGGCCCTGACCAGGGGGCCGCCGGCCACGAGCGACTCCTTGTTGGCAAGCGCGAGGGTACGACCAGCACCCAGCGCGGCCAGCGTAGGAGCGAGGCCCAGCGAGCCGACCACCCCATTGAGCACGATGTCGCACGGCCACTGGGCCAGCTCGGTCATGGCGTCCGGCCCGGCCACGATCTTGGGAAGCTTGAAGTCACCGGTGGCCCACCCGCGCCGGCTCGCCTCGGCGTAGAACGCGAGTTGGAGATCCTGCGCGGCGGACGCCCTGGCCACCCCGACCGCCTCGACGCCCAATTCGAGGGCCTGCGCGGCGAGCAGCTCGACGTTGCCGCCGCCAGCGCCCACGGCGACCACCCGGAACCGGTCCGGGTTACGCCGGACGATGTCGATGGCCTGCGTACCGATCGAACCTGTGGACCCGAGCAGAACAAGATCGCGGGGTGAAGTCACAGGGCCATTCTTCCCCACCGTCACTGCAAGCCCGCTGGGAGCCTCAGCCCTCCCCCGCGCCGTCCCGCCCCGCTGCGCCCGCCGCCGCGCCGACCTTTGATCAACTCGGGTTCACGGAAGTCGCGGCATCCCAAGCACCAGGACACCCCGATTTCCCGCAAACCGTGTCGATCAAGCCTCTTCGTCGGTCGACTCGGGCACCGGCTCGGTCGGTGCCGCCTCCTCGCCCAGCAGGTCGCCCGGATCGATGGAGAACTCGAACGGCTCTCGCATGACGAACCGGGTTCCGGCAGCCGCAGCGGCCACCGGTCGGTACTCCCCCTCGATCAACTCGTACAGCGCGATCGTGGGCACCCGATTACGCAGGTCGACCCGGAGGAAAAAGGGAACACCGACCGCGGCGTACTCACGCGGACGGTCGATGATGTCCTTGCGCCGGTTCCCGGGGGAGACAATCTCGCCCAACAGCACGGCGTGCCCGATGCCCATCGTCGTCCGGCCACCGCCCGGCGCGTCGAGGATCACGATGTCGGGGATAAAGAGATCTTCACCAGAGACGACGTTCGTCTCCAGATAGAGCCACAGCTTTGCACGGCGGGCTGCCTGCTTCAGGTGATACGCGAGGTCCAACTCCGCGTCCTGATGGTCGTATCCGGCATGTGGTGTCACGATCACGCTTCCGCTCAGGACCTCAACCTTGGGGCCGTTGGTCTCCGGCAACAGGTCAAGGGCGAGCTGCGCAGTCCACGGCTCGTCGTGCCACCGCAGCACATCGAACGACGGCTCGGTGTGCTGCGGCGCCGGCTCCGGCGCGAACGCGGCCTGGGCCATCCGGGCTCACCCCCTCAGCGGACCATCCTGCTCAGGTCAGCCTAACCACCACAGCCCGTACGACGCGTCATCGCACACCCAGTGCGACGGTCTAGCCACCTCGCCGACCTCGTGTCGATCAAGGGGCGGCTCTGCCTTCCTCGCCTGACTCCTGGTCGTTTAGCAACGATTCGAACTTGCTACGGACCAAAAACCGCCACTCACTTACTTCAAGCATCAGCACTATCCGACTCTGGGGTGCCTAGCTACGACCGACATGAGCACGGTGTCAAACGAGCAGAGCAAGAAAGGTCATCGCCAGCCTGCCGGAGTTTCAGACCGTTTTCGTCGGCGCGAGACCACCTTCCAAGCCTATTTTCCCTCGGAGGGAGCTGCACGACTCATGCCTGGCAGCCGTTGAGCTCGTCGTCATGAGGCTACTCGACCACGCCCACATCGGCGTCGCCGCCACCGCCTACGGGTAACTTCGCTTTCAACGCGAGGCATCGACACCTCAGCACCGCCCTGGACGGTCCCGGTGAGCCGTCGTGCGCCCCTTTGTCTGCGGACGTTGCCGTCAACCCCCGCAGTCAAACCGCCTCGAAAAGCCGCAACAGCTTTCCGGAAACGGCGAGGGACGCTTTTTTGCGGAAACAGAAATCAGATATCGGTTCCTTGATTAACCGGAAAAGCTGAATGGCCCATCATTGACCAATTCCTTCACCTGCAAGCAGGGCCCTGAGACGCCTAACCTCTTCCACAAGGCGCGGCACAGCCTCCCGCGCCATTGCAATGAACGCGGCGTTCTCGTCCCAGCGTTCGTCGCCAGAATCGACGTATCGCGGATGCTGAACCAATGTTGCAGCAATCATCTCTCGATGATCAAAGTTCGGCCACCTCTCGGCAGCACCAGTGTCGGGAGCCGTGCTAACCGCTACAAGATTCATAGCGAATTCATCGTCCAAGGTCCTAACAAACCAAGGCGCCGGAGTTGCCGCTCGGCACAACTCTTCAATCTCCTCAAGTTCATCTTCACGCATGTGGCCACCCCCCAGCAATCTATTTAAACCGGCCGGGGTGCCCGCAGGCCGGAAAGCACTGGGGCACCACCGACATCAGCGACCGGCCCATGTTGGCCTGCGCCTGCGACACCATCGCCGCCGACAGGCCCATGTCGGCCAGAACCGCGGCAGGTCAACACTCTCATCCGAAAAGGAATCGAGATCGGTTCGAATGCGAGCGTCAGTTCTCCGACATTACCCGGAGATATAACCACAACAACCGCTGCTCCGACATAATCGCTACCAGATCAATCTACCTTAGGCATTCCGACAACCGAGGACGTCAGCCTCCGCCCTAGGCGTCCCGTAAGTACCTGAACGGAACGGAGACTGATAACCACACCTGCCCGCGCCCCTCATCGCCACGTCAACATGCGGTGCAGTCAGTCCAAACTTCTTCTACATAGCCTTCGCGAGCAGACGCACAGCTTCCACCAACTCTCGCTCGCCCCGGAAACCGGGAGGCACTTCAAGACCTCCCCGATCCAGGAGCACAAGAGACGTGAGGAGAATTCCCCGTATTAGATCACGACGAACTGGATGGCGACTCTCCGAATAACATTCAAATAACGCGCCTACAAATCGGGGAAAGACCTGCGGGTCAACTTCGCACGTATCATCGTCGGAAGGCGCCAATCCACTTGGGATACCGAGAACAACCGCAGCGCCGTCCGCAAGCGAGACGAATAGGTGACCGATCCTCAGAGCAGGATCCCAGACGTCATCCCCGGAAACTGTGAAGTAGTAGCTCACTCAGCCATCTCCAATCGTAGATCGAGTTCTGGTCCACCTCTCCGCAGGACGGCGAAGTAATTCTCAAGGGTGGCCCGGAAGCGCGGGTCTATGGCCGGGTTCGTAAACCTGAAGCCAATCGGAGCATTCTCGTAACCAGGGAGGTGCTGACGCGCCCGAGGTACGCGTCCAACTTCCGGTTAATGTGCTTATTCACCCACGACTCATCGCCGAATATTGCGCTTTTCTCTTCCCAGAGTACGCCACCCTCAATGTGATCGATGTCAGTGATTCGATCCCTGTCTCCGGGTCATAGACATCGTAGTCGCGCTCGCCCTCAAGGCATCCATTAGTGTTATGAACGAGGACCGGCGTCTCGCCTACGAGCACATAGTACGTGTGGGTGTTGGCGACGGTGAGGTTGTGGACGGTGGCCCACTCGGTGCTCCAGCGCTCGATTGCCGTGATCTGCACGAGGGTGCCTGCACTGGTGCGCAGCATCTGCCCGGATGCCAGGTCGGTGGCGTCGACCCACTCGTTCAGCTCCGGCACCCAGAACGGGTGACCGTCGGTCGCCGTGACCTCGGCCGTGTCCGAACCCCGGTCACCGTCGGTATCGATGGTGACCTTCACCAGGTGCTTGACACCCTCACCCTTGATCGCGGCGGTGACCGTCGACACCTCGACCCGACTCGTCTCCGGATCAGTGACCTGGACCTTGTCGCCCGGCTTTACGTCCTCAATCGGCTTGGCCGACCCGTCAGCCATGAGCACCTTGGTACCCGGTACGAAGCTGTTTCCAGGAGTCTCGCAGGATCCACCGCTGGAGCCGCCGTTACTACGTTCCGAGGCACCTGCTTTCCCGCCGGGCTTCGAATCGCCCTTGCCGCCACCGGACTTGCCAGCGCCGCTCGATCCGGCCGACGATCCCTTCGGATTACTCTTCGCCTGGGCCTGTTTCTGGACCGGGTTAACCGTCTTCTTCGACGCCTGCGTCGTCGTGTTGACCTTGTCGGCGGCCTTCTTCTTGGCTGCCTGCGCGGCCTTCTTCGCCCGCTCGGTCGCCAGCTCCTTGGCGTTCAACGCGGCCGTCTCCGCCACCCGGGCAGCAGCCAAAACCGCCTCAGCAGCCCGCTTCGCTGCCCGCCACGCCTGGATCGCGTCAATCGTCCGGATGACCGCCCGCAGGGGTGGCCTGACGCTGCTGGACCGTCAGCAGACGGGTGCCGCCCGGCCCGTAAATGTGCCGAGTCTCGTCCTGCGCCGCCCACTGCTGCGCGGGCACAGTGGCGCACCCGGCCAACCCAATCGGCATACCATCAGCGGGTCACGCCGCCGACCCCGGAACGGGCCACCGCTGGCGGTGACGATCAACCGCCGCACCTCACCGCGCGTACCGGAGCGCAGACACTGGGCCAGCGCCGAATGCTCCGAGTCGACCGGCACGATCTGCCCCGGCCGCGTCACCGCGGCCCTTACCAGGGGGCCGCCGGCCACCAGCGACTCCTTGTTGGCAAGCGCGAGGGTACGACCAGCCTTCAGCGCAGCCAGCGTAGGAGCGAGGCCCAGCGAGCCGACCACCCCGTTGAGCACGATGTCACACGGCCACTGGGCCAGCTCAGCCATCGCGTCCGGCCCGGCCACGATCTTGGGAAGCTTGAAGTCACCGGTGGCCCACCCGCGCCGACTCGCCTCCGCGTAGAACGCGAGCTGCAGATCCTGCGCGGCGGACGCCCGAGCCACCCCGACCACGTCGACACCCAGCTCCAGGGCCTGCGCGGCGAGCAGCTCGACGTTCCCACCACCCGCGCCCACGGCGACCACCCGGAACCGGTCCGGGTTACGCCGGACGATGTCGATGGCCTGCATACCGATCGAACCAGTGGACCCGAGCAGAACAAGATCGCGCGGTGAAGCCACAGGGCCATTCTTCCCCACCGTCACTGCAAGCCCGCTGGGAGCCTCAGCCCACTCCCGCCGCCCCGCCCGCCCTCGCTCCCGCAGGCCCGTCCGGAACCATGATCAACTCGACTTCCTGCGAACCGGGGGCCATCCATCTCACCCGGACACCGCGACTTCCTGGAAACCGTGTCGATCAAGCCATGCCGACCACCAAGCAGCGGGTCTCGCATCCCGTATCGCAGCTCATCGCATCCTCCGGGCAGTCAGCCCTTCTTGCGCCACCTGCGGAGACATCGACTTATCACTCTGCGACCTCACTTTCAGCCGAGGCAACGCTCTCTATGACGTCATGGAAAGTTGAATGAAACGCGGCATCCTCTCTCCAGGCCACGCTTTCCACAACAATTTCCTTAGCCTCAGTCATCGCCATTCCACGATACCGGGCGAACACAATAGTCGACTGCACAATCGACAGCCCAGAACCTTTTAGATACCCAATGAGTACGGAGTCGTCCACTTCATCAGGAAAAACCTCTCGCACGTTCTGCAAATGCTTGCCCGAGTCGAAAGTCGTCGCCACCGCTAGCCCTTCCTCAAGCGACCCGACGCGACATCCAGCACATAGCTGAATTCTCGTCGCGGCTTCCCTGGCGTGACACGTTTTCCGGGGAGGATGATTGTTGCAATTCCGCCCGTCGGCCATCAGAACCTTGGTACCCGGTACAAGCGACGTTGCCACCGCCCGCACCCACGGCGACCACCCGGAACCGGTCCGGATTACGCCGGATGATGTCGATGCCGTGCGTAATTCTTCCCCGCCGCCACTGCAAGCCCGCTGGGAGCCTCAGCCCTCCCGCTGCCGCCCCGCCCCGCTGCGCCCGCCCTTTGATCAACACCCCATCGCCGATCTAGCGGTAACCCCGCTACCCGACGCCCCCACCTCGCCGACCTCGTGTCGATCAAGCGGCGACTCAGCCTTCCTCGGGCAACCCTCCGGCAGACCGGGGGAACCTCAGCAAGCGACCCCGAGCTAGCTTCATTGCAACGCCGCGAGAGCGCGCTTCGTGCGCTTTAGCGCGAACCCGCCGAAGCTATCCGCAGCACGTTCCAGGATAGAGCCAGGAATCGAGCCTCCCGGTTCCCATAGCACTACTGGAGCCTCGCCCTCTTCATCTGAGGCGGCGGTATCCATTGCATACAGACCACCCATACCATCAGACATAAAAACAACCAAAGCAGCCGGCATTGCGCTCGTTCGCCGAGCCTCTAAAGTCATCCGCACCGCCCCGAAGAGGACATTTCGATCGTCATCACGTGCCCAGACTCCGTAGAATTCCTCACCGGCAATATCGCATTCACCAAGCTGTCGCAAGAATTCGCGATAGGTGAGCGGCAGGCTGAGGCCGAGCTGGGCTTCGGCCCGCGCGATTAAGTCCTCGTCACAGCCGCCAGCAATGTTGGCGATCTGCGAGTTGGCCCGAACAAGCCGAATAAACTCCTCGGCGTCCTCGTGGGCACTCACTCCACTGACCTCCTCTTACTAAAATCCGGCCGCACGACTCTTCCAGTACGCAGTCTTCCACACGGCGAACGCATCGCGGTCGATGCCACTCGGTATACGAGTTCCAACGTTGATATGAAGTTGTCGGAACCAGCCCTGATGCATCGATTGAGTTAGTTCGGCGAGTGGGCCATCCTGGGTCTGCAGCATATGGTGAAGAACTACGGGGTTATCGTCCGGCCCCATTGGCGCGAGACCCTGCTGCATCCGCTTCAAATTCGTCCTGCCATATTTATCTTTCGGCGAAGTGTAATTCGGATCAACCAAGTCGTCGCGCTGATAGACGCGCTGCCCATCGACATCTGTTGGTGTCCATTTTCCGCCGCAGTTGTGCACGAGTACCGACGCGCTGCCGGCGATTACATAGTACGTGTGGGTGTTGGCGACGGTGAGGTTGTGGACGGTGGCCCACTCGGTGCTCCAGCGCTCGATTGCCGTGATCTGCACGAGGGTGCCGGCGCTGGTTCGCAGCATCTGGCCGGTTCGCAGGTCGGTGGCGTCGACCCATTCGTCCAGCTCCGGCACCCAGAACGGGTGACCGTCGGTCGCCGTGACCTCGGCCGTGTCCGAACCCTGCTCACCGTCGGTGTCGATGGTGACCTTCACCAGGTTCTTGACACCCTCACCCGTGATCGCGGCGGTGACCGTCTCCACCTCGACCCGACCCGTCTCCGGATCGGTCACCTGGACCTTGTCGCCCGGCTTGACGTCCTCGATCGGCTTCGTTGACCCGTCGGCCATCAGAACCTTGGTGCCAGGGACGAAACTATTGCCGTCTGTCGGGCACGAACCGCCGGCGTCAGGCTTGCCGGCGCCGCCGCCTCCGCTGGTTCCGCCATTACTGCGACCGGAAGCACCCGACGCACCACCGGGCTTAGCGTCGCCTTTGCCGGCACCGCCGGAACTCTTGTTACCGCCGGACTTGCCGGCACCGCTCGATCCGGCCGACGATCCCTTCGGATTGCCCTTCGCCTGGGCCTGTTTCTGGACCGGGTTGCCGGTCTTCTTCGACGCCTGCGTCGCCTTGTTGCTCGTCGTGTTGACCTTGTCGGCGGCCTTCTTCTTGGCTGCCTGCGCGGCCTTCTTCGCCCGCTCGATCGCCAGCTTCTTGGCGTTCAACGCGGCTGTCTCCGCCGCCCGGGCGGCAGCTAGGACAGCCTCGGCGGCTCTCTTCGCTGCCCGCCACGCCTGGATCGCGTCGATCGTCCGGTTGACCGCCCGCATCACGGCCGGGATCTTGCCGAGCTTGGCCCACGGAATCGCCCCGATGATCAAGCTGCCGCACGCCCACATGTCACCGCCGAAGCAGTTCATGGCGTCGTTGATGCCGATGAACTCCTTAAGGATGTACCAGGCCGAGTCGAGCACCACCGACATCAGCGACCGGCCCATGTTCGCCTGCGCCTGCGACACCATCGCCGCCGACAGACCCGCACCGGCCAACGCCGCCGCCGTCTCCGACGCGGTCAACGCCACCGACAGACCCGACGGGTCCGAGTGGGTCACCGGATTGTTGTGGGCATACGCGTACCCGTTGGACTGCGCCGGGTCAGCCAGATCCGAGATCGGGTCCGCGGCACCCGTGCAGCTCTGCACCGCGAAGGCCGAAGCCGCGGTGTACACGGCCGGCTGCACACACCAGGTGTCGTACGCAGCCAGCGTGCCCAGGTTCGGGTTGCTCTGGTTCGGCGTGGCAGCAAAGCCCCACCGCTGCGCGGGTGACCCATTGCACCCGTACAACTACAAAGGCTGGTTCGGAACGGCCAACCCACGACTGAGGTCGACGGCACTTGTTAGCCAGGCCGACGTACGAGCTCCGGCCCTGGCGCCCGCACCGACGATCCGCTCGACCTGGCCGTCGTAAACTCGTCGCGGCTGCGGCCCCGGAACGGGCCGCCGCTGGCTGTCACGATCAACCGTCGCACCTCACCGCGCGACCCGGAGCGCAGACACTGCGCCAACGCCGAATGCTCCGAGTCGACCGGCACGATCTGCCCCGGCCGCGTCACCGCGGCCCGGACCAGGGGGCCGCCGGCCACCAGCGACTCCTTGTTGGCAAGCGCGAGGGTACGACCAGCACCCAGCGCGGCCAGCGTAGGAGCGAGGCCCAGCGAGCCGACCACCCCGTTGAGCACGATGTCACACGGCCACTGGGCCAACTCGGCCATCGCGTCCGGCCCGGCCACGATCTTGGGAAGCTTGAAGTCACCGGTGGCCCACCCGCGCCGACTCGCCTCCGCGTAGAACGCGAGCTGCAGATCCTGCGCGGCGGACGCCCGAGCCACCCCGACCGCCTCGACGCCCAACTCCAGGGCCTGCGCGGCGAGCAGCTCGACGTTGCCACCGCCCGCACCCACGGCGACCACCCGGAAGCCCGCTGGGAGCGTCAGCCCAGGCCCCGGCGCCGCTTCATGATCGACACGGCATCGTCGATCTGGCGGCATCCTCGCCCGACACCCCCACCTCGCCGAACTCGTGTCGATCAAGCCCTACCGTCCACAGACGTGCCCGATGGCACAGCGAGACCAACGTTCGATTACTCCGATCTGCACGAAGGCCCCGGCGCTCGTTGCGGCATCTGGACGAATCTCACATCCACGCATTGGCATACATGCCATGTACCTGACAGCAACCGTGACAGCAACCCGCGCGCACAACCACACCCCACGGCGCACAAGGTTAACAATCAACAACGGAGCGTTGCATGCCAGTCGCAGAGAACGCGCACCGCTGAAATTTGCAGGAGTCGATTGCTCGGCACTTGTTAATTGCGCGTTGCGGACGCCATTCTTCCTACAGCCCGGGCGTTCGACCCCTGGCCACAAAATCGCGTATGACGACGAGCAGTCGATCTAGAAACTCAGACAAGTCATGCGCAATCTTTCGAGGCTCGCCGAGACCGCCGCTATAGATCCCATCCACGACTTGCCCCGGCGGTAGGTAGTAGGCAGAACAGTCTGCCGAAACCAAGGAGAAGAAGCCGCCGCCGCCGTCCGATCCAAATGTTGCGACGCTTCCGATCGAGTCCGCTTCAACCCGGACCGGTAGGCCCCAATCAACGGATGATGGAAACCTGCTCGCCGGATGGATAAAGTATCCGTTGTGGATGTCCGGGAGGGACACCTCGCCGACCTCGTCATAGAACAGGGCCAGCGCTGGCGGAAGCAGCGGCTTACTCCCGCCAGCCTGAGCCACCTGGTCGGCGTCACTGACGAAGTTCGCGCCGTCTTCGAGTGGGTAGCCGAAGCGGGCCTCAAACACTTGGCCGAGCCGATCGAGCTCAGCGCGGACGTTCGTCTTCCATCCGGCGATCCCACTCATTGATCCTACTTCCAGTAATGCTGTCCGAATAGGTTGTCTATATGCCCCGCGAACATCTCAATTGAGGATCGTGAAGCATTTGGTGCGGCTCTCTGGAAATCCGCCCACATATTCGTAATCTGCTGATGAATATTGTTTCCGGGTCCAGCCCTCGATCCTTGAACCCCGCGCATATTTGCCGGGGAATCGAAGTCGAAGTCATCGAACTCAGGATGGTTCCTGTAATACTGGGGAATTGCGTGGTGCGCATCCCAGTCTCTTGGCAATCTCGGCTGCCCATTCTTTGCAAGGTCAGCGTTGAACCTGCCGCGATAGTTGTCGTCCGCGATATTACACGAGCACGGGTTTCCACGATGATCGACACCGCCGCCGCAGTTGTGGACGAGGACCGGTGTGGTGCCGGCGATTACATAGTACGTGTGGGTGTTGGCGACGGTCAGGTTGTGGACGGTGGCCCACTCGGTGCTCCAGCGCTCGATTGCCGTGATCTGCACGAGGGTGCCGGCGCTGGTGCGCAGCATCTGACCGGATCGCAGGTCGGTGGCGTCGACCCATTCGTCCAGCTCCGGCACCCAGAACGGGTGACCGTCGGTCGCCGTGACCTCGGCCGTGTCCGAACCCCGGTCACCGTCGGTGTCGATGGTGACCTTCACCAGGTGCTTGACACCCTCACCCGTGATCGCGGCGGTGACCGTCTCCACCTCGACCCGACCCGTCTCCGGATCGGTCACCTGGACCTTGTCGCCCGGCTTGACGTCCTCGATCGGCTTCGTTGACCCGTCGGCCATCAGAACCTTGGTGCCAGGGACGAAACTATTGCCGTCTGTCGGGCACGAACCGCCGGCGTCAGGCTTGCCGGCGCCGCCGCCTCCGCTGGTTCCGCCATTACTGCGACCGGAAGCACCCGATGCACCACCGGGCTTAGCGTCGCCCTTGCCGGCACCGCCGGAACTCTTGTTACCGCCGGACTTGCCGGCACCGCTCGATCCGGCCGACGATCCCTTCGGATTGCCCTTCGCCTGGGCCTGTTTCTGGACCGGGTTACCCGTCTTCTTCGACGCCTGTGTCGCCTTGTTGCTCGTCGTGTTGACCTTGTCGGCGGCCTTCTTCTTGGCTGCCTGCGCGGCCTTCTTCGCCCGCTCGATCGCCAGCTTCTTGGCGTTCAACGCGGCTGTCTCCGCCGCCCGGGCGGCAGCCAGCACCGCCTCAGCAGCCCGCTTCGCTGCCCGCCACGCCTGGATCGCGTCGATCGTCCGGTTGACCGCCCGCATCACCGCCGGGATCTTGCCGAGCTTGGCCCACGGAATCGCCCCGATGATCAAGCTGCCGCAGGCCCACATGTCACCGCCGAAGCAGTTCATGGCGTCGTTGATGCCGATGAACTCCTTGAGGATGTACCAGGCCGAGTCGAGCACCACCGACATCAGCGACCGGCCCATGTTCGCCTGCGCCTGCGACACCATCGCCGCCGACAGACCCGCACCGGCCAACGCCGCCGCCGTCTCCGACGCGGTCAACGCCACCGACAGACCCGACGGGTCCGAGTGGGTCACCGGATTGTTGTGGGCATACGCGTACCCGTTGGACTGCGCCGGGTCGGCCAGGTCCAGGACCGGGTCCGCGGACAGGAACCGCCCCACCGTCGGGTCGTACAGACGCGCACCAAGCGGGGTGAAACCCGAAGCGTCATCACGGACCGCACCGAGGAAACCGGTGTTGTTCTGCATGTTGACGGCGAGCGGAGCGCTGCCCCGCTGGTTGCCGAACGGATCCTGTTTCCGGATCCGCACCGGCATCGCCGTGTCGTACATGCCGACCTCGGCATACGTGCTGCCCTGATGGTCACCGGCCAGGGCCAACAGATGGGAGCCGGCGACGGCACGGTTCGCGTAACGCACCACGGTGCCACCCGGCGCGGCGTACGAGCGCTGGACGGAAACCTGCACCCCGCCCCGCTGCACCGTCAGCTGCGCCTCGCCCAGGTTCAGGGTGGCCTGCCGCTGCTGGATCGTCAGCAGACGCGTGCCACCCGGCCCGTAGATGTGCCGGGTCGTGGCGTTATCCGAGGTAGGGGGTGTCGCGGCGCTGGGCGTGGTGGTGGAGGCGGAGGCGGACGGTGTCGTGGATGGGGATGTGGTCGAAGTCGGTGGGGTGGATGAAGCGGACCTCGGTGGACTCGTCGCTAACGGTCAGCGTGCCGTCGGTGACTCGCGCGAGGTAGGTCACGGTGAACTCCTGCCGCACCTCACCGTCGGCGTATGCGATGACGTGCGCCGGGTCGGTGTAGATGCCGAGCAGGCCGGTGATCTCGACGTCAAGGCCGGTCTCTTCCTTGACCTCACGGACGGCGCACTGTTGAAGGGTTTCGCCGATGTCCATGGCGCCGCCGGGTAGTGCCCAGTTGCCAGAGTCGGTGCGCCGTTGCAGCAGGACGCGGCCTTGCACGTCGGTGACGAGGGCGGCGGCGCCGGGGACGAGGCTGTTCGCGGCGGGTGCCTGGGGGTCGTGGTAGTAGTCGCGCCGGCCGGTCACCGGGTCTCCTTGGGGTAGGCGGTGGTGGTTTGCCAGATCTGTTCGAACTGGTCGGCGTGGGCGGCGAAGATGCCGTGCGGGGAGAGTTCGCGCAGGTGCAGGGCGGGGTGTTGGTAGCCGCGGGCGCGGTACAGGTGTGGGGTGACGATCATCTGGTGGTCGAAGCGGAACACCGAGTTGTACAGGTGCACGGTGTGCAGGCCGATCTCCACCCCTGGCACGCCGTGGAGGGGTTCGCAGAAGTTGAGGGCGTTGCGGATCCGGCCAGGCAGAGTGCCGCCGATCTGTTCAAGGGCGTCGCGTTCAGCCACGTGCGGGCAGTCGGGGTCGGCGAATGCGAGCCGGAACCGGGCGCCGTTGGCGGCCTTGTCGGTGATGAGTTGCATGGTGTTGGGCAGCAGCTCTAGGAGGAACGGGTAGGCGTAGCCGAGCAGGTCGATCCGGCTGGTGGCGCCGGCGAGGAGGGCTGCCCAGACGTGGTGGGGGATGTCGGCGCGGTGGGCGTAGGCGGCGACGACCTCGGCGGTGGCTTCCGCGCCCGGTGCCTGGTCGGGGCGGGTCTGGGGCCACAGGTCGGCTTCGGTCTCGCCGAGGGCGTCGGCGACGGCGAGGCGGGTGCGTTGGTGCGGGACGCGGCCGGCGAGCCACCGGGTGACGGTCTTGACGTCGACACCGACGGCTGTGGCGAGGGCGGCGGGGTCGAGGTGGGCGCGGAGCATGGCCGCGCGGAGGCGGTGACTCATACCGTCCCACGGTAGTGGACACAGCGGGACGCACCAGGGTCGTGGAAGTGTCCGGGGTGGTGTCCGTCGGGACGTTGGGGTGCCCGAGGCTGGTTTATAGGTTCAGCGGCAGGGCCTCGCTGGTTCGCTTGCGGCAGATTCGCCGGGCAGGTGGGTGCCAGGGGAAGGGGTTGTCGCCGGCCCGGGATGCGGTCGGTTCGGGTGTCGGCGGCAGTCCCTTCCCCCTTTCAACGTTCCGGAGGGGTGGTGGGGTGGGTGTCGGTGCATCAGCCGGTACGGCCGCAGTGGATCTGCGCGGGGTGCGGCGCGGCGTGGCCGTGTCGGACACGCAAGCGGCAGCTCGTGGCGGAGTTCACCGGTGCGCGGGTGTCGCTGATGCTGCACCTGTCGGCGTACCTGGTGCAGGCGTGCGAGGACCTGCCGCACTCCCCGTCGGGGGTGTTGCACGCGCGGTTCCTCGCCTGGCCACGCTCGGCGGTGCTGCGCAGCGAGTAGCGGGGCGCCCCGACCAGGATCATGGGTCCGGGTCGGGGCGCCGCTGGTCGGGTGTCAGTCGTCGGCGGGTGGGGTGTCGTCGTCTGGGTCGGTGTCGTCGGGGTGTAGGGCTCGGTTCATGGCTTCGATGGCATTACGGTGCAGGCGGGGTCGGACGTGGGCGTAGATGTCGGCGGTGACGTGCAGCCGGGCGTGGCCGAGGAGTTCCTTGATGGTGACGAGTTCGACGCCCTGTTCCAGCAGCAGCGTGGCGCAGGTGTGTCGGAGGTCGTGGAAGCGGATGTAGCGGACCTCGGCGAGGTAGCAGATTGTCTCGTGCTGGCGATGCACGTTGGCGGGGCCGAGCGGACGGCCCGTAGTTGAGGCGAACACCAGGTCGAGATCTGCCAAGGTGTCGCCGGCTTCCCGCCGGTCGATGTCCTGGCCTTGGCGGTAGCGGTAGCGGGTCAGCGAGGTGATGCAGTCGCGGGGTAGCAGGATCCGCCGTTGTGAGGCGTCCGCCGAGGGCAGCAACCAGCACAGAGGAAGCGCAGCCGTCGACAGCATTCGGTCACCGTACGCAGTCGTCGGAAATTAGACTCGAAGGGCCAGGCCAACGATTTACCAGATACCCGGCCTGGCTCCTTCGAGCCGCCTTTAGCGTTACGCCGCGCCGGTAAGCGCCTTATTGTGGATTCACCTTCTCCCGCGAGGATTGCCACGCCCGTCTGCAGCGCCTTGGGAAAGCCCATCCCGAGCAGCTCGATACCTATCCACTACGAACTCCCGCCAAGCCGTCGGAGAATTCTTGACATTCCCTCCACAGCACCTCTCAGCGTATCGTCAAGAGCAGCAAGATACTCCACGCGATTTTGAGCGTAAGCGCCAGAGGACACCTTTTTCCACGCATCCCGGTAAGCATCCTCTAGACCAAGGACCTCTTCGACAAGCTCTGCTCTCTGGTCGAACGAAAGACCGACTGCGCCCTGCAGGATCATGCTTAATTGCGCCCTGGTCGAAATAACGTCCCCAACGAGCCGAACATGCGCTAGACCAACCCTCTTACTTAAAAGGATCTCCGCAAGAACAGCGTCGTGATGTTCCTCTTGATCCAGCAACGTAGCCCCTAGCCTAAAGTCCTTTTGAGCGCAACCATTCCTCGCGCTCCCGCTGGTATATCCACGCCACCAGCTCGCAAAATCGACACGCAGTATGTTACGCAACTATTGTGGATGCCGTCATAGCCGCCGAGGTCCGCTCCAATTGAGCTTTGCTGTGCGCGCATGGCCGCTCCTACGTCAGGAACATCGAAGGTTCGCTCAATAACGTTTGGACCAAGTGACTCCGCTCGCGCACCCGTCGTCGGGAGACCATTTGGGCTTCCTACCCCATCCCATCCTGGGATTACTTGTTCAGTCTCCAGCGACCTGCCGCCACCCTCTACCCGAATCGTGGCATGCTCCATATCTTCGTCCCAACGCACCGTTGCCTTGCCGCGGCAGTTGTGGACGAGGACCGGTGCATCACCGGCTATCACATAGTACGTGTGGATGTTGGCGACGGTGAGGTTGTGGACGGTAGCCCACTCCGTGGTCCAGCGCTCGATTGCCGTGATCTGCACGAGGGTGCCGGCGCTGGTTCGCAGCATCTGGCCGGTTCGCAGGTCGGTGGCGTCGACCCACTCGTTCAGCTCCGGCACCCAGAACGGGTGACCGTCGGTCGCCGTGACCTCGGCCGTGTCCGACCCCTGCTCACCGTCGGTGTCGATGGTGACCTTCACCAGGTTCTTGACACCCTCACCCGTGATCGCGGCGGTGACCGTCTCCACCTCGACCCGACCCGTCTCCGGATCAGTCACCTGGACCTTGTCACCCGGCTCGACATCCTCGATCGGCTTCGTCGATCCGTCGGCCATGAGCACCTTGGTGCCGGGCACGAAACTGTTGGTGAGGCACTCGCCGTCGGGCTTGCCGGCACCGCCACCTCCGCTGGTACCGCCACTACTGCGACCGGAAGCACCCGACGCACCACCGGGCTTAGCGTCGCCCTTGCCGGCACCGCCGGAACTCTTGTTACCGCCGGACTTGCCGGCACCGCTCGATCCGGCCGACGATCCCTTCGGATTGCCCTTCGCCTGGGCCTGTTTCTGGACCGGGTTACCCGTCTTCTTCGACGCCTGTGTCGCCTTGTTGCTCGTCGTGTTGACCTTGTCGGCGGCCTTCTTCTTGGCTGCCTGCGCGGCCTTCTTCGCCCGCTCGATCGCCAGCTTCTTGGCGTTCAACGCGGCTGTCTCCGCCGCCCGGGCGGCAGCCAGCACCGCCTCAGCAGCCCGCTTCGCTGCCCGCCACGCCTGGATCGCGTCGATCGTCCGGTTGACCGCCCGCATCACCGCCGGGATCTTGCCGAGCTTGGCCCACGGAATCGCCCCGATGATCAAGCTGCCGCAGGCCCACATGTCACCGCCGAAGCAGTTCATGGCGTCGTTGATGCCGATGAACTCCTTGAGGATGTACCAGGCCGAGTCGAGCACCACCGACATCAGCGACCGGCCCATGTTCGCCTGCGCCTGCGACACCATCGCCGCCGACAGACCCGCACCGGCCAACGCCGCCGCCGTCTCCGACGCGGTCAACGCCACCGACAGACCCGACGGGTCCGAGTGGGTCACCGGATTGTTGTGGGCATACGCGTACCCGTTGGACTGCGCCGGGTCGGCCAGGTCCAGGACCGGGTCCGCGGACAGGAACCGCCCCACCGTCGGGTCGTACAGACGCGCACCAAGCGGGGTGAAACCCGAAGCGTCATCACGGACCGCACCGAGGAAACCGGTGTTGTTCTGCATGTTGACGGCGAGCGGAGCGCTGCCCCGCTGGTTGCCGAACGGATCCTGTTTCCGGATCCGCACCGGCATCGCCGTGTCGTACATGCCGACCTCGGCATACGTGCTGCCCTGATGGTCACCGGCCAGGGCCAACAGATGGGAGCCGGCGACGGCACGGTTCGCGTAACGCACCACGGTGCCACCCGGCACGGCGTACGAGCGCTGGACGGAAACCTGCACCCCGCCCCGCTGCACGGTCAGCTGCGCCTCACCCAGGTTCAGGGTGGCCTGCCGCTGCTGGATCGTCAGCAGACGCGTGCCACCCGGCCCGTAGATGTGCCGGGTCTCGTCCTGCGCCTCCCACTGCTGCGCGGGCACTGTGGCGCACGCCGCCAACACGATCGGCGTGCCGTCGGCGGTCGCGGCGTCCTTGACGGCGACGCAGAGGCCGGAGGCGGTGTGCTTGAGCTGACCGGTCGACAGGCGTTCCACCTGCTGACCCGCCGCGCCCGTGCAGCTCTGCACGGCGAAGACCGAGCCCGCGGTGTTGGCGGCCGGCTGCACACACCAGGTGTCGTACGCAGCCAGCGTGCCCAGGTTCGGGTTGCTCTGGTTGGGCGTGGCGGCGAAGGCCCACTTTTGCGCGGGTGACTCGTTGCACGGGTACAGCATCAGGGGCTGGTTGGGGACGGCGAGCCCGTTGCTGAGGTCGAGGCACTTGTCGGCCAGGCCGACGTACGGGCTCCGGCCCTTGGTGCCCTCGCCGGCGATCCGCTCGACCTGGCCGTCGTACGTCCACGACAGGGTCTGCTGGTCACCGTTCTGCAGGGAGGTGACGGACTTCGTCTCGCCGGTCAGCTCGTACAGCCGCTCGGCGGCTGCGGTGATCGCGGCGCCGGCCGGGGTGAGGTAGTTCTTGGTGGCCTTGGTGAGGGTGCGCGGCTGGCTGCCGTCGGCCTTGCCATAGGTGTACGTGGTGGTGGCGTCCTTGGCGGTGGCGCCGGTCAGGTCCTTCTCCACCAGCTTGGTGCGGTTACCGAGCAGGTCGTACTCGTACTCCTGCCAGTAGCCGGACTTGTCAGTGCCGGCGGCCACGTTGAGGGTGCCGTCGGTGTTGACCGGGCCCGGGGAGCACAGCGCCTGGTTCTTGGCGGTCCAGGCCGTCTTCAGCCGGCCGAGCGCGTACTGGAAGCACTGCCGCTCCTCGATGCCGGTCGCCTCCTCGCGGATCGCGAGGACGTTGCCGGCGTCGTCGTAGGCGTAGGAGCGGTTGGAGACGAGGTTGCCGCCGACGATGCTCTTGTCGCCGGTCTGCTCGCGGTAGACCTGCTGGCTGTTGAGGGCGCCGCTCGCGTCGTCGTACGAGGCCATCGTCCACACCCGGTACGGCTGGGCGCCGAGGGTGGAGCGCAGCACCTGCCCGTACGGCGAGTAGACGGTCTCCGCGCCGTACCAGTTGTTGCCGGACACCGAGAGCGGCAGACCGTCCTTGGTGTAGCGGACGAGGAGCTTCTCCGACGGCAGGCTGCCGACGGCGGGCAGGGTCGACGACTCGGGCAGACCGGTGTCGGTGTAGGTGCTGTCGTAGGTGTACGAGGTCCGCAGCCCCCAGGTGTCGGCGATGGACTGCGGCAGCGTGAGGGTCGTCGACGTGGGCTGGTAGTCGTCGCTGTAGCTGTTGACCCGCTGGGTGTACGGCAGGCCGTCGGTGTAGCGGGTGGCGCTGGCCGGCAGGCCCTTGCCATTGGCGACGGTGTCGTAGGTGAACTCACCCAGGAGCGTGCCGGTGCTGCTGCCGAGCCGCTGAGACGTCGGGCGGGACAGCTGGTCGTAGCCGTTCCAGACGGTGACGCCGCGGGCGTTGGTGGAGGTCAGCTGCCGGTCCCGGTGGTCGTACGTGATCCGGGTGGTGCCGGAGTCCGGGTCGGTGGAGCTGTCCATCCGGCCGCGCTGGTCGTACGTCCAGGTCCACGGGCGGGTCGGGCTGGCCGAGTGGGTGGCCTGCGCGAGCTGACCACGCGCGTCGTGCTGGTAGCGCATGCTGGTGAACTCGGTGCGGGCGCTGTTGGTGAAGGTGTCGACCCGGGTGGTCCGGCCCAGGGCGTCGGTGAACATCCGGTACGAGGTCGCACCCGCCGGGTTGACCACTGTGGAGTGGTCGGCGCCGTACACGTAGCGGGTGGCCCGGTTCGGCTGTTCGACGCCGTTCAGGACGGGCAGTTCCTGGGTGACCCGGCCGAGGCCGTCGTAGGTGTAGAGGGTGGCGTTCGGTACGGGCCCGGGGTTGTCGGGGTCCACGAACGGCGTGAACAGTTGGCCGCCGGGCGAGCCGTTGGCAAGGTACGCGTTGTTGGTCCGCCACACCTCGCCGGAGCTGTTGTACTCCGTGTCGGTGATCAGTCGGCCGCCGCCGGTGGCCTCCTCCTGGGTCTGCCGTTCGCGGCCCAGGCCGTCGTAGATCGTGACGGAGGTCTGGATCCGGTTCTCGTGCCCCCGGCTGAAGGTGGTGATGACCGGTGGTTTCCCGGCGGGCACGACGTACTGGGCCCGGAAGTCCGGGACGGCAGCGGACGACGGGGTACGCCCGGGGCCCCACGCCTCGACGAGGCGGCCCAGCGCGTCGTACTTCGCCTCGCTGACCCGGTTGTTCAGGTCGGTGGTCTTCACCGTGACGGCGCGGCCCGGATCCAACTCCCGGGTCTGCTTGTGCCCCAGCGAGTTCTCCTCGGTGACGCTGGTGGCCTGGCCGGTGGACGGCGTGTAGGTGATCTTTGAGGTCTTGCCGTCCGGGTCGGTGTTGCTGACCACGCGACCGATGGCGTCGAAGCCGGTGGTGCCGTCGGGCTGGAAGCCCGTGCCGTCGCCCTTCAGCGACCAGGTCTGGGTGGCCAGGCCGCGGGTCGACGCGCCCAGGGCGACGTCGTACGCCTGGCCGTCGTAGGCGACCCGGCCGGCGGAGCTGAGCGTCTTCAGGTCGTCGAAGGTCGCGTCGGCGCAGGTCGTCGGGCTGGTCCGGATCTGCTTGGTCAGCCCGATGAGGTTCTTGTCCTCACGGTTGAGGTAGTGCACCTCGGTGCACGACTCGTCGCCGGTCTTGTCGGTGTCACCAAGCGACTCGATGAGTTCCGGCAGGCCGGAGTCCTCGTCGAACTTCGTCCTCGTCTCGACGGTCCGCAGGGTCCGGGTGTCGTCGCCGGTGCCGGAGGACCGGGTGTACGAGGCCTGCCGAGGCTCCGTGACCCGCCAGGCCTTCAGCGGGCTGAGCCCGTCGTCGCGGGTGCGGGACGCGAGTTCCTGCGCGGCGGGGTACGTGACGCTGCGGGTGAGCCAGTTGGTGTCGGCGTCGCCGGCGTCGGCGTACGTCAACTCCTCGGCGACCCGGCCGGCGAAGGCCTCCCGGTCCTTGGCGATCTCGGCCTCGGTCACGTCCCGGACGGAGACGTTGTCACCCAGGCCCCGGAAGTACCGGGTGACGGACTTGGTCCGCTTGCTGCCGATGTCGGGATCGTCCGCGCCGGTGTAGACGGTGACCTGGTCGACCCCGGCGAACTGGGAGTACGTGCGGGTCGACTTCTTGGTGAACTCCTGTTCGGCGAGCCGCCAGGCCGGCGTGCCGTACGCGTACCGGGTGGTCGTGGTGAACGCGCCGTCCAGGTTGGGGAGTTCCTCGACGCTGTCGACGACGTACTTCTGGAACCAGTCGATGTCCTCGACGGCCGGGTCCGGATGCCAGAAGGCCGGGTAGCAGAACCGGTCGTTGGCCTTCAGCGCCGCGGTGTCGCTCTTGCCGGGCAGGCCGGTGCCCTTGTCGCAGTCGCCCACCGGCGCCTTGTAGTTGATGACGGTCTCGCCGCCGTACTCGTTGATGACCCGGGCGATACGCAGCCGGGCGAAGCCGGGGCGGTTGTCCCGCTTGACGCGGTTCGGCATCTCCTCGGTGTTGGATTCGAAGCGCACCGCGTTGAGCGCGATCTTGTCGTTGTTCCTGCCGTGGCCGGTGCGGGTGATCGACTCCAGCCACAGGGCGGTGTTGGGGCCGGTCTTCAGGATCGGGAACGACTGCTTGAGCTGGTACTCGTCAACGGTCTGGAGGGTCTTCGCCGACGTCCGCTGCGCCGAGGTGGTGATTTTGTCGAGGCGCTTACGGGTGAAGAAGGACGGCGAGGCGTTCCAACACTTCTGGCCGGCGGCACAGCGCAGGTCGGCCGGGGTGTCGTACCAGATCCGGTACTTGTCCGGCTTGGCGCTGGCGAAGTTCTCATCGGTGCAGGTGAGGGAGCCCTCGGCGAAGCAGCGCTCCGCCACGCTGAAGGCGATCCGCGCCAGCGGCGCCTCCGAGAAGAGGGTGTCCCGGCGCTGCCCGTAGTCGATGCGGGTCAGGTAGCCACCCCGGTCGTAGCTGACCGGGTCCTTGAAGTTGAAGTTCCGGGCGTAGTGGTTCGTCTCGCGTTCCCACCAGAGGCTCATCGCGTTGCCGTGGATGTCCTCGACGTAGTCGAGGGACCACCGCCATGCCTGGGTGCAGACCGAGCCGGCCCAGTTGCCCGCCTTGTAGCAGTCCTCGTCGGAGTGGTTGCCGTACACCGGCACGGTAAGCACCGAGTTGGTGACCGGGTCGTCGGCGGCGCTGCCCCGGTCGGACCAGCCCGGCAGGCGGTTGCGACCGAAGTGGTAGCGGGTGCCGTCCCGCGTGGTGACGATCCAGTACTCGCCGTCGGCGTCGCCGTTCGCCAGGCTGGTGTCCTTCACCAACTCGACCTTGGAACCGTCACCGTTGGCGGTGAACCAGGCCTTCTTGCCCTCGTCCCAGACCAGCTCGGTGGTCATGCCGGCGAGCGACAGGGTGGCGTTGTTCTTCGAGCCCCAGCAGAGGTCGGCGGTCCGGTGCGAGGAGTTGTTCGCGCCGGGCTTCTTCGAGTCCTCCCGGCAACTGGCGTAGCTGCGGGTGATCGCGCCCGCGCTGTAGTCCCAGCCGTCGCCGATCCAGGAGGCCTGGTTGTTGGTGGCGGAGGTGCGGCCGTCCACCGACTGCGAGGAGTACGACAGGGCGACCTTCGGCATCAGGCCGGCGGCCGTCTCGGGGGTCTGGACCTGGTACGAGTAGGTGAACGCCCCGGACGACGAACCAGCGGCCCAGGAGCCGGAGGACAGCAGGGGCGTGGCGGTGAAGTCGCCCGCCGCAGACGCTCCGGTGTCCAGCACCCCGACGACGCTCGACCCTTCCGCCGCGGCAGCGCGGGCACCCGGGCCGCTGCCCGCACCCTGCGCCGCGAGCAACGCGCCCACGGGCACCTTGCCCGAGACCACCCGCTGCATCGGCTCGTCCGCGGTGGCCGCGATGCGTGCCGACGCCTTCTTGGTCGGCACCAGCGTCACCTCGCTGGGCACCGTCCGGGCGCTCGCCGTGGCGGGCGCGGACGCCGTCATCCCGCTGCTGCCGGCGGTGGCGCAGTCCCCGGAGTCGGGGGCGTCGAAGACGCAGTCGGGCAGCAGCATGACGCCGAAGCGGTCGGCGGCCAGCGGCCCGTACAGGTCGGCGAACTCGGAGTAGTTGACGTCGAGGGCGACCTCGGCGGCCGGGTCGGCGGTCGCCGGCGGACTGATCTTCATGATCAGGCCCGACACGCTGGCGGCCTGGGACGCCTCGGGGGCGGCAAGGTCGACGGTCCAGGTGCCGGCGAGGGCGGCGGGGTCACCACCCTCCGGTACGCCGAGCGAGACGGGCAGATCGTCGACCTGCTTGGTCACGCCGGGCTCGACGCCGGTCAGGTCCACGACGCCGGAGTCCTGCTGCCACGGCTTGACGGCACCGGGCTTGTACGGGACGACCGGCACCTCGTCGGCGGTGAGTAGGGCGGTCTCGGCTTCCCCGTCCTGACCGACCTGCTTGGTCTTCGGGATGTCGGGCAGTTGGACCTGGGTGTCCTCGCGGCTCATGCCGGCACCGGGCACCGCCCAGGCCGGCGCGGGCACGGATGTCGCGACGAGCGTCGTGGACAGGAACAGCACCATCGCCGTACGGGCACGACGCCCCTGCTCCGTCGAGGTCCGTCGGCCATGCCACCGCCGGGACAGCAACCCGATACCACGCATACGTGTCGACTCCACCCAGGCGCAAAAGAACGAGAAGGCGCGGAAGACCGCGAAAAAGCACGCACCGGATCGGCACGTGCGTGAGCACTCTGCGGTAGGAGTGGCAGCTACTCAAGGCCAGCCGGTCGTCACCGATGGGACTGGAAGTGATCTGGGTCACGCCACCATTGATGATCAGTTGGCTGCGGCCGGCAGGAACCGGGCCATCAGGGCAGATGCCACCAGGGGCCCGTGAAACGACTGACCAAACCGTACACAAGATCAAAATCTGCCTGAACGTGCGGCGACAGCCAGGAGGCTTGTAACGGATCGATAACGTTGGCGGGATAGACGAAAAGGCCTCACGTCGTGCGATCGTGTGCTCGCATTTTGCCCCTCGGCCCGCCGAAAGGGGCCACTTGTTGTGCCTTCCTTGTCGCCGGCCCCCCAGGGGAGTAGAAGCGCCGTGACCGTGCCTCGCCTGCTCAGCCCCTTCGTGCGTACGCGCACCAGGCTGATCCTCACCATGGGCGTCCTGCTGGCCGCACTCGTCGCGATCCCTCTCCCGACGCCGTGGGCCGACCAACCTCGCGACAGCGTCCTCGCGCCGACGCCCCCCGCCCCGCGCGACGAGGCGACCGCGATGGCCGATGCGCTGCGGACCGGCACGGACGTGCTCGTGGAGACCGCCACCAGCGCCACCTCACTCACCTGGGCACTGCCGAGTGGACACCTGCGCACCACCACCCACGCCACCCCCCAGCGGACGAAGAACCCCGCTGGACAGTGGGTGGCCGTCGACAACACGCTGACCCGCAACGGGACGGCCGCCGACGGGCTGACCATCCGCCCCGTCAACGCCTTCACGCCGATGCGGTTCTCCGGTGGGAGCGCGCCGGACCAGCGAGACGACGCGTCGACCGTCCTGACCGAGATGGACGTCCAGGGACACACCATCGCGTACACCTGGCCCGGTCGGCTTCCGAAGCCGGTGCTCGACGGTCCGCGCGCCCTCTACCCGGAGGTCCGACCCGGGGTGGACCTGCTCCTCGTCGCGCGCGACGACGGCGGCTTCGCGCAGCTGCTGATCGTCAAGAACCGTGCGGCCGCCACCATCCAGGCGGTCAGCACCCTCACCTACGGACTGCGGTCCGACTCGGTGGTCTTCCGCCGGGACGCGACGACCGGCGGTGTCCAGGCCCTCGACAAGGTCAGCGGTGACGAGGTCAGCTCCATCCCCAGCCCCTTCGCCTGGGACTCCGCGGGACGCGACCCCGAGGCACCCGCCAGCGCCCCCCGTACCGCCGTAGCCACGCCCGCCGACGTGCTGAAGCTGTCCGGCCTCGCCGGCGGCGAGCCCGGCGCACGCCAGGCCCAGATGCCCACGCGCCTCGACGGTGACGGCACGGGTGACGCCCGACTGCACCTCGACGCCGCCGCCACCGGGCTGCTCACCGACGCGGACGTGCTCTTCCCCGTCTTCCTGGATCCGACGATGACCAGCGGCAAGCAGGCCTGGGCCACCGTCTATTCGCAGCACCCGAACACCAACACCTACAACGGCACCAACTTCAACTCCGGGACGACGGACGCCCGGGTGGGCTACGACAAGGACACCCCGCTGCGCGCCCGCTCGTTCTGGCGCATGGGCTACGACACCAAGATCAAGGGTGCGACGGTTACCGCCGCCAGCTTCAAGGTGCTGAACAACCACTCGTGGCAGTGCACGGCCCGGGAGATGCAGCTGTGGCGCACCGGCGCCATCTCCAGCGGCAGCACCTGGAACAAGCAACCGGCGTGGGTGGAGGAGGAGTCCCGGCGGTCCTTCGCCTACGGTTACGGCAGTAACTGCGCCGACGACTACGTCAGCTTCGACGTGAAGAAGGGCGCCCAGGCCGCTGCCAACGGCGGCTGGTCGAACCTCACCCTCGGCATGCGCGCCACCAGCGAGTCCGACACGATCACCTGGCGCAAGTTCCAGGTCAGCTCCGCGGTGTTGAGCGTCACCTACAACCGGCCGCCCAACGAGCCGGTCGACGGGGCCACCTCCCCCGGCGGCCTCTGCGTTCCCGGGCCCGGCGCGGGCGTGACGGTGGCGAAGACCAACGTCGTGCTCTCCGCGAGGTCCTCCGACGCCGACGGCAACCTCAAGAGCCTGCGCTTCCGGTTCTGGAAGAACGGCGCGGCTGTTCCGGCGGGCACCGTGGTCCCGACCACGAGCGACGGCAAGGCCAGCCTGACGATCCCCGCGGGCAACCTGGAGGACAAGGCGGTCTACTCCTGGGAGGTGAGCGCCGAGGACGCGACCGGCGCCTCGTCCTCCTTCTTCCCACCCGGCAACGAGCCGTGCCGCCTCACCATCGACGCCTCCGCGCCGCCGGCGCCGGACGTCACCAGCGACGTCTTCAAGCGGGCCACCCCGGACGGCGCGACGTGGGCGACGATCAAGTTCGGCGAGACCGGTCCCATCACGTTCAGCGCTTCCGGCGCCGCGAGCTTCACGTACTCGTTCGAGAGCATCGGCGCCGTGGCCGTCCCGGCCACCAACGGCACGGCCACCGTGCCCAACCTGGCACCCCGGCACGCCGGGCCCACCACCCTGCACGTGTACGCGTTCGACACCGTCGGTAACCGCAGCGCCCGCACCGACTACACGTTCTACGTGCCGCCCCGCTCGACGGCCGACGGCCCGGGTGACACGGGCGGTGACGGTATTCCCGACCTGCTCCTCGTGGACTCCTCGGGCAACCTGCGCAACTACGCCGGCGACACGGGCGGCGAGTTGTACGCCTGGCTCGTCGGCTCCTACACCGCCGACGGCAGGCTCAACCCCACAGGTCACTGGTTCGACCCGGCCACCGGCAAGGCAGCCCTGCTCACCAAGTACGCCGACGTCTATCCCGGCGACGGCACTACCGACATGTTCGCCCGTACCCCCGACGGTGGGTTCTGGATCTACCCGGGCGACGGGTACGGCACCTTCGACGTCGACCGCCGCCTGCGGGTCCTCCTGCCGCCCACCGGCGTCGGTGGGACCGCCATACCGGCACCCTCGACCTGGACCCAGATCAAGGCGGTCGGTGACATCACCGGCGACAAGCTTCCGGACCTGATCCTGCGAGCCGGAACCGCGTTCTGGACGCTGAGCGGCTACACCGGTGGCAGCTTCCAGGAGGCGACCCTGATGGAGGGCACCGCCTGGGCCCGCCGCGAGATCGTCAACGTGGCGGACATCGACCTGGACGGCACGCCGGACATGCTCTGGCGCAACATGGACAACGGCAACATGTACGTCCGGCACGGCAAACCCGGCTCACTCCCGGGCAGCGTGAACCTGGACTCGCTCAAGTCGGCCGCCGGCTCCCGCAGCGGCGACGTCTCGTACGGGACGGGCTGGTCCGAGGCCAACATCAGCGCGATGATCAGCATCCCGGACGTCAGCGGAGACCGGGTGCCGGACTTCTGGACCCGGTCCGGCACCGACGGCATGATGCGGATCTACCACCCGTCCAAGACCGACACCGGCGGGCCGGTGAAGGTCGTCCTGGGCGACGACTGGCGCGGGGTCAAGTCCTTCGGCTGAGCCGCCGCGTCGCGCGGCAACGGGCTCGAGTGACTGGTTCACTCGGGCCCGTTGCCGTGTGCTGGCGCCTCAATGCATGCGGCTTGCGCGCAGATCTTGGACAGTTTCCGTCACGACCGAACGGAAAGTTTCCAAGATCTGCGGGCCCGCGCCCGACTCGTCGTGGTGCGGTGCCGCACGACGGCCAGCCGGACCGCTGCGCCGACGCAGAGCACGGCCAGTAGGGACAGCAGCACCAGAGCTGGGTTGACCCAGGCGGGCACCAGGTCGTGGGTGGCGTTGCATCGGTCGTGGAGGGGGAACCATCGCGTCGACTCACGCCAGTGGGCTGCGCGGTAGGCGCTGTCGTAGCTGACGCCGGCCTGTCGGCAGGACTCCTCCGAGTTCATGGAGGAACCCGCGAACGCCCCGACGAACCAGGTGACGGCGGTGGCGACGACCGAGAGCGCGGCCGTCGCGGCGAACCAGCCCGGAGTCTTCCAGCGGCCGGTGAGCAGAGGCCGACCCCAGAACCAGAGCACGATCAGGAGGGGTACGGCGAGACAGAGCGCGGTCATCGTGTGGGCTGGCTGACCACCGTGAACTCGACGAAGGCGGTCCAGGCCGAAGGGGTAAAGGTCAGCACCGGCCCCTGCCGGTCCTTGCTGTCGCGTACGCCGACCGTCTCGGCGAAGCCCGCCACCTCGACGCAGTCGCCCTCGCCGCCGGACCGGGTCGAGGTGCGCCAGACTCCGTCACGCTCCATCGGTCATCTCCTTCGCTATGGCCACGATCAGCTCACGGGACTCGTCGGCGCTGAGCGCCCGCTCACTGAGCGAACGCCACGCGTCGTCGTAGATCTCGATTTCGTGGGTCTTGTCAAGGTAGACCGCGCCGCACGGCCCGTCCATGTAGATGGTGGTCGGCTCCGGGGAGCGCACCTCGGACGGGAAGTCGAGCATGGTGAAGGTGCCGGCCTGCGCCCAGCGCACCAGCCCGGCACCGAACGGCAGCACCCGGATGCCGGTCTGGATTCTGCCGCGAAAGATTGCGTTGGGCCAGCAGTGGAACGACCATCGTGGACAGCCAGGACAAGAGATCGGGTCGGTCACCTTCGGGAGTGTTATACCTCAGAGTCATATTTATGACTGTGCGGTATAGCGCTCGTCGGGAGGTCGCCGCTCGGACGGGAGAACCATGGGCTCTGCCGACGATCTACCGCTGCCGCCCCACGTCACCACGGAGGACGTCGTGTTGGCGCTGAGGGCGGTCACCGTGCACACCCCCGAGCGGCCCGACGGTACGCGCTGCCGCAAGGACGAGGCAGCACACCCGTGCCCTCTGCACCGCTGGGGCCGTCGCGTCCTGCAGCGGCGCGGCCTGACCGCTGAGCAGGTGCAGACGTTGATCGCTGGAGGAACGGTGGCGTTGCGTTGAGTGCGCCGCGGTGGATCATCCACCTCCCGACCACGCTGACCAGCCTCGACGAGGTGACCGCGCTGGCCGTGGCGCTCCGCGACTCGCTCGGTCACCTCGCCGTCGTCGACTTCGGTGAGATCACGCTCAGCGAGGAGGACGCGCAGTTCCTGCGTACCCGAGTGTTCTGTGACGCCCGGCTCGGCGATGCCGGTCGTTGCCGGCGGCGCGACGCCCACGACGGATCCTGCGCTGCGGCGATCGACTCGGCTTCATGAAAGTCGGGGTGTCCGCAGTCCGCGGACACCCCGACCTCACTGAAACTGTGGTGATAAAACGGCGAGCTAGCCGCCGTTGACGACGAACTGCGAGCCCGGCTGGATGACGATGTTGCCGTCGGCCGAGTTGGTGATTGTCACGTTCGTCAGGTTGGCGTTACCGCGCGCGCCGCTCATCGCGAGGATGCCGGCGCCGTTGGTGGACTTGTCGATCCGCACGTTGGTGATGGCGACGTTCGGCATGTTGCCGCCGCCGTTCTTGAACTGAATGCCGTCGAACGTGGAGTCGATGATGTCGGTGTCCCGGATCGTGACGCCCACGATGTCCCGGGTGGAGGGGAAGAGGGTGATGGCACCGAACTCCTGGTCCTCGTTCCAGAACGCGCCACCGGTGCGGTAGAGCCCGTTGTTGGCGATCAACGTCGTGCCGGAGAACGGCAGCGGGTCGTGGTCGGTCGCCAGCATGATGCCCGGGTAGTTCGCGGTGTCGTAGATCAGGTTGTTCTCGATCGAGTTGTCGTAGCCGCCGTAGATCGCGATGCCGTTCGCCCGCCAGGGCAGTTGGATGGTGTTGTTGACGAAGTGGTTGTCGTGGGCGATGTCGACGGTGCGGTCCTTGACGTACGGGTTGGCCCAGACGGCGAGCGCGTCGTCACCGGTGGTGCGGAACGACGAGTTGAACACCCGCGAGTTGCGCGTGCCGTTGCTGAAGTTGATGCCGTCGGCGTACGTGTTGCGGATCCGCATGCCGGTGAACTCCAGCCCGTCGGCCGGCCCCCACAGGTCGGGGATGTTGTCGTAGTCCCGGCCCACCCAGGCACCCACGTTGGCGTGCTCGATCCAGACGTTGCTGATCTTGGTGCCGGTGCCGAAGCGACCGTTCAGCCCCACGCCACCCTCGGCGTTGCCGTCACCACCGCGGATCCGGCCGGAGCCGAAGATGGCGATGTCGGAGATCTGGGTGTTCTTGTCGATGTCGAAGCCGAAGTTGCCCTCGTGCGGGTGGTTGATGCCACCCGCGTTCTGCGGCTCGGTCAGCGTGTACAGCTGCGAGTGCCACATGCCGGCGCCCCGGATCGTGACGTTGCTGATGCCGACCTGGTTGTGCATGCCCCGGTTCAGCGGGTCGTCGGTCAGGATCTTCTGCTCCTGCCGCCACTGCCCGGCGGGGATCCAGACGCAGCCGATGACACCGTTCTGGTCGTCGGTCACCGCCCGTTGGATCGCGGCGGTGTCGTCGAGCCCGTCGTTCGGGACCGCACCGTACGACGTGATCGAGGTGCAGCCGGCCGGCTGGCTCGCCGGGGGCGCCACCTGCTCCAGGTCGATCGTGTCGATGACGTAGAACGAGGCGGTGTCACCCGAGTCGCGCTGCAACTTGAACCGGGTGCCGACCGGGTACGACTGCGCCAGCAGCGCGTTCGACTCGTCGAAGAGCCGCCGGGCGTCGGCCTGCGGGGTGTTGGTCAGCGCCTCCGGCCCGTCGGTGTTGCCGTAGAGCCAGCTGTGCTTCGACGACAGGGTCAACTTCCGGGAGAAGACGTCGTTGACGTACAGGCTGATGGTCGCCTCGATGCCGCCGCCACCGGGGGCGTCCGGGATGGAGTTGCGCACCACGATGGAGTTGGCCTGGTTGGCCGAGGTGAACTCCACGAACTGACCGGTGCTGGTGAGCCGTACCGACTTGCGACCCGAGGACTCGCTCGCGAAGTTGGTGTGGCCGAAGGTCCGCAGCGGGTCGGTCTCCAGCAGCGTGCCCGAGTAGCGACCGGCCTCCGCCTCGTAGGAGACGTACGGGACGGCCGCCCCGCGCCCGACCACTATCGACTGGCTGAACGCGTTGTTGGTCTCGTTGGTCTCGGCGACCACGTTGGTGGCGTCAGCGGTCGCGGTGAGGGTGGCACCGCCGCTGGTGGCGGTCCAACTGCCGCTGACGGCCACGGTGACGGTCGCGCCGGCCGCGATCGAGGCGGTGTTGGTGTTGAGTGTGGTGCTGCCCGCCACCAGCCGGGTGACGGTGGTCGCGCCGGTCGCTGCGGTGCCCCGGTTGCGGACCGCCACGGTGAAGGTGACGGCCGCCCCGACCGCCGGGTTCGGCGGGTTCGAGGCGATGCTGAGCACCTGAAGGTCCGGGCCCGGGGCCTGCGTCACCACGAGAGGCGACGCCGCGGTGAAGCTGTTGTTGCCGTTGTTCTGCTCGACGATCGTGTTCGTCGGGTCGACCACCGCTGAGACGGCGTAGCTGCCCATCGGCCGCGTACCGGCGTTGACCGACACGGTGGTCGAGGCGCCGGCGGCGAGCGCGCCCACCGTGGCGCTGCCGACGACCGCGCCGGCCAGGCTGACGTTGACAGTCGTCGCCCCGGCGGACGCCGAGCCGATGTTCTGCACCACCGCCGACAGGGTGACCGCGCTGACCTCGCTCGGCGACGAGGGTGACCAGGTCACCGAGCTGACCACCAGGTCCGGGTTGGGGGCCGGCGTGCCGCACACCTCAAGCTCCGCGACCTGGCCGGACGGCGCGCCGGTGTTGCCGGTGAACCGCAACTGCACGTCCGCCGTGGTCGCGCTGACCGGGATCGTCACCAGGTTGGTGCCCTGCACGAACTGGTAGGCCGCCGCCGACACCAGACTGGTGTACGACGACGACGCCTGGTCGCGACCGAGGACCTGGATGGTCTGGGTACGGGTGCCCCAGGCCGAATCCGGGTTGAGTTTGACGGTGACACCGGAGATCGAGTGGTTCGCGCCCAGCGCCACTGTCAGGTTCTGCGGGTAGCTCGCCGCGCCCTCCCAGTAAGTGCCGAGCTGCCCGTCGTTCGCCTTGTCCGGGGTGAAGCTGAAGGTGGACCCGCTCGCCGTCATGCTCTTGCCCTGTGCCACGTTCGTGCAGGCGGGCGGGTTGCTGCCGGTCCGGGTGACGGTGTTGCTGGTGCCGGACAGGTTGCCGGCGCCGTCGCGGGCCCGGACGTAGTAGGAGACGGTCGCCGTGGCCGGCTGGGTGTCGTTGAAGGTGGTCACGTTCCCGACGGACTGGAGGAACGCGCCGTTGCGGTAGACGTCGTAACCGGCGATGCCGCTGCCGCCCGCGTTGTCGGTCGACGCGACCCAGTTGAGGCTGATGGTGGTGCCCGACTGGGTGTACGAGAGGTTGCCCGGCACGCTCGGGGCGGTGGTGTCCGGGGTGGTGCCGCCGCTGCCGTACACCTCCAGCTCGGAGAGCTGCCCCGCCGGCCAGCCGCTGTTCGCGGTGACGGTGATCCGCACGTAGCGGGTGGAGGTCGCGCTGAAGTTGATCGTGACCGTGCTGGCGCTCGCCGGGTTGAAGGTGTACGTCTGCGACCCGACCAGATCGATGAAGGACGAACCGTTCGTGCTGCCCCGCACGCTCAACGTCTGCGTCCGGGTCGCCCAGCCGTTCGTCGGCAGCTTCAGCACGACCTGGTTGACGCTCTGCGCCGCACCGAGGTCGACCTGCACCCACTGCGGGAACGCGTTGTTGACGCTCTCCCAGTAGCTGCCGGCGTTGCCGTCGACGACCTTGGACGAGTCGTAGACGTCGGCGTGGCCGCTCTCCTGGGTGGGGCGGCCCTGGGCGAGGTTGGTGGCGGCCGGGGCGAAGCCACTGCTCGGCGCGGCCACCGTGTCGGCCGGGCGGGCGGCGACGGCCGGGTTCGCGACAGCTGTCGCTCCCGCCGTGGCGATCAGCGTGGCCGCGGCTGTCGCCGCGACCATTCTGAACAGATTCGTTCGTCTCATGACTGTCCTGTCGTCGGGGGACGGTTGCCGCGGGCGGGGGTGACCACGGGTGGGGGTGAGCGGCGGTGCGTCGCCGGCCGGTGAGGCGGGCCGGCGTCGAGGGGGTACCGAGCATCAACGGGCCTCCCCAGGAGGCCCGTTGAATCTTCCGCATGCATGCACAGAACCGTGCACGTCTTTGTCGAAATCTTGCGTTACTTTGACCAAAGGTTACTGACGTGCTACGGGAGCGTCAACACTTCGACCACGGTAACTATTGACGGAGTTGCCCACTGTCGACCGCCGACAACGCGAAGGAAGGTGCCGCCTTCGACGACTGGAGGCGGCACCTTCCCCGAACCTGCGCGGATATTGCGTCAGGTCGTAACGGAACGATCAGGCATCTGGTGCTCGGACCACGAACGTCTCCAACAGCTCACCGCCGTACCAGTCGGTGCGCTGGCCGACGTGCGCCATCCCGAGCCGCCGGCAGACCGCCATCGACGCCTCGTTGCCCGGCGACACCAGCGCGTGAACCTCCGGGCCGCCGGCGGCGAACTCCCGTGCCACGAGCGCGCCTGCCGCCTCGGTGGCGTACCCGTGACCCCACGAGTCCGGGTGCAGGTGCCAACCCGTCTCGATCTGCTCGGTGAGCACCGCCTCGTCGACGCCGGGGATCGGCTTGAGCAGCACCGTGCCCGCCACCTGACCGGTCTCGCGGACCTCGATCGCCCAGGTGCCGTACCGGCCGTCGTCGGCCGCGTGCCGGTCTCGCCAGATGCGCAGCCGCTCGGCGGCCTGAGCCGGGTCGGTCATCGGCAGGCCGGGCGACACGGCCAGCCAACGGGTGATGTCCGGACGGGAGTAGATGTCGTAGATCCGGGCCAGGTCCGCCGGATCATCGGTCCAATCGCGCAGGATGAGGCGTTCGGTGGTGACAACAGTCATGACCGGCGATCTTAAGGAGTGACGGCTCCGACGACAGGGAAGGAGACGGCGATGGGCAACGGATGGCAGCGGGCGAAGCGGATCACCAGCGCCGCGTTCCGCCCGGTACGTGGGCGGGACCTGTCGCTGCACGCCGCCGCGATCACCTTCTACGGAGCCATCGCCGTGGTGCCGGTCGCCCTCCTGGCGATCTGGCTCACCTCGCTGGTGGCCGGGGCCGATCGGGTACGCCGACTCACCTCGCACGCCGTGGAGGCGCTGCCCACCGCCATCGGCGCACCCCGGGCCGTGGACGCGCTGGTCAACGCCGGAGTGGAGCTGACCCCGCTGCTGGCGCTGGCCTCACTGCTGCCCGCGTCGCTCTACGGCGAGGGTCTGCGCCGGGCCTTCGTGTCGGTCGCCGCGCCCCGCTCCGACGAGCACCTGGTCGGCTGGCGGGGCCGACTGCTCCTCCTGCCGCTGCTCGCGCCGGCCCCCGCGCTGCTGCTGTCGATCCTGCTGGCGCTCCCGCTCACCACCGGCCTCGTACGCCAGGGCGGCTGGCGCGGTGTCCTCGGCGTGGTGCTGTCGTTCCTGGCGGTCTGGGTGGTGCTCACGCCGGTGCTGATGTGGGTGTTCCGGGTGGTCGGGCCGGCCTCACCGGACTGGCTCTCCACGCTCGCGATCGGGTCGTTCACGGCGGCCAACCTCTCCGGCTTCCTGCACGGCTTCGTCCTCTTCGCCTCGCTCCCCCTGAACCTGGGGGTGCCGTTCGGCGGCTTCGACGAGATCGGCGCGGGAGTCGCCGTGCTCCTCTGGCTGTACCTGTTCCACGTGATCGTCCTGGCCGGTTACTCCGCCACCCTGGCCCTCTCCACCTGGCGCACCACCCGCGCCACCCCCACCCCTCAATCGGGTTGATCAAGAGGTTTGCGTCAGTTTCGCGCCGTGCGCTGACGCAAACCTCTTGATCACCGGGACGGATCGAGGGGGTGGGGGTGGGGGTGGGGGTGGGGGTGGGGTTCAGGGGGTGGAGAGGGCTTCGGTGGGGGTTTGCCGGGCCGCTCGGATCGACGGGTAGACGCCGGCGATGACGCCGACCACCAGGGCACCGCCGACTCCGCCGACCACCGCGATCAGCGGGATCGTGGGCGGCCACCCCTGGTAGCCGGCGTAACCGACGGTGGCGAGCACCCCCAGGATCGCACCGGCCGCGCCACCGAGCACACTGAGCAGCACCGACTCGGTGAGGAACTGCAGCCGGATCTGGCCCCGGTTCGCGCCGAGCGCCCGGCGCAGGCCGATCTCCCGACGGCGCTCCAACACCGAGATGACCATCGTGTTCGCCACGCCGATCCCGCCGACCAGCAGGGCGACCGCCGCCAGGCCGAGGAACAGCCCGGAGAAGCTGCTCTCCGTGGCCCGTTTCGCGGCGAGCGCGTCGGAGGGGCGGCTGACCTGGACCAACCCGGGCAACTGCGGGTTGAGGGTGGCCGGCAGTACCGCCCGGACATCCTCCAACGCGTCCTCCCGGGCCCGCAGGTAGACGACGGTGGGATGGCCGTCGAAGCCGAGCATGGCCTTCGCGGCGTCCCACCCGACCAGCACCGAACGGTCGAGATCCGGGGAGAGCGGCAACGGGTCCAGGATGCCGATCACGGTGAACCACCGTTCGCCGATGAGCACCTGGGGTGGTTGCCGTGGGTCCACCGTCGCGAAGCCCAGCCGGCTCGCCGCCACGTGACCGAGGACCGCGGTCGGGAGCCCTACCGTTCCGGCGTCGAGAGCCCGGCCACTGTGGACCCGGCCGTTGACCGTCGCCAGCAGGTCCGGACGGGACGCGAGGACGGTGAGCCCGGACGTGTCGTACCGGTCCATCAGATCGTTGCGGCGCACCGTGGTGTGGGTGTTCGCGACCGCGCTCGCCGTCTGGACCGGCCCGATCCGCGTCGTCATGGCGGCGGCGTCCTCGGGGAGCAGGGCGGGCGGCGTCTGATCCGGCACCGGCTCGGCCCGCAGCATGTTGGTGCCGAGGGCGCTGAGCTGGTTCATCAGGTCGCGGTGGCTGGACGCGGGGATCCCCACCACCACGACCAGCGTGGCGATGCCGATGGAGATGCCCAGGGCGGAGAGGACCGCCCGCATCCGGCGGGTGGTCAGCCCGAGAAGACCGAGCCGGAGTACGTCGGAGGGGGCGAGCCGGGTCGGCCGGATGCCCCCGGGGGACGCGCTCATGCCCTGCTCCCGGTGTCGGAGACGATCCGGCCGTCGCGGATCTCCACCTGTCGAGGCATACGGGCGGCGAGATCGCGGTCGTGGGTGATCACGGCGATGGTGGTTCCCTCCGCGTTCAGGCTCATGAGCAGAGCCAGGACCGCTGCACCGTTGGTGGTGTCGAGCGCCCCGGTCGGCTCGTCGGCCAGCACCAGCGCCGGCTCGTTGACCAGCGCCCGGGCGATCGCCACCCGCTGCCGCTCCCCGCCGGAGAGCTGCCGCGGCAGGTGGTCGACCCGGTGCGCCAACCCGACGCGGTCCAACGCCTCGATCGCGGTACGGCGACGACGGCGGCGGGGCACCCCGGCGTACAGGAGGCCGGTGGCGACGTTCTCGGCGGCGTCCAGCCCGTCGGTGAGGTGGAACTGCTGGAAGACGAAGCCGAGCCAGCGGCCCCGCAGCGCGGAGAGCCGCCGGTCGGAGAGGGCGGTGACGTCCTGGCCCGCGACGCGTACGCGGCCACTGGTCGGCAGGTCGAGGGTGCCCATGATGTTCAGCAGCGTGGACTTGCCGGACCCGGACGGCCCGACGATGGCGAGCATCTCGCCCGCGCGGACGGTCAGCGAGACGTCGTCCAGCGCGGTCACCCCGCCCGGGTACGTCCGGCTCACCCCCTCGACGCTGAGCACCGTCTCGGCGTACGCCGGAATCACCTCGGTCGGGGTGTCGCCGGCCCGGGTGGTCACGCCGTTCACGACGCGGTCACCACGTCGAGGCCCTCGGTCACTCCGGTGCCGCTGATCTCGACAAGTCCCCGGGCGAACATCCCGGTCTCCACCGCCACCAGACCACCGCCGGGCAGTTGGAGTGCGTGTCCGCCCTCGCTGAGCGCCACCAGCGCGCCGACCGGCACCGCGAGCACGTTCTCGTGCACGGCGGTGGTGAACCGGACCTGCACCGCAGCGGCGTCGATCTTGGCCACGTCCGCCGTTCGGGTCGGCGCGACGAGGACCTCCACCGTCGGAGGTTTGCCCTGGCCACCGCCCCCGTCCGATCCGCCGCCGGTCACCGTCTGGGAGACCGAGGCGACCTTGCCGGGGATCTCGGAGCCGTCGGGCAGTGCGACGACCACCGCGGCTCCGACCGTGATGGTGCCGACCTCGGTGGCGGCGACCGGGACAGTGACCAGCTTGACCTTCTCGGTGACGGCCAGCAGCTCACCGGCGACCGCATCACCGGGCAGTGCCTTCACCGCGCTGACCCGGGCCGGTCCGGTGAGCACGGCGACCTGCCCGACACCGATCGTGCCGGTCGGTTCGAGACCGATGGACTGCTGCCACTTCTTGATCGCGGCGACGAGGCTCGCAGTGAGCAGCGCCTGACCCGCGCCGATCCTGGTGCCGTCCTTGCCGCGGGACGGCTGCGACCCGGTGTGGAAGCCGAGCGCCTTCAGGTTGTCCGACACCAGCCGCACGTCGCTGCCCACCAGGCCGGGCTTGTCGAGGGTACGGAAGAGCGGAGTGCCGCCGAACAGCACCGGCACCGGTCGGTCGTCGACGTGGTAGAGCGGCTTGCCCCGGGCCACCGTGTCGCCCACCTTCGGCAGCCGGGTGACGATGCCCTCCCCCGCGCCTTTCACCACCCGCTCCGGGCCGAAGCCGAGCGTGCCGTTCAGCGAGCGGGTGTCCGACAGGTCGGCCCGGGCCACCTTCGTCGTCGTGACCTGCGGTGGGGCGCTCGCATCGGCACCGCCGGGGTGGCGCCGCAGGGCCAGCGCCCCGACGCCGGCACCGACGGCGACCACCACTGCGACAGTGGCAGCCACGATTGCGGTCCGCCGATTCGTCCACCGGCCCCGCCCTTCGGTCGGATTACTTCTTGGCACCGAAGATCTCCATCGTGCAGTCCCTCTCCAGCTTGGCCATGGCGGGACCCTCAAGACCGTTGGTCGGGTCGGCGACCCCGTCGTCGTAGGTCCAGCCGGAGCCGTCCGGCAGGGAGTGGATCTTCAGTCCGTGCCCGCGCAGGCACTGGACGTAGTCGTTCCACTGGCTCACGTAGTTCGGGTTCCGGTCCCGATCCAGCTCCGGCGGCTGGAGCGGCATCTTGCCGGCGCACGCCACGTACGCCGCCTTCGGCTCCCCGCTCTGGTCGAGGGAGAGGCCCGTGCCGCTCCCCGTCGGTCCCGGTGCCCGGCCGTCGTTCTTCTTCACCCCGTGCTCGTGCAGGCAGATCTTGTACGTCTCCCAGAGCTGGGTCTCCTCCTCGTCGGTGGTGTCGAGGCGCAGCTGTGGGCGGCCGTTCACCGCGGTCCCGGCAGTGCTCGCCGGTGCGGACGGGGTGGTCAGGGACGCGACGTCGCCCGTACCGCTGGCGGTGTCCTTGTCGGCGTCAGGGCCGCAGCCGGTGAGGGTGACGGCGAGCAGGGTGACCGCGGCGAGCCCGACCGCGACCCGGTGCGTTGAGTTGGTCATGGCAGGCAGCCTCACGCCCAACTGTCAGAGACCTGTCAGGAAGTGATCGTCATCCGGTAGTCCCAGGTCACGGCATCGTCGGAGCCCACGGCGGGCACGTACAGTCGCTGCCGTGTGCGCGTACGTGCTGGTAGCCGAGGACGACCGGAAGCAGGCGGAGTTGGCCCGCCGGTACCTGGAACGCGAGGGGCACGAGGTGACGGTGGTGTCCGACGGGCGGGCCGCCCTGGAGGAGATCCGACGGCGACCGCCCGCGCTGCTCGTCCTTGACGTGATGATGCCGAAGGTCGACGGCCTGGACGTCTGTCGCATCCTGCGCCGGGAGTCCGACCTTCCCGTGCTCATGCTGACCGCCCGCTCGACCGAGGACGACCTGCTGCTCGGCCTCGACCTGGGCGCCGACGACTACATGACCAAGCCGTACAGCCCGCGTGAGCTGGTCGCCCGGGCCCGCAGCCTGCTGCGCCGGGGCCAGCGGGCGGTGCGGCAGGCGGACCCGGTGCTGCGGGTCGGCGCCGTGCACGTCGACCCGGTACGCCACGAGGTCCGCGCCGACGGACGCCTCGTCGACTGCACCCCTGGCGAGTTCCAACTGCTCCAGGCGATGGCCACCCAGCCCGCCCGCGCGTTCACGAGGGACCAGCTGCTGGGCTACCTGCACGGGTTCGACAGGTACATCACCAACCGAACCGTCGACGTGCACGTCATGAACCTCCGCCGGAAGATCGAGCCGAACCCGCGCAAGCCGGCCCGCCTGCTGACCGTGTACGGCATCGGATACAAGCTGGTCGACGAGGCACCCCGTGGCACGTGAGGTTCCGCTGCGCCGCAGCCTGCTGCTCCGGCTGCTGGCGCTGGCCGTGCTCATCGCCGTCGGCTCGATCGCGGCGACCGCCTGGCTGGCCGTCCGCACCACCGCTGGGGCGATCCGGCAGGAGCAGGGGCAGGCGCTCGCCGACGACGCCCGCATCTACGACACACTGCTCGCGTACGCCGCCACCCACCCGAGCTGGGACGGTGTCGACGCGGCAGTGCAACCGCTCGCGCGGGACGTCGGCCGGCGGATCGCCCTGACCACCGAGACTGGTGCCCTGATCGCCGACTCGGCACCCGGGTCGGGCCCGTTGCCGACCACGTCGTCCGCGACCGTCGACGCGCTCGCCGTCGACACCACACTGATGCCCGGGAGCAGCCCACCGGGCGGCGGTGCGGGCGGCATGGGCCGCATCGACCCGCGCGCCGGCGGCCCGTACCTCCTTCCCCCCGAAGAACGCGCGACGCTGCGCGGCAGGGCCACCGAGGCGGTCCGGTGCCTACGGCTACGCGCGCGGATCGACGCCGTCGTCGTCGACGGCCCCACCGGGCGACCACGCATCGACACCCCCGGGACCGACCTCGCCGACACCGCCGCGTGCGCCCAGTCGAGATCGGCACTGGCGACTCCCACGGCCACCGAGAACAGGGCGCTCGCCCAGCTCAACGCCCTGGTGAACACGTGCCTGGCGCGGCGGCGGATGTCCGCCGTGCAGGTCGACCTGAACTGGACCTGGACGCGGCAGCCGGCGGCCAGCGCGCCCGACGCCCCGCCCACCGAAGGAATCGACCAGGAGCACAACCGAGCGATCAGCGCCTGCGTCGGCACCAGTCGACGCGAACAGCTCCTGCCGTACGTCGCCCCGGCCGCGACCCTCTTCGTCAGCGACCCGGGTGGTCGCCCGTCGAGCACCTTCGACCTCTCCCCGGCCAACCAGACCCGCATCGTCGCCGTCGCCGGTCTCGTCCTGCTGGTGACGGTCGGCGTCACCGTCCTCGCCGGCATCCGGCTGACCCGCCCGCTGCACGCCCTGACCGGAGCGGCGCAGCGGATGCGCGACGGCGACGGCTCCGCCCGGGTCCGGGTGACCGGCCGCGACGAGATCGCCCGGCTGGCCGAGGCCTTCAACGACATGGCCGAACGGCGGGAGCGCCTGGAGCAACTCCGCCGGGCGATGGTCAGTGACATCGCGCACGAGATGCGTACTCCGGTGAGCAACATCCGGGGCTGGTTGGAGGCGGTCGAGGACGGCCTGGCGGCTCCCGACCACCGGCTGCACTCGTCTCTGCTGGAGGAGGCGACACTGCTTCAGCACGTGATCGCCGACCTGCAGGACCTGGCCGAGGCCGACGCGGGCGCGCTGCGGCTGCACCGCGAGCAGGTCTACCTCGACGACCTGCTCGCCCAGGTGGCGGAGGCGCACCGGGTCCAGGCCGACCGGGTCGGCGTCACCGTCGCGGTACGCACCGAAGCCGACCCGCAGGTGGACGCCGACCCGGTGCGGCTGCGCCAGGTCGTCGGCAACCTGGTCGCCAACGCGGTACGACACACCCCGTCGGGCGGGCACGTGACGATCAGCGCCCGGGCGACCGACACCGAGGCCGTCGTCTCGGTGACCGACACCGGCAGCGGGATCAGCGCCGAGGACCTTCCCCGGGTCTTCGACCGCTTCTGGCGGGCGGAGAAGTCCCGCAGCCGGCAGACCGGCGGCAGCGGCCTGGGCCTCGCCATCGTCCGCCAGCTGATCGAGGCCCACGGCGGCACCGTCACCGCCACCAGCGTCCCCTCCCACGGCTCCACCTTCACCCTGCGCCTCCCCCACCACGACCCCACGCCCCCTCCCCGCACCCGGTGATCAAGAGGTTTGCGTCAGTTCCGCGCCGTTCACTGACGCAAACCTCTTGATCAACAGGGCAAAGGCAGCGGAGCGGACTAGGCTGCGGCGGCATGAGTGGTGAGATTCCGGCTCGCGCCGACGTCGTGATCGTCGGTGCCGGGCACAACGGCCTGGTCTCCGCGATCCTGCTGGCCCGCGCCGGCCTGGACGTCCTGGTGCTGGAGGCCGACGACGTGCTCGGCGGCGCGACCCGCACCGAGAACCCGTTCCCGACGGTGCCGGGGCTGCGCCACTCCACCGGCTCGTACCTGCTCGGACTGATGCCGCCGGAACTACTCGCCACCCTGGACGTGCGGATCCCGGTGCTGCGCCGCGACCCGCACTACTTCCTGCCCACGCCGGGCGGCCTCGGCTCGCCGTACCTGCTCTTCGGCAGTGACACCGCCGCGACCCGGGCGCAGCTGGCCGAGTTCCTCTCCCCCGCCGACGTCGCCGCCGACGACGCCATGCAGGCCGAGCTGGCGGCACTGCGCGAAGACCTCGCCCCGGCCTGGCTGGCCGAGCCGCTGAGCGTCCAGGAGACCGCCGGGCGGCACGTCCGACCAGCGCTGCGGCAGGTCTTCGTCGACCTCGTCCAGGGTTCGGTCGCCGACTACCTGGCCCGGTTCGAGTTCCGCTCCGAACTGCTGGTCAGCATGTACGCGGTCACCGACGGGCTGTCCGGGCTCAACGCCGGCCCGGACGACCCCGGAACCGGCCACAACTTCCTCGTGCACAACATGTGCAGACTCCCCGGCTCGGGCGGCACCTGGATGATCGCCGAGGGCGGGATGGGCACCGTCTCACGGACGTTCGCCGAGGCCGCCCGCGCCGCCGGGGCGACCATCCTGACCGGGTCGCCGGTGAGCGCGGTGACACTGGACGGCGGCGCGGCCAGCGGAGTGGTGCTGGCCGACGGCCGACAGGTCGCCGCCCGCGTGGTGCTCGGCGCGTGTGACCCGTACCGTCTGATGGACCTGTTGCCCGACGGCGCGCTCCCGGCGCCACTCGGCGAACGGATGGCGGCGGTCCGCCGCCCCGGCACCACCCTCAAGCTCAACCTGGCGCTCACCGGGCTGCCCCGGTTCTCCTGCCTGCCGGACGGCACGCCGAGCCCGTTCGGCTCGACCATCCACCTGCTGCCCGGCTCCGCCTCGCTGGTCGGCGGGGAGGCCACCGCACCGATGACCGCGCTGCGGGCGATGTGGGCGGACGTGCAGGCCGGGCGGCTGCCGGCCGAGCCGACCATCGAGTGGTACCTGCACACCACCGTCGACCCGTCGCTCTCCGACGCCGCCGGGCACCACTCGTCGGCGCTGTTCGTCCAGTCGGTCCCCTACGAGCTGGCCGGCACGACCTGGGACGCGGAACTCCCCGGCTACGTCGACCGGCTGGTCGAGATCGTCGAACGGTACGCCCCGGGCACCGGTGACCTGATCGCCGACGCCGTGCCCCTGCCCCCGCCCGGCATCGAGAAGCACTTCGGCATCACCGGCGGGCACATCCACCACGTCGACAACACCGTCTCGTTCACCGACCGGATGCCCTACGCCACCGGGATCGACGGCGTGTACGCGGGCAGCGCCGGCTGCCACCCGGCCGGCAGCGTCATCGGCGCCGCCGGCCACAACGCCGCCCGCCGAATCCTCGCGGACCTAGGTCGCTGAAGCCTCCTCGGCCCGGTGCTCGGCGGTCAGCCGCTGCTCGGTGGCGCTGCCCCGCAGATTGTCCGACAACAGGTCGGCGGTGAACGGAATGGTGGCGATGAAGAGCAGCACGAGCAGGTTGAGCACCAACAGCATCTGGTCGACCCGGACCACGTACCGCCAGATGTTGTGGTGGGCGATCCACACCTGACCGGCGATCCCGAAGGTGATCACGTACGCCAGGTAGGACGGCCAGGCGTCGGCGAGGGCCTCGGGGAGTTCCCTCCCGCCCACCCGGGCCGGGCCGGTCTGGAGCAGCTCGACGGCCATCACCGTCAGGACGACCCCGAAGACCCCGTCACTGAACGTCTCCACCCGCGCCGCGTCCCGGGCCATCTCCCGGCCGCGCCCGTACCGGTACGAACCCTGTCGCGCGTTCGCGCCCGCCACGTCCGCCCCACTCTCGATGGCGCCCGGGAGATACCGGACTGCGGCTTTCGCCGCCCTCCACTGCATCGTGGCGTATCGGAGGGTCGGGCGGACGCGGATCGGCCGGGCGCCACCTCAGGCGCGGATCGGCCGGCAGGTCAGCTGAGCGCCTCCCCGGCCGGGGCCGGGGTCTCGGCGTCGACGCGGTGGGCGCGCACCTTGTGGCCGACGCTGGTCAGGCAACGGCCGGACGGCAGGTCGAAGCGCCATCCGTGCAGCTGGCAGGTGAGCTGGTCACCCTCGACAATGCCGAAACGGGTCAGGTCGGCCTTCAGGTGCGGGCAGCGCCGCTGCACCACCCAGTCGCCCAGCGTGATGTCCTCGGCGTCGGTGGTGCGCTCGTGCTCGTCGTACCAGCCCTCGGCGTACTGGAGACGCTCCTCGGACAGGCACTTGAAGAACGCGTAGACGAACTCGTTGTACTGACCGATCCGGGCCGCCGAGAACCGGCAGGACAGGAAGAGCGAGTTGACCCAGTCCACCTCGTCGATGAAGAGCAGGTGCTCGACCAACGACCGCTCGGTCCGGAACCGGTAGCGGACCTTCTCGTCGGCGTACGGCCGGACCTCCTTACCGGGGAAGTCCACCACGATCGACTCGACGCTCTCGCCGTCGTACCCGACCAGGTCGAAACGGACCGGACCACCGACCCCCTTGGCCAGGTAGATCGACTCGTCGAGCAGCGGCTCGATCCGGCGCTTCATCTCGCCGAGCACGTCGACCTCGGGGTGCCGCCAGGACGCCTTCTCCGCCTCGATGATCGGGCGCTTGCGCTCCCGCATCTCCTCCAGGTGGGCGACCTTGTTCGCGAAGAACTCCTCGACCGGGACCGGGTGCGTCGTGGTCGCCCCCTCGGTGGTGACCTCGGCGACGCTGCCCGGCAGCAGCACGATCCCGTTGGTGCCGCCGACCTTGGCGTACTCCGTGAGGAAGACCGACTGGTCGGGAAAGATGTTGCCCTCGTCGCCGTGGATGTCGTTGAACTGCCACAGCTCGTCGTCGAGGAAGCAGGGCGGGCCGGCGATCGGGAAGACGTGGTCGGCCTTCAGGTCGTCGATGTAGCGCCAGGTCCGGTCGAACTGCCGATCACGCTTCTGCTTGCCGAACGCGGTCTTCGCCGCCTGCGGCAGCTCGTAGACCATCGGGTACCAGATCGCCCCGGAGAACTGGAGCAGGTGCGCGTGCACGTGCCCCAGCTCGGCGAAGACGCTCAGGTCGGTCGGGCGGGCGTCGTTCTGGTTGAGCAGCCGCACCCCGTCGTACTCGACCCAGAGCGACGAGTCGCCGATCGGGCCGTCGGTGGGGCTGGTCAACGCCTGGATCATGATCTTCAGGCCGCCGGGCAGCTCGACCACCTGCTCGTTGGGCGCCTTCAGGAACTTGGTGAAGCCCAGCGCCCGGAACTCGTCCTCCATCTCCGAGGTGGGGAACTCGGGCAGCAGGACGGTGGCGTCCTTCGAGACGAAGTCCCGCAGGTGCTTCGCGTCGAAGTGGTCCCGGTGCAGGTGCGAGACGTACAGGTAGTCGACCTGGCCCAGGCTCCCCCAGTCGAGCAGGGAATTGTCCGGGAAGGGGAACCACGAGGCGAAGTACGCCGGATTGACCCACGGGTCGCACAGGATGCTGCCCGCGGCCGTGTCGATCCGCATGCTGGCGTGCCCGGTTCCGGTCACTCGCACCGCACAGTCCCCCTCAAACAGACAATCAGGTGTACGCCAAACGCTACCGGAGTGAGTCTGACCGTCGCCCCGCGACGCCGGTAGTGCTGTCCGGCCCGGGGCAGGCAGAGCCTGATGGCCGAGAAACCCCCACCTCGCCGCCCCGAGCGGGAGGCGTGCCAGACTAACCAAAGATCCGATCGCGAGGGAAGGACCGACAGTGGCAGGAAGCGAGCCGGTAACGTCGCCGGACCAGCACAAGCCCGGGCACCGCAAAGCCGGGCAGATCGGCGCGGTGCTGTCGGCGCTGGCGCTGCTGGCGATGATCTGCGGCAACCACGAGGGCAGGGTCGAGGACCTCTGGCTGATCGGCCTGGCCGCACTGCTGCTGATCATCGTGATCGGCGACATCGTGCTGCGGCGCAGCGGTCTGCGCTCCTGACCCGACCGTCCGCCGGACGACCGGCCGACGTACGCCGAGGGCCCGCCCCCACCCGGGGACGGGCCCTCGTCCGTACGCGTCGGATCAGCGCCCGAAGAGAATGTCCTGCACGTCCTTGAGCGCGGCGTCCACCTCGGCCTCGAAGTAGCCGCCCGGAACCAGCCCGAACCGCAGCGTGTCGAGGTCCTTCGGGTCGACCGGCATCGGGTTGCGGCGCTGCATCCCACCCAGCAGGGTCTCGAAGAACCGGTCCACCTGGTCGGGGTCGTACCCGCTGCCGAACCGACGGACCTGGAAGCTACGGCGGATCTGGTCGACCCGGTACAGGTCGCTGCCGGGAGGACCGGCCATCGGCGGACCGACCATCGGGGGGCCACCCATCGGAGGGCCGCCCATCGGAGGGCCGGCGACAGCGGGCGGACCGGCCATCGGCGGGCCACCCATGCCCTGCTGGGGCAGCTGAGGCGGACCAGCCGGGCCCCGGCGCATGTCGCGCAGGTCCCGCTCGGGCATCCGGATCTCGGCGGTCATGTCGGTGCGGCCGTGCCGACCGGCCTCGAAGCCGTCGAAACGCGACTCGTCCGGCGGGCCGTACCCGCCGGGGGCGCGCTGGTCGTCCTGGCCGTAACCAACCGGCGCGCGCTGGTCGTCCTGGCCGTAACCAACCGGCGCGCGCTGGTCGTCCTGGCCGTAGCCGGAAGGGCCGGCGGGGAGACCGCGCGGCGGAGCGCCGTGGCCACCCATCGGACCGGGCCCCATCGGGCCGCCAGGGCCCATCGGACCACCGGGGCCCATCGGGCCGGGACCGGCCGGGCCACGCTGTGCGTCGTAACCGCCGCGGGGGCCGTCGTACCCACCCGCGAAGGCGCCGGTCGGCTCGTCGTAGCGGCCGTACCGGTCCGCGGGCGGGCCGGCCTGGGCGGGCATCGGACGCGGCGGCATCGGCGGGGCCATGCCCCGTTCATCGCGCATCGGCGGCCCCATCCGGTCCGGTGGGCCCAACCGGTCAGCCATGCCGCCACCGCGCCCGGCGCTGTTGCGCTCCTCCAGCTCGGCCAGCTGCCGCTCCACCCGGTCCAGGTGAAGGTCGACCTGCCACTCGTCGTAGCCGTTGAACCGGACCCGGAAGACGACGTCGTGGACCTCCTGGGAGGCCACCGGCGCACCAACCTGTCGGCCGTCGAGCGTCGCCTCGACCCGGTCGAGGAAGGCATCCACCTCGTCGACCTTGTATCCCCGGCGGAGCGCCTTGCGCCGGAAACGCTGACCCTGACTCGCCACTATGTCTCCTGGTCTCGTTCGCCACGCCCGGTCACGCCGGTGCCTCTCCGGCGCGGTCGGTGTTGGTGTCGTTGTCCTCGGCGGCGGCGAGTTGGCCACACGCACCGTCGATCTCGCGACCTCGGGTGTCCCGTACGGTGGTGGACACCCCGGCGTCGCGCAACCGCCGGACGAACTCCCGCTCCACCGGCTTCGGGCTCGCGTCCCAGCGACTGCCCGGCGTCGGGTTGAGCGGAATGAGGTTCACGTGGGTCAATTTGCCGGCCAGCAGCCGTCCGAGGAGGTCGGCCCGCCAGGGCTGGTCGTTCACGTCCTTGATCATCGCGTACTCGATCGACACGCGACGGCCCGTCCGGGCGGCGTAGTCCCACGCTGCGTCCAGCACCTCGGCTACCTTCCAGCGCTGGTTTACCGGCACGAGTTCGTCGCGCAGATCATCATCGGGCGCGTGCAACGACAACGCAAGGGTCACAGAGAGGTCTTCGCTGGCCAGTCGGCGGATGGCCGGAACCAGGCCCACCGTGGAAACGGTGATGTGCCGCTGCGACAGGCCGAGCCCTTCCGGAGCTGGGCTGACCAGCCGACGGATCGCCGCGACGACCCGGTTGTAGTTGGCCAGCGGCTCGCCCATGCCCATGAAGACGACACGCGACAGCCGCGGCGGTGACCCGGCGACCACGCCGGAGGCGGCCACACCGGCCATGTAGACCGCCTGGTCGACGATCTCGGCAGTCGACAGGTTGCGGGTCAACCCGGCCTGGCCGGTGGCGCAGAACGGGCACGCCATGCCACAGCCCGCCTGGCTGGAGATGCAGACGGTGACCCGGTCGGGGTAGCCCATCAGCACGCTCTCCACCAGCGCACCGTCGTGCAGCCGCCACAGCGCCTTGCGGGTCGCGCCGTCGTCACAGGCGAGCTCGCGCACCGGGGTGAGTAGCGTGGGCATCAACCGCTCGGACAGCCGCTCCCGGGTCGCCGCCGGCAGGTCGGTCATGGCCTGCGGATCGCGGACCAGCCTCCCGAAGTAGTGGTTCGAGACCTGCTTCGCGCGGAAGGCAGGCTCACCCAACTCGGTGACCAGCGCCTGGCGACCGGCCAGGTCCAGGTCGGCGAGGTGCTTCGGCGGCATGGAGGCCCGGCGCGCGGCGGGGGCATCCGAGATGGCGGGGATCAACGGCAGGCTCGTCATGGCTGGTCCAGTGTGTCACGCCTTCGACGGCAGGTGCCGATCCGGAGGTGCCGAACGGGCCGCGACCCCCGCAGCCGGACGACCGGAACGCCGTGATCCATGCCTCAGTTCACCACCGGCACCAGGACGGCCAGCAACAGGTAGGCGGTCGGCACGGCGAAGAGGATCGAGTCCAGTCGGTCCATCAGACCACCGTGGCCGGGCAGCAGGTTGCTCATGTCCTTGACGCCGAGATCCCGCTTGATCATCGACTCGGCCAGGTCACCGAGGACCGCCGCGCAGGACACCGCCACCCCGAACAGCGCACCCCACCAGGGGGCCACCTCGAACATCAGCCACAGCAGCAACGCGCTGCCCAGGGCCGCCGCGGTGACCGAGCCGGCGAAGCCCTCCCAGGACTTCTTCGGGCTGATCGACGGGGCCATCGGGTGCTTGCCGAACGAGACGCCGGCCGCGTACCCGCCCGTGTCGGAGAGGACCACCGCGACCAGGGTGGCCAGGATCCGCATCCAACCGTCGTCGGGAGCCGCCGCCAGCAACGCCGCGAAGCCGGCGAGGAACGGCACGTAGACGGCGATCAGGGTGGCCGCCGTGAGGTCCCGCTGGAAACCGGCCGGACCGTCACCGAGCCGCCAGATCATCGTGCCCAGCACGGTGACGAGCAGCCCCAGGCTGAGCGCGTCCGGGCCGGCGAACCAGGCCAGGCCCACGGTCAGCACTCCGCCGGCGATCAGCGGCACCAGGGGTGGGTGGGCCCCGCTGCGGCGGACCGCGCGGGCCATCTCCCAGATGCCCACGGCGACCGCACCGGCGATCACCGGCAGGAACGCCAACGGGTAGAACACCAGCGGCACCACGATCAGCGCGCCGAGCGCCAGCCCGACCCCGATCGCCGCCGGGAGATTGCGGCCGGCCCGCCCGTTGCCCACCTGCTGCGTGGCCGGTCGGTCGACGCCGGCCCGACGCCGACCCTTCGTCCGCCGACCGGCCGGCGGCTCCGGCTCGTCCACCGGCTCCGGGTCCGGCAACAGCTCGGCACCGATCGGCGCGAGCTGCGCGGTCGGGTACGCGTCGTCGTCGAAACGGACCGGACCGGACCGTTCCGGCTCGTCGTACCGAGCAGGCTCGTCGTACCGGGCGGGCTCGTCGTACCGCTCCGGGCGGGTGGGGGCGGCGTCCGGACCGACGGGCGCACGATCACCGGGCCAGCCGGAGCGCCCCCGGTCCTCGTACCGGTCGGGTTGGTTCCGCTCGTCGTCGCGCCGGTCCCGGCCGTCGAAGCGACCGCGCCGGTCACGGTCGTCGAAACGGTCCCGGTCGTCCGGGCGGACCGCACGGCCGCGCTCGTCGTACGGGCCCGTCGGGTGCGGCTCGGCGTACGGCCGGGTGTGCGGGTCGGCGTACAGCTCAGGACCGGCGGTGGGACCGCGGCTCCACTGGCCGGCGTCCAACTCCTGGTCGGGCCAGGGCAGCGCCACCGGGCGCTCCGGGCGGTCCCAGCCGCGAGGCTCGCTGCCGTAGGGGTCGGGGCGGGACATCACGCACCGCGACGGGGCGCGAGAACCACCACATGACGCACGACCACAAGCATCCCCTACACGCGCGATGTTCTCCGATTGACCGCCTCGACGGTCGGTCGACTCCCCTGGTTCACCACCCGGTGGCCGGGAATCCTGCCGAGCCTACTGCACTCGCCGGATCGGCACGGCGGACGAGGCACGCCGACGGACCCCGACCTGGTCGGCGGTCCGCGTGACGGCGGCGCCCACCCGGTCGGTACGCCATCGCGAGCGGAATCCGCAGTCATCGATCCGACTCGTCTCCTGCCCGATCAACAACTGAGCCGGGCACGTCCGACGTGGTGCCCTGGGGGCGCGCCGGCTCCCGCCGGCGGGTCCGACGGGGAGGGACACACACATGTACAAGACGAGTCTGACGGCGTTGACCGCAGCCGCCATCGTCCTGGCAGCGGGGGCACCGGCCGCCGCCACCACGGCACCCACCAGGATCACCATCGATCGCCAGGCGAGCGAGCTGTACCTGTTCGAACCGCCCCTGGCCGAGCCCGGCGAGGCGTACCCCGCGACCAGCGCCCGCGCCACCGCCCGCAACTGTCCCGCCGGCCCGCACCTCATGTCGGCCTCTCTGGTGCAGGACGACCTGCCGACGCTCTGGGCCACCTCGGGACGGGGCGCCGGCGAGATCCAGTGCGACGGTGGCACCGTCCAGCTCGCGATGGGCTTCGCGCGCAGGGATCCGGTGCTGCACCCGGGCCGGGCCACCGTCCGCTTCGCGCTGCGCGACGCGGACACCGGGGAACAGCTGGCGGAGCGCACCAGGACCGTCTGGATCCCCTGCTGACGTACGACACGAGGCCCGTTCCCAGGTCGGGAACGGGCCTCGGAGCGTCACACCCGACAGCGGGCGGATCGTCACACCTCGAGAAGCTCGGTTTCCTTGTGCTTCACCAGGTCGTCGACGCTGGCGACGTAGCGCTGGGTCAGGTCGTCGAGTTCCTTCTCGGCGCGGCGACCCTCGTCCTCGCCGGCCTCACCGTCCTTGACGATGCGGTCCAGCTCCTCCTTGCCACGGCGGCGGACGTTACGGATCGCCACCTTGGCCTCCTCGCCCTTGTGCCGGGCCACCTTGATCATGTCGCGGCGGCGTTCCTCGGTCATCTGGGGAAGCAGGATGCGCAGCTGGCTGCCCTCGTTGTTCGGGTTCACCCCGAGGTCCGAGTCGCGGATCGCCTTCTCCATCGCGTTGATCTGCGAGTTGTCGTACGGCTTGATGATCGCCATGCGCGGCTCGGGGATCGCGATGGACGCCATCTGGGTCAACGGCGTGGGAGTGCCGTAGTAGTCAATGATGACCTTGGAGAACATGGCGGGGTTGGCGCGACCGGTGCGGATGGCGCCGAACTCCTCCTTGGCGTGCTCCACCGCACGCTCCATCTTTTCCTCGGCCTCGAGGAGGGTGTCGTCGATCACCGGTCTCCTCGCCTCCTTCTGTGCTCGTCGTGGGCTCTGCTGAAAGTCGTCAGACCGCCGCCACCGCGATCGGCGGGGCTCAGGCGGTGATCAGGGTGCCGATCTTGTCGCCACCCACCGCGCGGATGATGGTGTCGTCACCCTGCGCGCCGAAGACCAGCATCGGCAGGCCGTTCTCCATGCAGAGGCTGAACGCCGCCGCGTCGGCCACCCGCAGGTTGCGGCGCAGCACCTCGGAGAAGGTGATCGAGTCGAGCTTGCTGGCGGTGGGGTCGATCCGGGGGTCGGCGGTGTAGACGCCGTCCACCCCGTTCTTGCTCATCAGCACCACATCGGCCCGGATCTCCAGAGCCCGCTGGGCGGCCACCGTGTCGGTGGAGAAGTACGGCATGCCGGCGCCGGCGCCGAAGATGACCACGCGGCCCTTCTCCAGGTGCCGGATCGCCCGCAACGGGATGTACGGCTCGGCGACCTGGGCCATCGTGATGGCGCTCTGCACCCGGGTCTCGATGCCCTCCTTCTCCAGGAAGTCCTGGAGCGCGAGGCAGTTCATCACGGTGCCCAGCATGCCCATGTAGTCGGCGCGGGCCCGGTCCATCCCACGCTTCTGCAGCTCGGCGCCGCGGAAGAAGTTGCCGCCGCCGACCACCACGGAGACCTGCACGCCGCGGCGTACCACTGTGGCGATCTGCCGGGCGATGGCTTGGACGACGTCCGGGTCGACGCCGATCGCGCCACCACCGAAGACCTCGCCGGAGAGCTTCAGCACCACCCGGCGGGCCCGCCCCGGCGGCGGTGCCGTCGGATCGTCCAGCTCCAGCGTCCGGTCACTCACAACCTGCGTCATCCGCCCCGCCCTTCACCACGCGCACACCCCGTGCGGCGCATACCGCGAACCTGCCGCTGCCGACCCTATGTGACGAGGAGGCCGCGGTGCCTGTCACGTACACCGGCGGCCTCCTCGTCGACGTCTCCTGCCCACGGGCGCCCAGGGCGCCCGGTGACGGCTCAGGCCTGGCCGACCTCGAACCGCACGAAGCGGGTGACCTCGATGCCGGCCTCGGCCAGTACCTGCTTCACCGACTTCTTGTTGTCGGCCACCGACGCCTGCTCGATCAGGACGTAGTCCTTGAAGAAGGAGTTCACCCGACCCTCGACGATCTTCGGCAGGGCCGCCTCGGGCTTGTTCTCCTCGCGGGCGGTCTGCTCGGCGATGCGCCGCTCGGACTCGACGATCTCGGCCGGAACCTCGTCCCGGGTGAGGTACTTCGGTCGCATCGCGGCGATCTGCATGGCCACACCGCGGGCGTCGGCGTCGCCGGCCTCGTCGGTCTTACCGGTGTACGACACCAGCACGCCAACGGCCGGCGGCAGGTCCTGGGCCTTGCGGTGCAGGTAGACGGCGGTGGTGCCCTCGACCTTGGCGAACCGGTTGAGGACCAGCTTCTCGCCGATCTTGGCGGACTGCTCCTGGATCAGGTCGGCGACGACCTTGCCGTCGAGCTCGCTGGCGAGCAGCTCCTCGGCGTTGTTGACGCCGGAGCGCTCACCGTGCTCGACCAACTGCTGGGCCAGCGCGATGAACGACTCGGTCTTGGCGACGAAGTCGGTCTCGCAGTTGAGCTCCAGCAGGGCCTTGCCGGAGTGGGCGACCAGACCGTTGGCGGCCGTACGACCGGCCCGCTTGCCGACGTCCTTGGCGCCCTTGACGCGCAGGATCTCGACGGCCTTGTCGAAGTCGCCCTCGGCCTCGGTCAGCGCCTTCTTGCTGTCCATCATGCCGGCGCCGGTGAGGTCGCGGAGCTTCTTGACGTCCGCGGCGGTGATTTGGGACATGGCTCTCTCTTCGGTGTTGAGACGGCGTGTGGATGGTCAGAGGTGCCGGTTACCCGGATCCGGGCGGATCGTGCCCGGCGTACCGCCGCTGCCCGCCGTTCGCGAAAACGGACGGCGGGGCAGCGACGGTGCGATCACTCCGCGGTAGCGGCCGCCGGCTGCTCGGTGGCGGCCTGCGCCGGCTGCTCGGCGGCGGGCTGCTCGGCGGCGGGCTGCTCGGCGGCGGCGGTCGACTCGTCGGCCTTCTTCGGCTCGAGCAGCTCGCGCTCCCACTCGGTCAGCGGCTCGTCGCTCGCGACACCCTCGGGCTTCTCGTCGTTGCCCCGGCGACGGCCGGAACGCGCGATCAGACCATCCGCGACGGCGGCGGCCACGACCTTGGTCAGCAGCTCGGCCGAGCGGATCGCGTCGTCGTTGCCCGGGATCGGGAAGTCGACCTCGTCCGGGTCGCAGTTGGTGTCCAGCACCGCGATCACCGGGATGCCCAGCTTGCGGGCCTCGTCGACGGCGATGTGCTCCTTCTTGGTGTCGACGATCCACACCGCGGCGGGAAGCTTCTGCATGTCCCGCAGACCACCGAGGGTGCGGGTCAGCTTGATCTTCTCGCGGGAGAGCTGCAGGGTCTCCTTCTTGGTGTAACCGGCGGCGGTGCCGCTGAGGTCACCCAGGCCCTCCAGCTCCTTCATCCGCTGGAGCCGCTTGTACACGGTCTGGAAGTTGGTCAGCATGCCACCGAGCCAGCGGTGGTTGACGTACGGCTGGCCGACCCGGGTCGCCTGCTCGGCGATCGCCTCCTGGGCCTGCTTCTTGGTGCCGACGAACAGGATGCTGCCACCCTCGGCGACGGTCCCACGCACGAACTCGTACGCCTTCTCGATGTAGTCGAGGGTCTGGCGCAGGTCGATGATGTAGATGCCGTTGCGCTCGGTCATGATGAAGCGCTTCATCTTCGGGTTCCAGCGCCGGGTCTGGTGCCCGAAGTGGACACCGCTCTCCAGCAGCTGGCGCATGGTCACGACGGCCATGGTTGGGGTACTCCTCTAGATCCCTGGTTGTCACGCCCGGCCGGTGGCCGGGCGTCCTGGCGCCTGGTCGCCGGCCCATGGTGGGCCCGATCGAGATCGGGACCAGGGAGGCCGTCGCTCCACGACGATTCGTGAAGAGGGCGCGCGAGGTCGACCGCACGAGGCGGTCGCCAGTTGGCCAGTGTACGCCCCTCACCCGCTCAGCCGCCCCGGGGTGCGCCGCGCCGTCCTCGCGTCCCCGGCCCCGCGTGAGCCCCGGCCGGGGCCGGCCCCGGGCGCGCCTCAGGTGCCGCCCCGGCCCCGCGTGAGCCCCGGCCGGGCCGGCCCCGGGCGCGCCTCAGGTGCCGTGATCGACTCGGGTTCCTGAAAAGCGGGGCGTCGCAGTGGCGTGGACACCGCGATTTCCAGGAAACCGAGTCGATCATGCGGGCGCGGCGGACAGGGCGCGGCGGACAGGGCGAGGCGGACAGGGCGAGGCGGACAGGGCGAGGCAGGCAGGGCGGGCCGGGTGGCGCGGGCGGCTCGGCTCAGGATCAGTCGGCGGCGAGCGCTGCGGCGATGAAGAGCACCAGGCCGACGGTCAGGTAGGCCGTCGGTGGGCGCAGCCAGCCCCGACCCGTGTCGGACAGCGCCAGACCTCCGGTTCGAAGCCCGTAGAGCCCGATCGCGAAGATCGGCAGCCCGGCGACCAGGGCGATGCCCACCACGACGTTCCCGGCGTCCACCGGGTCGCCGGTCACGCCCGCGAGCAGCACCCGCAGCGCGGGCACCTCGAAGATCAACACCAACAGGGCGAAGAGTACGGCCAACACCGGCCGACGGGTCCGGTAGACGCCGTCGGCGGCCGGCGGATACACCGACGGCTCGCCGGTGGGCAGGTCGGGACGGGGGCCGATCCCCGGCATCGGACCGGTCGGCATCTCCAGCGGATGCGGAGTGTCGCCACCGCCACGGGTGGGCTCGATGATCGGATACCCGCCGAGCGGGGCGGGGCGAGCCTGGTCGGCGACAGCGCCGGCCGGGGTCTCGGCTACCGGCGTCGACGAACGGCCGGCCTCCTCGCGACCGACGGTCAGCGATGCGTCGGTCCCGGTCGACTCCCGGGCGGCCCGGCGACCCGGCAACTCCCCCGAGGTCTCCGAAGGATCCCGGACGGTGAGCGGCGCTCCCGCCCCGGTCGGCTCCGGGGCCGCCCAACGAGCGGGCAACTCCCCCGAGATCTCCGAAGCATCCCGGTCGGCGCGCCGTGAACGGGTTGCCCGGTACCCGTCAACCTCCGGCCGAGCATCCCCCAACGGGTCGACCACGCCGAACCGTCCCGAGTCGGGCTCACCCGCGCCGAATCGACCAGGCTGGGCATCGACAGCACCGAAGCGACCGGAGTTCGACTCCGGCGAACTGCCGAACCGACCGGTGTCCACCGCGCTCAGCCGACCCGAGTCCGACTCCACCGCACCGCCGAACCGACCCGCGTCCGACTCCACCGCACCGCCGAACCGACCCGCGTCCGACTCCACCGCACCGCCGAACCGACCCGCGTCCGACTCCACCGCACCGCCGAACCGACCCGCGTCCACCGCGCCGAAGCGTCCGGAGTCGGGCTCCCGGCGTCGGCCGACGCCGGTGTCCTCGACGGAGCGGCTCTCGATCGGGCCACGCTGCTCGGGGACGTCGTTGTCCCGGTACCGCGGTTCACCCGCGCCGCGCCACTCCGACTCGCCATAACCGCGACCCCGCTCTTCGGCGTACCAGCGCGGCTCCTGCTCTTCCGGCAAACTCCGTCGTCCGTCCACGTCAGGCACCGTATGCGACCGGCCACGCCCGCGCCATTTCGGCCCGACCCGCGCTCGCGTCCACCACCAGCCTTGATCAAGTGATGAGAAAGAGGTCCACAGCTGTCCTGGAAGCTGTTTTTCATCACTCGATCAAGGCGCTGCCGACAGCGGTGAGTTCGCGAGGATCGCCCCTAGCACGACGCGGGCTTGATCGTCCGGTTGTCCACAGGTCAGAGGTTGTCCACAGATCTGCTGTCACCGAGGTCGCGGCGTTCGCACTTCGGCGGGCACCGTGCCTTCATGACGAAGCGGAACCAGGCGGTCGGCGCGTACGGGGAGCGGTGCGCCGTCCGACACCTCACCGAGGCAGGGCTGCGGCCGATCGCCCGCAACTGGCGCTGCCCGGCCGGAGAGATCGACATCATCGCCTGGGACGGGCCGGTGCTCGCCTTCTGCGAGGTGAAGACCCGCCGGGGCGACGCCTTCGGCACCCCTGCCGAGGCTGTCGTACCGGCCAAGGCCCGCCGCCTGCGGGGGCTGGCCGCGCGCTGGCTGACCGAGACCGGCACGACCGCCGAGGAGGTGCGCTTCGACGTGTTGTCGGTGCGGCTGCCCGACGCCGGTCCGGCACGGGTGGACCACCTCAAGGGCGCGTTCTGAGATGCGCACTCCGAAGGCGGCGTCATGAGCTACGCGAAGGTGCTCTGCGTGGGTCTGGTCGGGGTGACCGGCCACCTGGTCGAGGTGGAGGCCGACCTTGCCGCCGGGCTGCCGGCCGTGGTGATCTCCGGCCTGCCGGATACCGCCCTGCACGAGGCCCGCGACCGCGTCCGCGCCGCCGTGGTCAACTCCGGTCAGCGTTGGCCCAACCGGCGCATCACCCTCAACCTGCTGCCCGCCGCCCTGCCGAAGTTCGGCTCGGCCTTCGACCTGGCCATCGCCGCGGCTCTGTTGGGTGGCTCGGGTGAGCTGCCGCTACTCCCCCTGGAGGGTGTGGTGGTCCTCGGCGAGTTGGGGCTCGACGGCACGGTCCGACCGGTGCGCGGCGTGCTCCCGATGGTCGCCGCCGCGGCCCAGGCCGGCGTCGAGCGGGTGATCGTCCCGATCGGCAACGCCGCCGAGGCCGCGGTCATCCCTGGGGTACGGGTACGAGCGGTGGACCATCTGCACCGGCTGGTCGCCTTCGTCCGCGACGGCACCCCGCTGATCGAGCCGCCGGCGGCCACGCCGACACCCGTCGTCGCTGGGCCGGATCTCGCCGACGTCGCCGGGCAGCAGTTGGGCCGGCGCGCGCTGGAGGTGGCCGCCGCCGGCGGGCACCATGTGGCGCTGCTCGGCCCTCCGGGCGCCGGCAAGACGATGCTCGCCGAACGGTTGCCGTCGCTCCTGCCGCAGTTGGACGACGAGGCGGCGCTGGAGGTGACGGCACTGCACTCGGTGGCCGGGCTGCTGCCGCCGGGCGGCCGGTTGCTGCGCCGTCCGCCGTTCCAGGCGCCGCACCACACGGCGACGGTGCCGTCGCTGGTCGGCGGTGGCTCGGGGCTGGCTCGGCCCGGCGCGGTGTCGCTGGCCCACCGTGGGGTCCTGTTTTTGGACGAGGCTCCCGAGTTCAGCAAGGGCGCGTTGGAGGCGCTGCGCCAACCCCTGGAGCACGGCCGCATCCAACTCAGCCGCAGCGGGGGCGGCACCGTCTACCCGGCACGAACCCAGTTGGTGTTGGCGGCCAACCCCTGCCCCTGCGCGAAACCGGCCGGCGACTCGCAGTGCGAGTGCACCGCGCTGGTCCGTCGCCGCTACCTGGGCCGACTCTCCGGGCCACTGCTCGACCGGATCGACGTGCAGGTGCGGCTGATGCCCGTGCGGGCGGCGGAGTTGATGGCACCCGACGGCGATGTCGAGCCGTCGGCGACGGTCGCCGCGCGGGTGGCGGCGGCACGACAGGCGGCAGCGACCCGCTGGGCCGGCCTCGGCCGAAGGCTCAACGCCGAGGTGGACGGCCCGCACCTGCGTCGACCGCCCTGGCGGCTGCCCGCCCGAGTCACCGCCGAACTGCGTGGCCGGCTCGACTCCGGTTCGCTGTCGGCGCGCGGCTTCGACCGGGTGATCCGGATGGCCTGGACCATCACCGACCTGGACGGCCGAGATCGACCGGACCGGGACGACGTGCGGGAAGCGATCCAACTCCGGACGGGAGAAGCGATGTGAACGCCGACGAGGAGCGCAGGTTGGCCCGGGTCGCGCTGACCTGGCTGGCCGAGCCCGGCACCCGCGTGGTGTACCGCCTGGTGCAACGGCTCGGCCCGGTGGCGACCCTGGATCTGCTGCTGGACGGGGGCAGTCCGGACGGCTGGCTGCACAGCACGGTGGCGGCCCGGTTGGCGGGCGGCGACGCCCGGGCGGTGGCAGCCGAGGCACTGGAGCGCGCGGACCGGCTCGGTGCCCGACTGGTCACGCCGGACGACGAGGAGTGGCCGGCGCGGGTTGCCGGTCTCGCCGACCTGCGCCTGCCGGACGTGACCCGGCGGGTGGACCTGGAAACCGCCCCACCGCTCTGCTTCTGGGTACGCGGAGGTTGGCCGCTGGGCGAGGCCCTGGAACGTTCGGTGGCCGTGGTCGGGGCGCGGGCAGCCACCGGGTACGGCCAGCACGTCGCCACCGAGCTGGGGTACGGGCTGGCCGAACGGGACTGGACAGTGGTGTCGGGTGGTGCGTTCGGCATCGACGCCGCCGCTCACCGGGGTGCCCTGAACGCGGGCGGTCTGACCGTGGCGGTGCTCGCCTGTGGACTGGACCGGCCGTACCCGATGGGAAACACCGCGCTCTTCGACCGGATCGCCGACACCGGGTTGCTGGTCAGTGAGTGGCCGCCCGGCGCCGAGCCGCTGCGGCCCCGGTTCCTGATCCGTAACCGGGTGATCGCCGCAGGCACCCTGGGTACCGTCCTGGTGGAGGCGTCGGCACGCAGTGGCGCGACCCAGACCGCGCGCCGAGCCGTCTACAGCAACCGGGTGGCGATGGTGGTGCCCGGGCCGGTGACCTCGGCGATGTCCGTCGGCGCGCACGAGTTCCTCCGCGACAACCCCAAGACCCGCCTGGTCACCGGCGTCGCCCACGTGCTCGAGGAGGTGGGCCGGATCGGCGCGGACCTGGCGCCACCAGCGCGGGGTCCGCAGCGGCCCGCCGACTCACTCGACGACGATGCGCGGTCACTGCTGGAGGCGCTGCCGCGTCGCGGTGCCCGCGGTGTGGACGCCCTCGCGACCCGGGCCGGCCTCGACGTCCGCACCGCGATGCGCAAGCTGTCCCTGTTGGAGGAGCTGTCCATGGTGGTCCGTCGCGACGACGGCTACGCGCTCGTGGCAACGGTCGCGCCCAAACGCGGCAGCACGACCGTCCCGGCTCGGTGAGTGCTGGGGCACCCCGACAGTCGCTGCTCCCGGTACGGTGCGCAGCATGGGTGCGATCAAGCCGTGGCACATCTCCGTCCTGTGCCTGCTCGTCACGACCGCTGTCGTCGTCGTGGGCCTGGTGGTGTTCCTGGCCAAGAGGAACAACCGTCGATAGCCGAGCTCCGAGAATCGGCATCACGTGACCGGTGGGGCGCACCCGTCGGTCGTAGGCTGACGGGTGTGCCAGCAGCCAGCGAGGGTGCCGAGGTCGACAGGCCGGCCGGCGGATCCGCGCGTCCGCGATGAGCCGACCTGACCGGAGCACCCGGGTCATGCACCAGGCACTGCCGCCAGCCCTGCGCGAAGCGGTCGACGACTTCGCCGAGCACCTGTCCCGGGTGCGCAACCGGTCGACGCACACCGTCCGCGCGTACGTCACCGATCTGGTCTCGCTGTTCGACCATGCCGTACGGATGGGCTGCGTCGACCTGGCCGAGCTGGACCTGTCGGTGCTGCGTAGTTGGCTGGCGCGGCAACGCACCACCGGTGCGGCGCGCACGTCGTTGGCGCGGCGGGCCGCGTCGGCGCGGGCGTTCAGCGCGTGGGCGCACCGGGCCGGGTTACTCTCCGCCGACGTCGGCGCGGCGCTGGCCAGCCCTCGTGCGCATCGGGAGTTGCCCAGTGTGCTGCGCGCCGACCAGGCCGCCGCTCTGGTCGAGGCCCCGGCCCGTCGCGCAACACCCACCAACCCGCCACCCACCGACCTCCCGCACCCACAACGCACAGACCAGGCACGCACGGACCCAAGGGGCAGGGACCCAGAGCACGCGGACCCAGCGCGCACGGACCCAAGGGGCGCGGACCCAGCGCGCACGGACCCAAGGGGCACGGACCCGGCACGCACCGGACCGGAGGCCGGGGCGACATCGGGCACGCCGAAGGAGACCGCGGTGCCGTTGCGCGACCGGGTGTTGCTGGAGCTGCTCTACGCCACCGGCGTACGGGTCAGTGAGGCCTGCGGGCTGGACGTCGCCGACGTCGACCACGGCCGACGGGTGATCCGGGTGTTCGGCAAGGGCGGACGGGAGCGCTCGGTGCCGTACGGGGTGCCCGCACAGCGGGCGTTGGACGACTGGTTGCGCCAGGGCCGGCCGGCGATGGTGGGCGGCCACTCCGGGGACGCGCTGCTGCTGGGTGCCCGAGGTGGTCGGCTCAATCCGACGACAGCGCGTCAGATCGTCGGTGCGTACGCCGAAGCCGCCGGCCTGCCCCGGACGAGCCCGCACGGTCTCCGGCACTCGGCGGCCACCCATCTGCTGGAGGGTGGTGCGGACCTGCGCGCCGTGCAGGAGTTGCTGGGCCACTCGTCGCTGGCCAGCACGCAGATCTACACGCACGTCTCGGTGGAGCGGCTGCGGGCCGCCTACCGTCAGGCTCACCCCCGCGCCTGATCAAGGGCCGGAGGACGAGAGGCCCCGGCGGTTACGATCATCGGGTGAGCGTCCCGCAGCCCCCGGAGCCGATCCCGGGCGCCCGCCTGCTCTTCTCCCTGGACCCGGCGGTCAGTCACCTCAACCACGGCTCGTTCGGCGCGGTCCCGATCGGCGTGCAGCGAGCCCAGCAGCGGCTGCGCGACGAGATGGAATCCAACCCGCTGCGCTTCTTCACCCAGGGGCTGGTCGACCGGATCGCGCACACCCGCCGGCACCTCGCCGGTTTCCTGGGCGCCGACCCGGACGGCAGCGCCCTGGTGGGCAACACCACCACCGGCGTCGCCGTTGTGCTCCAGTCGATGGGCCTGCGACCCGGCGACGAGATCCTCAGCACCGACCACGGGTACGGGGCGGTGAGCCTGGCCATCCACCGTGAGTGCCGCCGTACCGGGGCGGTCAGCCGGGTCCTGCCGATTCCGCTGGCGGCCACCGACGAGCAGCTGGTGCAGATCGTCCGCGACGGCCTGCGTCCGGGCCGGACCCGACTGCTCGTCGTGGACCAGCTCACCTCGGCCACCGCCAAGCTCTTCCCGACCGCCGCGATCGTCGGGGTGGCCCGGGAACACGACGTGCCGGTGCTGGTGGACGCCGCACACGCCCCGGGGATGCTGCCCACCACGGTGGCCAGCATCGGTGCCGACTTCTGGGTGGGCAACCTGCACAAGTGGGCGTACGCCCCACGCGGGACCGCACTGCTGGCGGTGGCACCGCGGTGGCGGGACCGGATCGAGCCGCTGGTGGTCTCGTGGGAGCAGGAGTCGGGCTTCCCGGCCCGGCTCGAGTGGCAGGCGACCCTCGACTACACGCCCTGGCTGGCGGCCCCGGCGGGTCTGTTCACGATGCGCAGTCTCGGTGTGGACCGGGTACGCGCGCACAACGCGGCGCTCGCCGCGTACGGCCAGCGGGTGGTGGGGGACGCCCTGGGCGTGCCGCCCGCCGATCTGCCCGACCCCGGCGGACCGGGGGTGTCCCTGCGTCTCATTCCGCTGCCGGCCGGGACGGGCACCACGATCGACGCGGCGCGGGCGTTGCAGGCGCGGATAGGCGAGCGGCTCGCCGCCGAGGTGGCGGTGATGAGCTGGAACGGTCGGGGGTGGCTGCGGCTGACCGGTCAGGTGTACAACACCGCTGACGAGTACGAACGGCTGGCCACACGGTTGCCGCCGCTGCTCGCCCAGCGCTGACCGACCGCACCGGCCCAAGGCCCGCCGGCCGAACGGCACCGGCAGCAGACCCGCTGACCGGGAGCAGTCGTACCGGGCCGAGGCCGAGCAGGGCGAGCGGGTCGAGGTACTCCTCGCCCCGGCGCAGGCCCCAGTGCAGGCACGCGTCCGCCGGGCAACCCGGATGGCCGGGCAGCAGGTCGCCCAGCGGCGCGCCTGCGGCGACCGCCTGACCGGGGCGTACCCCGGGTTGCACGGGCTCGTGGGTGGTTCGTAGCCCGCCGGCATGCCCCACGGTGACCACCGGTCGGCCGGCCACCAGACCGGCGAAGAGCACGGTGCCCGGCCCGGCACTGCGGGCCACCGCTCCGGGCGGGGCGGCCAGGTCGACGCCCCGGTGGCCGGGCAGCCACGGCCGGGGTGGCGGGTCGAAGCGGCGCACCAGTCGCGGTGGCCCGTCGAGCGGCCAGCGGAAGTGTTCGGCGGGATCGGGCGCAGGAGCGGCGGCCTGGAACGCGACCGGCACGCTCGGTGTAGGTGGCTGGCCGGGCATCGCCGCGACCAGCACCGACAGACCGCAGAGCTGCACGGTCAGCGCGAGGGGTACGGCGGCGCAGAGCAGCACGGTACGGCGGATCGAGCGGACCCATGGCTGTCGCATGACGGCAGCCTCCGGCCACGGTCGGTGGGACGCCAGCCCGGTCGGCGAACCTGTGGACAACCGGCGGCGCTGTGGACGACCACCCGACGCCCTCGCTGATCTGCTATGCGCGACGCCCAAGGCCCTAAGCTGGGCCGCGTACGGCGGGGTGCCGCCGTCTGTACCGGGGAGGCCCGCATGACCACTCTCGACGACCGGACGACGTCCCGTGCGGGCGGCGCCGAAGGTTCCGGCCCGACCGTGGCGGATGTGAGCGGCCCGTCCCGGCTCGCGGAGCCGGGCGAGGCGATCAGCGCCGAGGAGTTGCAGCTCGCCGCGCGTAACCACGGGATCCCGTTGGAGGCGTTGCGTTACGACATTACCCCGGCCGGGCTGCACTACCTGCTGATCCACTACGACATCCCGGAGGTCGACGCGGCGACGCACGCGCTGACCATCGGCGGCGCGGTGGACCGGCCGCTGACGGTCAGCCTCGCCGACCTGCGTGAGCGGCCCCGGGTCACCCGGCAGGTCACCCTGGAGTGCGCCGGCAACGGCCGGGCCCTGTTGCATCCCCGACCGGTGAGCCAGCCGTGGCTGGTCGAGGCGGTCGGTAACGCCGAGTGGACCGGCACTCCCCTCGCTCCGCTGCTGCGGGAGGCGGGGCTCGGGCCGGAAGCGGTGGACGTGGTCTTCACCGGTGCCGATCACGGCGTCGAGCGCGGGGTGGAGCAGGACTACCAGCGGGCGCTGCCGGTCGCCGACGCGCTGCGCGAGGAGGTGCTGCTGGCGTACGAGATGAACGGCGCTCCCCTGCTGCCGCAGCACGGCGCGCCGCTGCGGCTGATCGTGCCGGGCTGGTACGGCATGGCGCACGTGAAGTGGTTGCACTCGATCGAGGTGCGGACCGAGCCGTTCGACGGGTACCAGAACGCGGTGGCCTACCGGGTACGACAGGACGCCGACGACCCGGGCGTGCCGGTCACCCGGATCGAGCCGCGTGCGCTGGTCCGCCCGCCCGGCTTCCCGGATTTCATGTCCCGCCGCCGTGTGCTGCGCCCCGGCCCGTGCACGGTCGACGGTCGGGCCTGGTCCGGGCACGCCCCGGTGGTGGCCGTGGAGGTGACGACCGACGGTGGGCAGAGCTGGGCGTCGGCCGAGCTGGACCCGGCGGCTTCCGGGGATTTCGCCTGGCGGCGGTGGCGGTACGAGTGGACCGCCACCCCGGGCCACTACGTGCTGGGTGCCCGGGCGACCGACGCGTCCGGGCGGACCCAGCCCGTCGAACAGCCGTGGAACCGTGGCGGTTTCGCCAACAACCTGGTGCAGCGGGTCGAGGTCGTGGTGCCGGCCGAGTGATCGGCGGCCGGTGCTACGCCACGGGTGGGGGGCCCATGGCGTGGCCGGGTGCCCTCAGCCGCCGAAGCCGGAGTCGGCCGGCAGCGAGATGTCGGGCTTCTCCAGCTCCTCGACGTTGACGTCCTTGAAGGTCATCACCCGGACGTTCTTCACGAAGCGGGCGGGACGATACATGTCCCACACCCAGGCGTCGTGCATCTCGACCTCGAAGTAGACCTCGCCGTCGGAGTTGCGCACGTGCAGGTCGACCTGGTTGGCCAGGTAGAACCGACGTTCCGTCTCCACCACGTACGAGAACTGGCGGACGATGTCGCGGTACTCCCGGTAGAGCTGCAGCTCCATCTCGGTCTCGTACTTCTCGAGATCTTCCGCGCTCATCGCACTCCGCCTTCCATGGCCACATCTTCCCCCACCGGCGCCGGAGGCCGAGGCTGCTCGCCCAACGCCACGCCGACGGTACCCCCTGACGCCCCGGAGCGCTCCATCGGCTCTTCCGAGGCGTGGCCGCCGGGCCGCCGGGCGCGCGGCGGTCGACCGTCGCGGCCGGAGACCGCTGCGACATTGACGTACGAGAACCGGTGCTCCCGGCACGGCCCGTGCTCCCGCAGCGCCGCCGAGTGCTCCGGGGTGATGTAACCCTTGTGCTCGGCGAAGCCGTACGCCGGGAACACCCCGTCCAGCTCCACCATGAGCCGGTCCCGGGTGACCTTGGCGAGCACACTGGCCGCCGCCACGCACGCGGCCACCCGGTCGCCCTTCCACACCGCCAGCCCGGGCACCCCCAGGCCGTCCACGCCGAAGCCGTCGGTCAGCACGTACTCCGGCCGGGTCGTGAGCGAGGCGAGCGCCCTGCGCATCGCCGCCAGGTTGCACACGTGCAGCCCTCGGGCGTCGACCTCGTCGGCGGGGATGACCACCACGGCGTACGCGAGGGCACGGTCCACGACCTCCGCGTACACCCGTTCCCGGCTGGCCGGGGTGAGCAGCTTCGAGTCGGCCAGCCCCTCGATCTCGCCGCGCCGCCCCTCGGGCAACACCGCGGCAGCGGCGACCAGCGGACCGGCACACGCTCCCCGGCCCGCCTCGTCGGCGCCGGCGACGTGCCGGAACCCGCGCCGCTGCAGTGCGCGTTCCAGGGCGTAGAGGCCGGCCTCCCGGCGCACGACGGTGCGCGGCGGGGTCAGCACGGGGCCTCGTCCCGACCCGCGGCGGTCGACTGGCCCAGCCTGGTCAGCAGGGCGGGCAACTCGGGCGGGTAGAACCGCTCACCGCTGGCCACCAACTCGTCCGGGAGCCACCAGCGGTGGTCGGCGATGCTGCGCTGCTCGATGTCGTTGAAACCGGTGGTGTCGACCTGCCAGGACTGCACCCGGAGGAGGAAGAAGTCCTGCTCCTGGCGGTACCAGTTGGCGTCGAAGGTGAATTCGGTCGTGTCGGAGAAGACCGCCTCCCCCAACGCGGCCGGGTCGAGCCGCAGCCCGGTCTCCTCGGCTAACTCCCGTGCCGCGCCGTCTGCCGGGGTCTCCGCCGGATCGAGCCCACCACCGGGGGTGAACCAGTATCGATGCCCTGGTCGGGCCGGATCGAAGCCCTGGAACAGCAGGACCCGACCGGCCGCGTCGACGAGCAGCACGCGGGCCGCGCGTCGACTGGTGTAGACACGGTCGGCACTGTTCGCGACTGCGGGGCTCGCGCCCTCACTCCTCGCGCTCACGTTCACCGCCCCAGCCTGCCAGACCGACAGCGGATCGCCCACGCCCCGGTGGTCTACGGCTTGGGAATGCCGTCGAACGAGTCGGGCACGGTGAGCCAGGTGGCCCGGTTGACCGGCCAGAAGACGGTGAACGCCCGCCCGACCACGTCGTCCTCGGGGATGGTGGCCTCGGTGATGTTCTGCCCGGACTGCTGCCAGTGCTCCAGCGAGTCACCGGAGGCCGAGCGGTGATCACCCATCACCCACAGCCGACCCTCCGGCACGGTGATGTCGAACTCCTGGTCGGCGGCCTTGTCGCGCACCCCGTCCAGGGAGAAGATGTACGGCTCGTCCAACGACTTGCCGTTGATCATCAGCCGTTCCTGCGGGTCGCAGCAGACCACGTGGTCACCGGGGACACCGATCACCCGCTTGATGAAGTCCTCACCGTCGGGGTTGCCGCTCCACGTGGTGGGCGCCTTGAAGACGATCACCTCACCGCGGTGCGGCGACCGGAAGTCGTAGACCAGCTTGTTGACCAACACCCGGTCATCGATCTTGAGTGTGTTCTCCATGGACGGAGAGGGGATGAAGAAGGTCTGCAGCACGAAGGCGCGGACCAGAACCGCGACCAGGATCGCCACACCCAGCAGGATCGGCAGCTCCTTCCAGAAGGAACTGCGCGGCTTGTCGGTCTGCTCGTCAATCACGCCAAGGAGCCTACGTTGCCGAACTGGACGTCACCGCCCGGAACGCGCGGGAACCACGCAGCGCGGCTACCAACGCCGGGACCAGCAGCACCACGTCGCCCTGCGGGGTCGGTCGCACCGGTGGTGCTCCAGGGGAGGCCGTGACCGGCCCGGACACGTCGTCGAACGTCGACGGCACCGACAACGAGGTCCACCGTGACGAGGGCCAGACCACCATGAAGGCCCGGCCGACGACGTTGTCGATCGGCACCGGGCCCTGACAACGGGCGTCCTGGGAGACCTCGCGGTGGTCACCCATCACGAAGAGCTGACCCGGCGGTACGACGACCTCGTCGAAGCGCCGCGACCGGCACTCCTGCGGGTTGGGTGGGAGGTCCAGCGGGGAGTCCCGCAGCACGTACGGCTCGTTGAGGGGCGTGCCGTTGACCGTCACCCGCCCCTGGCTGTCACAGCAGGCCACCCGATCGCCGGGAACGCCGATCACCCGCTTGATGAAGTCCTTCTCACCGGGGCGGCTCACCCCGACCAGGTCGCCGACGGTGCGGGCGAGCCGACCGGCGACGCCCGGCTTCGGCTGCTCGTCGACCTGCGGCGCCCAGCGGTCGGTGCCCCGGAAGACCACCACCTCACCGCGTACCGGGTCGCGGACGTCGTAGACGACCTTGTTGACCAGCACCCGGTCACCGACGAGGAGGGTGTCCTCCATCGAGCCGGACGGGATGAAGAACGCCTGGAGCAGGAAGGTGCGGATCAGCACGGCGAGGCAGAACGCGACCACCAGCAGCAGCGGAAGCTCCTGCCAGAGGGGCATCTGCCGGCGGGTACGGCGAGCCCGCCGGCGCCACGGATCGACGGTGCCGTCCTCGTCAAGCGTCTGCACCACGCCACTCCCCGGTCCACAGAAGCACTACCGCCCGGGAGCCTCGACGAGGCTCCACGGGCGGTAGTGAACGGCTGTCCGCCGCGTGGGCGGACCCGCCGCTTCGCTGCGCCCGTACGACCAGGGTAGTGCGGTCTGGTCGGTACGGCATACGCGCAGCTCAGGCGGCGTGGCGAGCGGGAAGTCAGCTGGGCTGCTTCTCCCGCTTCTCCTTGATCTTGGCCTTCTTGCCGCGCAGCTCGCGCAGGTAGTAGAGCTTGGCGCGGCGCACGGCGCCACGGGTCACGACCTCGATCCGGTCGATGCCCGGGCCGTTGAGCGGGTAGGTCCGCTCGACACCGACACCGAAGCTGACCTTGCGGACCGAGAAGGTCTCGCGCAGACCGTCACCCTGGCGGCGGATCACGACGCCCTGGAAGATCTGGACACGGGACCGGTTGCCCTCGACGACGCGGGCGTGCACCTTGACGGTGTCACCGGCCCGGAAGTCGGGAAGGTCGGTCCGCTTCGACTGGGCGTCAAGGGCGTCCAGGATGTTCATCGCTGCGTCCTCGTAAGGCTCACGGCGCACCGTCACTCGGTGCGCGGGTGGGTGATTCTGATCCCCGGGTGGTGGTCGGCGGGCCGACCCCGGTCGGGGATCCTCGCAGCCGCCCGCGGGCGCGGACGGATACGGCAACCTCCCTACTTTGCCACATCCCCCGGCGGCACCTGAAATCCGGCCTGACCCAGGGCCGCGATGTCCCGTATGTCGAGCCGATCGGCGGGCAGTGCGGCCAGCAGGTCGGGGCGGCGGGCGGCGGTACGCAGCAGGCCCTCCTCGCGTCGCCAACGGGCGATCCTGCCGTGGTCCCCGGAGCGGAGCACCTCCGGCACGTCGTGCCCACGCCAGCTCGGCGGCTTGGTGTAGATCGGCGCCTCCAGCAACCCGTGCGCGTGCGACTCCTCGTCGAGCGAGCCCGCGTTGCCCAGCACCCCCGGCAGCAGCCGGGTGACCGCCTCCACCATCACCAGCACCGCGACCTCACCGCCGAAGAGCACGTAGTCACCGAGCGAGACCTCGGTCACCGGCATCCGGGTGGCGGCGTGCTCCAGGACGCGTTGGTCGATGCCCTCGTACCGACCGCAGGCGAAGAGCAGGTGCGACTCGGCGGCCAACTCGTGGGCCATCGCCTGGGTGAACGGGACACCGGCCGGCGACGGCACCAGCAACCGGGGCGGCGGGGCCTCGGCCGGCGCGAGCGCGTCCAACGCCGCACCCCACGGCTCCGGGCGCATCACCATCCCCGGCCCGCCGCCGTAGGGGGTGTCGTCGACGGTGCGGTGGACGTCGTGGGTCCAGGTCCGCAGGTCGTGCACGGCGAGGTGGAGTACGCCGTTGGCCCGCGCCCGCCCGATCAGCGACAGGTCCAGCGGGGCGAAGTACTCCGGGAAGATCGACACGACGTCGACGCGCATGCGGGGTGGTCCTAAAGGTCGAGCAGGCCGGCCGGCGGGTCGACGATCACACGTCCACCGGCCAGGTCGACCTCGGGGACGATCGCCCGCACGAACGGGATCAACGCGGTACGCCCCTCGGGTCGCCGCAACACCAGCAGGTCGGACGCGGGCGCGTGGTCGATGCGGGCGACCTCGCCCAGACGCTCGCCGGCCGGGGTGACCACTGCCAACCCCACCAACTGGTGGTCGTGGAACTCCTCCGGATCGTCCGGCGGGGCCACGTCGGCGCTGTCCACCACGAGCAGGGTGCCGCGCAGCGCCTCGGCGGTGTTGCGGTCCAGGATCCCGTCGAACGCGACGAGCATGCGGCCCTGGTGGAAACGGGCCTCCTCGATGGTCAGCTCGGCCGGAACCCGGAACGGCACGCCCGGCCCGTCCGCCGGAACCGGCGACGGGACGGCCCCCGGCGCAGTGCGCAGCACAGTGCTGTGCGCAGGTGCAGACGGGGGCGTCGCCCCCGGCGCAGTGCGCAGCACTGTGCCGGGGGCGAACCGCGCTTCGGGCTCGTCGGTCCGCACTTCCACGGTGACCTCACCGCGGACACCGTGCGGCTTGCCGATCCTGCCGACGACGAGCTGCATCAGTACGAGTCGACGATGTCGACGCGCACGCCGCGCCCGCCGATGGAGCCGATCACCTGACGCAGCGCCTTGGCGGTCCGGCCGGACCGCCCGATCACCGTGCCGAGGTCCTCGGGGTGCACGCGGACTTCGAGCCGCTTACCCCGACGGGAATCGACCATCCGCACCCGGACGTCGTCCGGGTGGTCGACGATGCCCTTGACCAGGTGCTCCAACGCCGGACGCAGAGGCATGTCAGGCCTGCTCACCGGCGTCGGCAGCCGGGGCCTCGGCCGGAGCCTCGGTCTTCGGCGTCTCGGCCGGAGCCTCGGCAGCCTTGGCGGCCTTCTTGGCCGGCTTGGCCGGGGTCTCCGGGGCGAGCCCGGCGGCGGCCTTCGCCTCAGCCTCGTACGCGGCCTTACGGTCGGTCCGCTCGGCGGCGACCTTCAGCGGCGGCGGGGCCGGCAGGCCCTTGTACTTCTGCCAGTCACCGGTCAGCTCCAGCAGCCGCTGCACCGCCTCGCTCGGCTGAGCGCCGACGGACAGCCAGTACTGGACCCGCTCCGACTTGACCTCGATGATCGAAGGGTCTTCCTTCGGCTGGTACACCCCGACGAACTCGATCGCCCGACCGTCACGCTTGGTGCGCGAGTCGGCGATGACGATGCGGTACTGCGGGTTGCGGATCTTGCCCATCCGCAGGAGCCGGATCTTTACGGCCACAGTTGTTTCGCTCCTGTTGCGATCTCACCGGCCCCGTACGGGCGGTGTGCATGGGTGAGCGCCGACGGCACAGTGGGGTTGGGCCGGAGACTACTCGGTGGACTGGCGACGCGCCCGGGTTAGAGGGCGCCGGACGCGCGCCGGATACCAGCGACCCATTCTGCCAGATCCGGTGCCGATCTTCCGCACCGGACCCGGACACCACGTCACCGGTGACCGGAGACACCCCTCACCGCACCGGCGGGCGGTCCCATCCTGGCGGAAGTTCGTCCGGTACGTCCCATTCTGGCGGAGGGGTGAAGTCGCACCAGGTGCCGTCGAACGGGAACTCACCGGCCTCGGCGAGGGCGATCACCCGCTCCCCCTCGGCCCGGACCGCCTTCTCGTCGGTCACCCAGTAGTCGTCGCCGAAGGCGAGCCGCTCGACGAACTCGCCCTCGTCCTTCCACTCCCAGCTCAGGTCCGGGCGCACCACCACGTCGAGGTCCTGGTCCACCACGTCGACGCCGGCCACCGGGCCGTCGTCCCAGCGGACACCGTGCTCCTCCAGGTTGACGTACCAGTGGGCGAACCGACCCTGGGCGTCGCGGAACCACCAGACGGAGTGCGCCGCACCGGCCGGCAGGAACTTCAGCAGCGGCGGGCCGTTCCAGCGCCCGTGCGCCAACCGGTACGACGACGAGACCCACTGGGCGAAGGGCATCGCCCGCATCCCCAGCCCCGCCTCGGTCACCTCGTGGGCCACCGGCGAGTCCCGGGCGATCCACACCAGCAGGCCCCGCTCGTCGTCACTGACCACGCGGCCCGGCCGGACCCATCCGATCCGGCCGTGCCGCACGTTGCGGTGCATGATCAGCCGACCCGGCTCAAACCGGTCGACCAGCACCTCAGTAGGCGCGGGCGAGGATGGCGACCAGGTCGGGCTCGTCCTCGGAGTCCGGCACCGAGCCGTCGGCGCGCACCAGGCAGCGCACCGTGACGCCCTGGCCGTTCGCCTCGGCCTCGCCGGCCACACCGACCGCCGACCACGGCACCCGGGCCCAGCCCGTCGCGGCGGCCTCGATCGCCTCGGTCAGGGTCGCGACCTCCACGGTGCGCGACTCGCGGTTGGCCAGCGCCTGGTCGTGCAGCACCTGCTGGTCGGTCTCCAACGCCGCCAGCACCGCGGCGACCACGTCGGCCACCGGCGTCGGCGACTTCGACCCGTCGGTGCGGCGCACCACCGTCGCGTTGCCCACGGCCAGATCGCGGGGGCCGACCTCGACGCGTACCGGATAGCCACGCAGCTCGGCGTCGACGGCCCGGCGGCCGAACGCGGTGTCGGTCCGGTCGTCGAGCGCGACCCGGACACCGGCGTCGCGCAGGCCGTCGCGCAGCTTGGCCGCCGCCTCCGCGACGCCCTCGCCATCCTTGACGATCATGATGTACGCCTGGATCGGCGCCAGCTTCGGCGGCACGCGCAGGCCGTTGTCGTCACCGTGCGCCATGATCAGGCCGCCGAGCATCCGGGTCGACGTGCCCCAGGAGGTGGTCCAGGCGTGCTCCCGGCCGCCCTCCTTGGAGGAGTAGGTGATGTCGAACGCCTTGGCGAAGTTCTGCCCCAGCTCGTGGCTGGTGCCCAGCTGGAGCGCCTTGCCGTCGCCCATCATGCCTTCGCAGGTGTACGTGGCCGTCGCGCCGGCGAACCGCTCGCGGGCCGTCTTCAGGCCCACCACCACCGGGATGCCGATCACGTTGACCATCAGGTCCTCGTACGCCTCGTGCAGGATCCGCCGCGCGTACGCCCGGGCGTCCTCGCGGGTGGCGTGCGCGGTGTGCCCCTCCTGCCAGAGGAACTCGCTGGTACGCAGGAAGATGCGCGGCCGCAGCTCCCACCGGACCACGTTCGCCCACTGGTTGAGCAGCAACGGCAGGTCCCGGTACGAATCGATCCACTTGGCCATGAACTCGCCGATGACCGTCTCGCTGGTCGGGCGCACCACCACCGGCTCGGCGAGCGGCTTGCCGCCACCGTGGGTGACCACCGCGAGCTCCGGCGAGAAGCCCTCGACGTGCTCGGCCTCACGCTTGAGGTAGTTCTCCGGGATGAAGAGCGGGAAGTACGCGTTCTCCGCACCCGCCGCCTTGATCCGGGCGTCCATCTCGGCCTGCATACGCTCCCAGATGGCGTAGCCGGCCGGTCGGATGACCATGGTGCCGCGGACCGGGCCGTTGTCGGCCAGCTTCGCCTTGGCGATCAGGTCCTGGTACCAGCGGGGAAAGTCCTCCGCACGGGGAGTGAGCACGCGTGCCATGACCGCACATCCTATGCGCCGCTCGTCGGGGCAGTGCGGTCGGGCGCGGCATCGTTAGCATCTGCCGTCATGACCCCCCTCGATCCACACCTCGGCGCGGCCTCCAACCCGACGCCCGACCCCGTCGAGCTGGCACACCTCGCGATCCGATGGGTGCGCTGGGTGGCCCGGCACCGGCAACCCGCCAATCCGATCGGCGACGGGTCCGGCCGGCACGCCGGGCACCACCAACCCGCCGACGTGTGGTTCCTCGCGGGTACGTTCGGTGGCAGCGTGCACCGGCGGTGCGTGGTGCCCGCCGGACGGCCGCTGTTCTTCCCCGCGTTGTACTGGTCGGAGGTCGGCCGCACCACCGAACCGGCGGAGGCGTTGGAGGGTGCGACCGCCCACGCGCAACTCGACGGGGTGGCGATCGCCCTGCGCGAGGTCGGCTCGGCCCAGTCGTTCCCGGTCAGCGGCTTCTTCAACAACGTCGTCACCGTCTGGCCGTGGCCCAGACCGGTCTCCTGCTGGGGTCTGTGGGCACTGGTGCCGCCGCCCGCCCCCGGTCAGCACGAGCTGAGCTTCGGTGGCAGCGACGGCGGGCGGTTCTGGGTCGAGGCGCAGTACCAGATCGACGTGCGCTGAACCCCCTACACGTCGACCACCATGATCGAACGGAGCGGCACCACCCCGGTGCGGGACCGCATCGTCGACGCCGCCCGCGCGCTGACCGTGGCGACCGGCTACTTCACCGAAGTTGCGCGGATCTTGGGGAGGGCGCGCGGGGCGCGCGAGGCGCGCAGCGCGCACGCCGTGCACGGATCAGCGGACGACGTGGCCGCGGAGGATCGTGCGGGACGGGGCGCGGACGACGCGCAGGTCGAGGCGGGGGTCCTCGGGGTAGACGGTCAGGTCGGCGAGGCCGCCCTCCACCAGGCCGGGAAAGCCGAGCCACTCCCGGGCGCCCCAGGAGGCGGCGGCGAGCACGTCGATCGGGGCCATGCCCGCCCGCTCGTGCAGCAGCAGCATCTCCTCGGCGGCCAGCCCGTGGTCGATGCCACCGCCGGCGTCGGTGCCCACGTAGATCGGCACGCCCGCCTCGTGTGCGGCGCGCACCACCTCGGGAAAACCGTCGCGCAGCGCGAGCATGTGCTCGGCGTACCCGGGGAACTTGCCGCGCGCCTGCTCGGCGATGCCCCCGAAGGTGGCGATATTGATCATTGTGGGGACGAGCGCGGTGCCCTGCCGGGACATCTCGTCGATCAGGTCGAGGCTGAGCCCGGTGCCGTGCTCCACCGAGTCCACCCCGGCCCGCACCATGATCTCGACAGCGGACTCGGAGAAGGTGTGCACTGCGGCGCGTACCCCGGCGTCGTGGGCCGCGCGCACGGCGGCGGTGAGGGTGTCCGCGTCCCAGGCCGGGGCCAGGTCACCGACTCCCCGGTCGATCCAGTCGCCGACCAGCTTGACCCAACCGTTGCCGGATCTCGCCTGCGCGGCCACCGTCGCGGCGACCTCGGTCGCGTCGACCTCCACGCCGATGTCCCGCAGGTAGCGCTTCGGCGGGGCGACGTGCCGGCCCGCGCGGGCCAGGCGCGGCAGGTCCGGCTCGTCGTCAAGCTCGGGGTACGGGTACGGCGAGCCGGCGTCGCGGATCGCCAGCACGCCGGCGTCCCGGTCGAGGCGGGCCAGCTCGCGGGCCTGGTCGAGTGAGGTGATCGGGGCGCCGCCTCGGGCGATGCCGATGTGGCAGTGCGCGTCGACCAGCCCCGGCAGCACGTAGCCGCCGTCGACAACCGTCTCCGCGTCGGGCACCGGGGTGAAGGTCACCCGGTCGTCGACCAGCCAGAGATCCCGGACCTCGTCGTCGGGGAGCAGCACGCCGCGCACATGAAGGGCCATGCGCACAGTCCTACCCGATCACTCCTCGTCAGGGGCGAGCAGGTCGTTCTTCCGAGCGGTCAGGGCGGGCAGGTCCACGGAGACCTTCCACGGCCGCTCGGTGACGAACAGGTCCTCGGTGTGTGCGACCTGTTCGTACTCGCGGTTCGCGCCGAGGGTGTACTCGGTGAGCGTGACACGCTCCTGCGACGGGTCGACCACCCAGTAGGACCGGATTCCGGCGTGCGCGTAGACCTTCGCCTTGTCGTACATGTCGCGGAAGCTGAAGGTCGGGGAGACGATCTCCACGGCGAGCAGAGCGTCCTCGACGGGGACGGGCGACCGGCCGGCGTGCTTGCGGCGGATGACCACCACGTCGGGGCGGGGCTCATTACGCCGGTCGACCCGCATCGACAGGTCGATGCTGACCAGGTATTCCGGCGGACAGTTGACGCGAAGCGTGAGCAGCAGCTCGACGCAGAACTCTTGGTGCACGGCAGTCGGCGACGGCACGATCAACCTTCCGTTGATCAGTTCGTACGGAAGGTCCTTCGGTAGGTCACCGAGGTCGTCGACCGTCCACTCGTGCCGTTCGGGCAGGATCGGGGCCGCGGTCATGACATCTCCTTCCCGGGGGCGACATCACCCTAAGCGCCGGACAAGTCGCCCACCGTCACCGACACGCGTCAGCGCGGGCCCTTGTCGCCGCCCTTGCCGAGCTTGTTGAAGTCGATCTTTGGAAGCTTGAAGCCGGGCGGGAGCCCCTGCCCACCGGCGAGGTCGTTCGGGTCCATCCCCGGCGGGAGCTGCGGCATGCCACCCGGGAAACCGCCCGGCACCCCGGCGCCGGCGCCCGTGCGCGGCCGACCGCCGCCCTTGGTGCCCTTGCGCTTGTTCTTCGGGCTCTTGGTCGCCTTGCGCCGGCCGCCACCGGGCAGGCCCATCATGCCGCCCATCTGCTTCATCATCTTCTGCGCGTCGGCGAAGCGGTTGAGCAGCTGGTTGACGTCCATCACGGTGACCCCGGAACCGTTGGCGATACGCGCCCGACGGGAGCCGTTGATGATCTTCGGGTTGGTCCGCTCGCCCGGGGTCATCGACCTGATGATCGCGGTCACCCGGTCGAAGTGGCTGTCGTCCAGCTCGGCGAGCTGGTCCTTCATCTGCCCCATGCCGGGCATCATGGCCAGCACGTTGGCGATCGGGCCCATCCGTCGGACCGCGATGAGCTGGTCGAGGAAGTCGTCCAGGGTGAACTGCTCGCCGCCCATCAGCTTGGCGGTCATCTTCTCCTTCTGATCGGAGTCGAAGGCCTGTTCGGCCTGCTCGATCAGAGTGAGAACGTCGCCCATGCCGAGGATGCGGCTGGCCATCCGGTCGGGGTGGAAGACGTCGAAGTCCTCCAACTTCTCACCGGTGGAGGCGAACAGGATCGGCTGCCCGGTGACCTCACGCACCGACAGCGCGGCACCACCACGGGCGTCGCCGTCGAGCTTGGAGAGGACCACACCGGTGATCCCGACGCCGTCGCGGAACGCCTCGGCGGTGCGGACGGCGTCCTGACCGACCATCGCGTCGATGACGAAGATGACCTCGTCCGGCGAGACGGCGTCGCGGATGTCGGCGGCCTGCTGCATCATCTCGGCGTCGATACCGAGTCGGCCGGCGGTGTCGACGATGACGATGTCGCGGGCGGCGCGCTTCGCGTGCTCGATCGACGCGCGGGCCACCTGCACCGGGTCACCGGTGCCGTTGCCGGGCTCCGGGGCGTACACCTCTACACCGGCCCGACCACCGAGCACCTGGAGCTGCCCGACGGCGTTGGGGCGCTGGAGGTCGGCGGCGACCAGCAGCGGCTGGTGCCCCTGGCCCTTGAGCCACCGGGCCAGCTTGCCGGCCAGCGTGGTCTTACCGGAACCCTGGAGACCGGCCAGCATGATCACCGTCGGCGGCTGCTTGGCGAACTGGAGCCGCCGGCCCTCGCCACCGAGCACGTTGATCAGCTCTTCGTTGACGATCTTGATGATCTGCTGGGCCGGGTTCAGCGCCTGGGAGACCTCCGCGCTGCGAGCCCGCTCCTTCACGGCCGCGATGAAGCCCTTGACCACCGGCAGCGCGACGTCCGCCTCCAGCAGCGCGAGGCGGATCTCGCGCGCGGTGGCGTCGATGTCGGCGTCGGTGAGCCGCCCCTTGCCGCGGAGCTTGGTGAAGATCCCGGACAGGCGGTCACTCAAGGTGTCAAACACGCGAACATCCCGTTTGTCAGTGTTCCGGCGGGCACAACCCGGCCGGCACTGCGGAGTCCGGCCACCGCTAGGGTAACCGGCCACCCGCAAGGCCGCTGGCGGCCCGGGTCTCACCCCGAGACCAACCCCGATTGGTACGCGAAGACGACGAGCTGGGCCCGGTCCCGGGCTCCCAGCTTGCCCATCGCCCGGCTGACGTGGGTCCGCGCGGTAGCCGGGCTGACCACCAACCGGGCGCCGATCTCCTCGTTGTTCAGACCCTCCCCGACGAGGCCGACGACCTGGCGCTCCCGGTCGGTGAGCGTGTCCAGCCGGGGGTGCGGGCGAGGTGCCCTCGACGGCCGGTTGGCGAACTCCCGCACCACCCGGCGGGTCACCGACGGCGACAGCAGCGCCTCCCCCTCGGCGACCAGCCGGATCGCGCGCAGCAGGTCGACCGGCCGGGTGTCCTTGGTGAGGAAGCCGCTCGCGCCGTGCCGCAACGCGTCGAAGACGTACGCGTCCAGCTCGAAGGTGGTGAGCACCACCACCCGCGTGCCGGTCAGGTCGGGATCGGCGACGATCCGCCGGGTCGCCTCGATGCCGTCGATGCCGGGCATCCGGATGTCCATCAGCACGACGTCCGGCCGTTCCCGGCGGACCAGCTCGACCGCCCGCAGACCGTCGGCGGCCTCACCGGCGAGCACCAGGTCGTCCTCGCTCTCCACCAGCGCGCGCAGGCCGAGCCGGACGAGGTCCTGGTCGTCGGCGACCAGCACCCGGATCACGTGGTCGGCTCCACGGGCAGCCGGGCGTACACCCGGAAGCCGCCACCGGGGCGCGGCCCGGTGTTCAACCGCCCGCCCAGCGCCGCGACCCGCTCCCGCATCCCGGCCAGACCGTGCCCGCTCTCCTCGTCGGCCGAAGCCGCTCCGGCGCCCTCGTCGGTCACCTCCACCGTCACCTCGTCGGCGCGGTAGTCCACGGTCACCTCGGCGCTGGTCACCCCCGCGTGCCGCAGCACGTTCGTCAACGCCTCCTGCACCACCCGGTACGCGGTCAGGTCCACCGCGGCGGGCAGCTCCCGGGCGTCGCCGACCACACGCGTCTGCACGGCGAGCCCGGCACCGCCCAGCCGGTCACGCAACGCCGGGAGCCGGGCCAGGCCGGGCACCGGCCCGCGCTCGGCGCCCTGCCGGACCGCCCCGAGGGTGACCCGGAGCTCGTCGAGCGCCTCCCGGCTGGTCCGGCTGATCGCGGTCAACGCGGTCTCCGCCTGCTCCGGCCGCTTCGGCAGCAGGTGCAGGGCGATCTCCGCCTGCATGCTGATCGCGGCCAGCCCGTGCCCCACCACGTCATGCACCTCCTGCGCGATGCGCAACCGCTCCTCGTCGGCCTGCCGACGAGCCTGTTCGGCACGGGCGCGGGCCTCCTCGGCGCGGGTACGCGCGGCCGACTCCCGGTTGACCCGCACCACCACACCCACCGCGAACGGTACGACCACCCAGGCGGACGCGGGCAGCACTCCCGCCCAGCCCGGCGCCGGGCCTCGGGAGACGAAGACGTGCACCACCAACAGGACGAACGCGGCCCCGGCGGCGAGCGCCGCCGGGGGCGCCGGCAGTCGCACCGCCACGGTGTACACCGCGAGCAGGAACGCGAGCAGGATCGGCCCGTACGGGTAGCCGAGCACCAGGTACGTCGAGGTGGCCACGGTGACCACGGCCAGGATGGGCACCGGGGCGCGTCGCCGGAGCAGCAGGGCGAGCGCGGCGACCGCGATCAGTGCCCGACAGAACGCGTCCACCCGCCTGGACCCCGGCTGGTTCTCTCCGGCCAACCCGGTGGCGAGCAGCCCGAACGCGAGCAGCACCAGGGCCGGCACGACATCCGGCCATCCCCACCGCCCACCTGGTCGCATGGCCGTCATTCTGCCCGCGCCGAACCGCCACGGCGTGCGTCAACGAGCGGCACCGCGGCTACGCCCCCGGACGTACCCCGGTCTCGACGTCGGCGGCGACCACCGGTCAGACGGCGGCGAGGACCGCGGCCTCCAGGCGGGCCCGGGTGTCGTCGTCCGGCCAGCCGCCGACCAGGTAGAACGCGTCGACCACGTCGGCGCCGAGCGTGGAGATGCGGGCCGCGCGGACCAGTGCGCCCGCCTCGTCGAGCGCGCAGGTCACCCGGTAGAGCAGCCCGGCGGCGTCGGCGGCGCGCAACTCCAGCAGCACCGCGTCGGTGGCCGCCTCGCGGTGCCAGACGACCCGGGGAGCAGCCCCGCCGCCCCGGGCGGCCAGCGCCCGGCCGCGCAGCCGCTGGGTCACCGACACGTCGCCACCGACGGCCCGACGCAGGTCCGCGCGGAGCGGGACCGGGTCCGGCGGAAGGCCGTAGCGGGGTTGCACCCGGCACTCGACCAGGGCCCGACCGTCGACCACCGAGGCGTCGGCGGAGAGCACCTCCATCCGGTGCAGGGCCAGGCAGCCGGCCACGGTGGCGAGCAGGCCCCTCCGGTCGGCCGCGGCGACCGACACCCGGTCACCGGTCAGGTGGACGACCGGTAGCGGCCCGGCCAGCAGCGCCGGGTCCGGGGTGGGTGGTTCGGGGAGTACGCCGGTGTCCAGTGCGGTGCGGACCCGGGCGACCAGCTCGGCGACGAGTCGGCCCTTCCAGTCCGACCAGGCCGCCGGCCCGGTCGCCGCCGCGTCGGCGCGGACCAACGCGTGCAGCAGGTCGAGGGTGCCGGTGTCCCCCACCGCCTCGGCGACCGAGGCGATGGTGACCGGGTCGGTCAGGTCCCGGCGGGTGGCCACGTCGGGCAGCAGCAGATGCAACCGGACCAGCGTGCCGATCAGGTCGACCTCGGCGGGAGGCAGACCGATCCGGGTCGCCGCCTCCTGGGCCAGTGGCACACCGACGGTGCTGTGGTCGCCGGTGAGCCCCTTGCCGATGTCGTGCAGGAGCGCGCCGAGGAGCAGCAGGTCGGGGCGCTCCACCTCACGGGCGTGCCGGCTGGCCTCGTACGCGGTCTGCACGAGGTGCCGGTCGAGGGTGTAGCGGTGCACCGGGTTGTGCTGCGGCAGGCTGCGCAACCGGGTCCACTCGGGCAGCCAGTTGTCGACCAGCCCGTACCTGTCGCAGGTCTCCCAGGCGGGCACCAGGCCGGGCCCCGCGCCGAGGAGGGTGGTCAGGGCGGCCCGGGCATCGGCCGGCCACGGCGCGGGCAGCGGCGGGCAGTACGCCGCCAGCCACTCACAGGTGGCTCGGGCGATCGGCAGTCGGGTCGTGGCAGCCGCGGCGGCCACCCGCAGGGAGAGGCTCGGGTCGGGCCGTGCCCCGATCGCCGTTCGGGCCAGCACCAGCTCACCGTCGTGCTCCACCACGTCGCGGGCCACCGGGCGGCGCACGGGGCGCGCACCGCCGTTGCGGGAGCGGCCGGAGCGCAGCCGGTCGGCGGCCCGGAACGCGTCGTCCAACGCGTGGCTGACCGTGCGGGCGTCACCGGCGACCCGGCGCAGCAGCGCGTCACCGTCCTCCAGGAGGGCGCCAGGCTGCCGCGCGGCGTCAGACGCGCCGGGCTGGAGTTGTCGCAGCCCGAGCAGTCGTGCCACTCCGTCGCGTTCCTGGGCGACCAGCCGGTCGACCCGGCGACCGACCTGCTGGTGCAGGGCGTCGCGGGTGTCCAGCAGGCGCAGGTGAGCCGCGCGCACGGCGGGGCGCAACGCGTCGGTGATGCCGGCGGCGGAGATCGCCCGCAGCAGCCCCACGTCCCGCAGACCGCCGGCGGCCTCCTTGAGGTCACCCTCCAGGAGGAAGGCCAGCTCGCCGTGGGCCTGCCAGCGGGCCTCGGTCACCTCCCGCAGGCCGGGCAGGTGCCGGACGGCGGTGCGCCGCCAGTGGTCGGCGGCGGTGCGGATCAGCGAGTCGGCCAGCGCCGGGTCGCCCACCACCAGGCGGGCGTCGAGCAGCCCGAGGGCGACCTTGACGTCGTCCTGGGCCACGGACAGCGCCTCGGCGACGGTACGCACCGAGTGGTCGAGCCGCAGGCCGGCGTCCCAGATCGGGTACCAGAGCGAGGCGGCCACCTCGTCGATGCCGGGCACCCCGGCGTGCAGCAGGACGAGGTCGAGGTCGCCGTACGGGGCACACTGCCGCCGACCCAACCCACCGACGGCGAGCAGCGCCACCCCGTCCCGCACCGGGAGAAGGCCGCGCAGGAACACGTCGTACGCCGCCGCCCGGGAGAGTCGAGCGGCCTCTCCGATCCCCCCGGTAACGCCGACGACCTCGTTGACCAGGAGGTTCGCGTCACCATCGGCGGCGTGCCCTGACGCGTTCTTCCTGATCAACGAGGTCATGTCGTCGTCAGAGCGCGTCGAGGCCGCGCTCGCCGGTACGCACCCGGACGACCTCCTCGACACCGGTGACCCAGACCTTGCCGTCACCGATCTTGCCCGTACGGGCTGCTCCGACGATGGCGTCCACCACCTTGTCGACGTCGATCTCGTCGGTGAGCACCTCGACCCTGATCTTGGGCAGGAACTCGACCGTGTACTCGGCACCCCGGTAGACCTCGGTGTGCCCCTTCTGCCGTCCGTACCCCTGGACCTCGCTGACGGTCAGCCCGGCCACCCCGAGGGCGTGCAGGGCCTCCTTCACCGCGTCCAGTTGGTACGGCTTGATGACTGCGGTCACCAGCTTCATGTCCAACCCCTCCATCCCAGGAACGTTAACCGGCGACCTTTTCGCTGACCGGCTCGGCGGGCTCCGCCTCCGGCTTGGCACCACTCGTCGCACCGCCACCGGAGGTGCCGATGCCGGCCATCGCGAACGCGCCGCCCGCGCCGCCACCGGCCGGGGACAGGTCGTAGCCGCTCTCGGCGTGCTCGCCGATGTCGATGCCCTCGACCTCCGCCTCGGCCTTGACCCGGAAGCCGATCGTCTTCTCGATGACGAAGGCGAGCACCCAGGCGATGCCGAACGACCAGACGGTGACGATCAGGCCGGCGAGCGCCTGCCGCCCGAGCTGGGTCACGCCGCCGCCGTAGAAGAGCCCGTCGGAGGCGCCCACCACGTCGCTGATGGCGGCGTTGACCGAGTTGGTGGCGAACAGGCCGAGCCAGAGCGACCCGATCCAGCCACCGACGAAGTGCACGCCGACGACGTCGAGCGAGTCGTCGTAGCCAAGCTTGTACTTGAGGCTGATGGCCAGCGCGCAGACGGCACCGGCGACGATGCCGAGCAACACGGCAGCCCACGGCGCGATGAATCCACAGGCTGGGGTGATGGCGACCAGGCCGGCGACGGCGCCGGACGAGGCACCGACCATCGTCGGCTTCCGGGTCTTGATCCACTCGACAGCGATCCAGCCGAGCACCGCGGCGGCCGTGGCGAGCTGCGTGTTGATGAAGGCGAGGCCGGCGACCGAGTCGACGGTCAGCTCGGAGCCGGCGTTGAACCCGAACCAGCCGAACCAGAGCAGACCCGCACCGAGCGCGACCAGCGGGATGTTGTGCGGCTTCATGCCCTCGCGCGGCCAACCGAGCCGCTTGCCGAGCACCAGCGCCACGGCCAGGGCCGCCGCACCGGCGTTGATGTGCACAGCGGTGCCACCGGCGAAGTCCAGCGCGTGGATGTCGGCGCCGATGATGCCGCCGCCCCACACCCAGTGGGCGACCGGGAAGTAGACCAGGGTGGCCCAACCGAAGGCGAACAGCAGCCAGCCGGCGAACTTGGCCCGGTCGGCGATGGCGCCGCTGATCAGCGCCACGGTGATCACCGCGAAGACCATCTGGAAGGCCATGAACACGTAGAGCGGAACCCCGATGCCGCTGGGGTTCTCCGCGGTGGCACCCCACAGGTCGGTCTCGGCGAGGAACGTCTTGGTGCCGAGGTACGCGCCCGGGTCGCCCCAGAAGCCGTTCACGTCGGCCCCGAAGGCGACGCTGAAACCGTAGAACCACCACAGAATGGAGATGAGCCCGATGGCGGAGAAGCTCATCATCATCATGTTGAGTACGCCCTTGGCCCGGTTGAGGCCGCCGTAGAACAGCGCCAGTCCGGGGGTCATGAGCAGCACGAGCGCGGTCGAAACCAGCAGCCACGTGGTATTGGCGCCGTCGATCGTCGGTGCTTCAGGCACGCTGGCCTCCTAAAGGGTGAAGTCCTCCTTCGCGGCTTTCCGGGGCAGCGTCGCCCGTAGGCCGGTTGCGCGGAAGCTTCGCGGCCGGCTGTTTCACCCAGGGTCCCGCGCGGGTTTCCGGTTCGTGACAGGTTGTTTCGTACGTGTCACGAATACCGCACACTCAGCGGCATGGACGGTGGTGGATCGCCCGGACGGCGGACGTCGATGGCTGACCGGCCCGACCCGTCGACCGGTCCGCCCGACGGGACCGACCGAGCATCGTCCGGTCGGCCCTCAGCGGAGGGCGTTCTCCAGCGCGTGCCGCTCGTAGTCGAGCAGCCGGAGATCGCGCATCGGTCGGCGCAGGTGGCCCTTGTGCACGATCCGGACGAACGCCGGCTCACCGGCGGCGGCCATCCGGCGGATGCCCTCGACATGGTCGACGATCCGTTTGCGGATGGTCCGGATCAGCCGGTGCCGGTCCCGGGGGATCAGCCCGTACGCGTCGGCGAAGAGCCGGAGCCGGCGGGGCCGGTCCGGGTGCTTCCAGCCCAGCGTGATCGAGTCCCGGTCCGCGAAGATCGGCACCCAGGTCCAGGCCGCGTACGCCACGTCGTAGATCCGCGCGCCGGGCGAGGCGAGGTCGAAGTCGATCAGCCCGAGGGTGCCGTCCGGCCGCCAGATCACATTGTGCGGCGCGGCGTCGTGGTGGCAGATCACCTCGGTGTCCGGCGGCGGGGGGCCGAACGAGCGCCATACCGCGCTCGGTGGCGGGGTGAACCCGTACTGCGCGTCGTGGAACATCCGGAGCATCGTGGCGACGGTGACCAGTGCTTCGTCGGTCACCCAGTGCGGGGCGAGCGGGTACTCCCCGCACTCCCCCTCCAGGTACGACAGCACCTCACGGTTGCGCTCGTCCATGCCGAGCGCTCGCGGGGCGCCGGTGAAGCCCACGTACTCCAGGTGCCGCAGGAGGGCGTGCACGGACGGTGTCCACGGCCCGGCGTTGCGGCGGACCGTGTCACCGACGCGGACGACGGTGCTCACGTTGCCGCCGTGCAGCGGGATCTCCTGCGAAGTCACGTACGGTCTCCCGAGGCGCTGCGAGGGGTGGCCGGGTTCACGCCAGCCCGCGTATGCGCGGTTGTCACTGGACACCCGAGACTACGCGTCCCGTCCGGCGGCCTCGGTCCCCAGCAACGCGTCCACGAACTGCGCCGGGTCGAACGGGGCCAGATCGTCCTTGCCCTCACCGAGGCCGACCAGCTTCACGGGGATGCCGAGTTTGCGCTGCACCGCGATCACGATGCCGCCCTTCGCGGTGCCGTCGAGCTTGGTCAGCACCACACCTGTCACGTTGACCACCTCGGTGAAGACCCGGGCCTGCTCCAGGCCGTTCTGACCGGTGGTGGCGTCCAGGATGAGCAGTGTCTCGTCGATGGGGCCCTGCTTCTCCACCACACGCTTGACCTTGCCCAGCTCGTCCATCAGGCCGACCTTGTTCTGCAGCCGGCCGGCGGTGTCGATGAGCACGGTGTCCACGCCGGTGTCGATGCCGCGCTTGACCGCGTCGAAGGCGACACTGGCCGGGTCGGCGGCCTCGGGCCCCCGGACGGTCTCCGCTCCGACGCGCGAGCCCCAGGTCTCCAGCTGGTCGGCGGCGGCGGCCCGGAAGGTGTCCGCGGCGCCGAGCAGCACGCTGCGGCCGTCGGCGACGAGCACCCGGGCGATCTTGCCGCAGGTGGTGGTCTTGCCGGCGCCGTTGACGCCGACGACCAGGACCACAGCTGGCACACCGTCCTTCGGTGCGGTCCGCAACGACCGGTCCATGCTCGGGTCGAGGGCGTTGACCAACTCGGCGGCGAGCAGTGCCCGCAGCTCTGAGGCCGAGCGGGTGCCGAGCACCCGGGTGCGCTCCCGGAGGCGGTCGACGATGTCGCGGGTGGCGTCGACGCCGACGTCGGCGGTGATCAGGCTGTCCTCGATCTCCTCCCAGACGTCCTCGTCGAGGTGGTCGCGGGCGAGCAGGCCGAGCAGGCCCTTGCCGAAGACGTTCTGCGAGCGGGACAGCCGCGAGCGGAGCCGGACCAGCCGCCCGGCGGTCGGCTCGGGCACCTCGACGGGCGCCTCGACGACCGGCGGCGGCTCGACCAGGACGCCGGTGGACAGATCGGACTCCGGTGCCTCGACCGGCGGGCCGGCGAGATCCTCCTCTGCCCTGGTGTCGACCTCCGTGCGCGGCAACGGGGGCTCGGGTCGCCGCCGCAGTCGCGGGACGACCAGCCCGACTGTGCCGGCAATCAGCACACCGAGCAGGACCAGAGCGAGGACGAGATATTCGGCCATGCCGGAATCCTGTCAGATGCGGGCGGCCGCGTCCCAGCCACCGCACCCCGAGCGGTGCCACGGGTCTCCGTCACCGCACCCCGAGCGGTGCCCGGGGTCTCAGCCACCGCACCCCGAGCGGTGCCCGGGGTCTCCGTCACCGCACCCCGAGCGGTGCCCGGGGTCTCAGCCACCGCGCCCGGCCGGTGGCGGAAACCGGCGGTAGGCTCGGCCGCATGCCCGCCGCACACCTCCTCATCGGCCCACTCCTGCGGCGAGTGGTGGACACCCGGGCGACCATCTGGGTGGAGACCGCCGCGCCCGCCGTGGTCACCGTCCGCACCGCGGACGGCGCCACCGGCACCGCGCACACCTTCTCGGCGTACGACCACCACTACGCGCTCGTGGTGGTGCAGGGGCTCACCCCGGACAGCGAGACCACCTACGAGGTGCTGGTCGACGACGAGCTGGTCTGGCCGGTGTCGAGCAGCGGCTTCCCGCCGAGCGTGATCCGCACCCGGGCCGCCGACGACCGGGACCAGCCGGTCAGCCTGATCTTCGGCTCGTGCCGGGAGACCACCCAGCACGCCACGACCCGCAAGCTGCCGCCGGACGCGCTGGACGCGTACGCCCGCAGGCGGATGGCCGACCCGGAGTCGAACCCGCTGCCGGACCTGCTGGTGCTGCTCGGCGACCAGGTCTACGCCGACGTCACCTCGCCCACGGTGCGCCGGTTGCTGCGTCGGCGGCGTCGGCGTCCGAAGGGCGCCCCGGCCGACCAGGTGGTGAGCTTCGACGAGTACACCAAGCTCTACCTGGAGTCCTGGCGTGATCCGGAGATCCGTTGGCTGCTCTCCACGGTGCCGAGCGTGATGATCTTCGACGATCACGAGATCATCGACGACTGGAACACCTCGGCGGCCTGGCGGGCGGACGTCCGCGAGCAGCCGTGGTGGCAGGAGCGGATCGGCAGCGGGCTGGCCTCGTACTGGGTCTACCAGCACCTGGGCAATCTCTCCCCCGACGAGATCACCGCCGACCCGGTCTTCGCGAAGGTGATCGCCGCCGAGGACGCCACCGGCGTGCTGCGCGAGTTCGGGCACCGGGTCGACCAGGAGTCGGACGTGGCGCACGACACGGAGCGCTGGCGCGCGGTGCAGTACCAGTGGAGTTACGCACTGGACCTGGGGCGTACCCGCCTGGTCATGCTCGACAACCGGTGCAGTCGGGTGCTCGACCCGGGCAGCCGGGCGATGCTGCCACCGGGCGAGTGGTCCTGGTTCCTGGACCAGGCGCACGGGGTCTACGACCACCTGGTGGTCGGCGCCTCGCTGCCCTGGCTGCTGCCGCAGGGCATCCACCACATCGAGGCGTGGAACGAGAAGCTGGCGGAGTCGCGTCGCCCGTGGGTGGCGCGCGGGGCGGAGAAGCTGCGTCGCGCACTGGACCTGGAGCACTGGGCGGCCTTCCGGCGTTCCTTCGAAGGGCTCGCGGAGACCTTCGCCCGGATCGGCACCGGCACTCCGAGGGAGTCCGGCGCGCGGATCGGCGCCGGTCCGGCGTACGCCCCACCGGCGTCGATCAGTGTGCTCTCCGGGGACGTGCACCACTCGTACGTGGCCCGGGCCCGGTTCGGCGACCCGGCGGTGGTCACACCCGTGCACCAGCTCACCTGTTCACCGATCCACAACCAGGTGCCGGCCGGTATCCGTCCGCTGATGAAGATGGGGTGGTCGGCCGGTCCGGCCGGTGCCACCCGGGCGCTGGCGCGTTCCGCCGGTGTGCGCCGACCGAGCGTGCGGTGGCGCAAGCTGGCGGGGCCGTACTTCGGCAACGCGGTCGCGACCCTGACGCATCGGGGGCGCGGGGCGGACGTGGTCATCGAGGGCACCACGAGGGACGGGCACCTCCGCACCGTGATGCGGCGTCGACTGTCGGCCGCCGCATCACCGACCTCGCCGTAGTCTCTACGCCGTGGACGAGCACCTGCCGGAACCGATCAGGGCGGTCGAGCACGAGTTGACCGCCCTCCTGCGTCGTGGGCGGGCGGTCTCCTGGGAGATCGCCCGCGAGGTGCACCCGAACCTGGAGCCGAACACCTACGGGCTGCTGCTCTGGCTGCGGCGCAGCGGGTCGATCCGGTTGACCGAGTTGGCGGCGCGGCTCGGTGTGGGCAAGGGGACGTTGAGCCGACAGATCAACGCCCTGGAGGTCCTCGGCCTGGTCTACCGCGATCCGGATCCGAGTGATCGGCGGGCCGCGCAGATCAGCCTGACCGAGGAGGGGCAGCACCGGTTCGACGTGGCCAGGGCCGCCCGGCTGGGCGAGTTCGTGCGCGCGCTGGACGGCTGGCCGGAGCGGGACATCGAGGAACTCGCCCGGCTGCTCGGCCGGCTCAACGACTCCTGGTCCTGACCCCCGGGTGACGGGGAATACGGCATCCACTCCCCCAGTTGTTGCCTTAGGCAACCAAGCATACGGTTGCCCCAGGCAACTCTCAGGCGGCCCGCACACCTCAGCCCGTCGCCGTCCATCTCACTCCGCTCGGAGGCACCAAACGATGAGCCAGGCGACCGCGACCGCGCCCACCAGGGCGACCGCCGTCGACATGACCCACCGGCAGATCCTGGAGGCACTCTCCGGCCTGCTGCTGGGCCTGTTCGTCGCAATTCTCTCTTCCACGGTCATCTCGAACGCGCTGCCGCGGATCATCACGGAACTGCACGGCGGCCAGTCCGCGTACACCTGGGTGGTCACCTCAGCCCTGCTCGCGACCACCGCAACCACCCCAATCTGGGGCAAACTCGCCGACCTGACCAGCAAGAAGACACTCGTCCAGCTCGCCCTGGGCATCTACGTGCTGGGCTCGGTCCTGGCCGGCCTCGCCCAGGGCACCGGCGAGCTGATCGCCTGCCGCGTGCTCCAGGGCATCGGCGCCGGCGGCCTCACCGCACTGGCCCAGGTGATCATGGCCACGATGATCGCGCCACGCGAGCGGGGCCGCTACAGCGGCTACCTCGGGGCCGTGATGGCCGTCGGCACCATCGGCGGCCCGCTGATCGGCGGCGTGATCGTGGACACCGCCTGGCTCGGCTGGCGCTGGTGCTTCTACGTCGGCGTGCCGTTCGCCATCGTGGCGCTGATCGTGCTGCAGAAGACCCTGAAGCTGCCCGTGGTCAAGCGGAAGGCCCAGATCGACTGGTGGGGCGCCACCCTGATCACCGCGGCCGTGTCGCTGCTGCTGATCTGGGTCTCGCTCGCCGGTGACCAGTTCGCCTGGGCGTCCTGGCAGACCGCCGCGATGGTCCTCGGCGCGCTGGTCCTCGGCGCCCTGGCGATCCGGGTCGAGACCCGCGCCGCCGAGCCGATGATCCCGCCGCGTCTGTTCCGCAACCGCACCATCACCCTCGCCGTCGTCGCCAGCATCGCGGTCGGCGTGGGGATGTTCGGCGCGTCGATCTTCCTGGGCCAGTACTTCCAGATCAGCCGCGGTCAGAGCCCGACCATGTCCGGCCTGATGACCCTGCCGATGATCCTCGGCCTGCTGGTCGCCTCCACCGTGATCGGACGGGTCATCACGAAGACCGGCCGGTGGAAGCGGTACCTGGTGATCGGGTCGGCCCTGCTCACCATCGGCTTCGCGCTGATGGGCACGCTCCGCGCGGACACCAACTTCATGGTGCTCAGCGTCTACATGGCGGTGGTCGGCGTCGGCCTGGGCATGACCATGCAGAACCTGGTCCTCGCCGTGCAGAACACCGTCGGCCCGCACGAGCTCGGCGCGGCCAGCTCGGTGGTGGCCTTCTTCCGCAGCCTCGGTGGCGCGATCGGTGTGTCCGCCCTCGGCGCGGTCCTCGCCCACCGGGTCAAGGACTACACCGCCGAAGGGCTGGCCCAGCTCGGCATCCCGGCGTCCAGCTCCGGCGGCGCCCTGCCCGACGTGCACACCCTGCCCGGCCCGCTGCGGGCCGTGGTGGAGAGCGCGTACGGCCACGGTGCCGGTGACATCTTCCTGACCGCCGCGCCCTTCGCGCTGATCGCGTTGATCGCTGTGGCCTTCATCAAGGAGGTTCCGCTGCGGCAGCACAACGGCGACCCGGTTTCGGCGGAGGTCGAGCGGGAATCGACAGTGGCTGCCGGTGCCGGCGCGGCCGTGGTCCGTACCGGTGAGCAGAGGTGAGGTAGAGCCATGGGCGTGGGAGCACCGGACCGCGAGGAATACGGCCCCCGGACCCGACCGCTGCCCTTCGAACGGGGCACGGACGGCCCTCGGGTGATCATGGTGGGCGTCGACGGCACCCGCACCTCCGAGCGGGCCGGCTCCTACGCCGCAGGCCTGGCCCGTCGACAGGGCGCCTCCCTGGTCGTGGTCTTCGTCAGCTCGGCGAGCGGCCTGACCGCCCTGGTGCCCGGGATGGACGCCGGGGCGGTCCAGCGCACCCGCGACGAGTTGGCCGACGAGCTGCGCCGGGAGTGCCGGCGCGGGGCCGAACAGTGGGGCATTCCGGTGACCCTGGTGGTGCGGCGCGGCGACGCGTACGGCGAGCTGCGCGCGGCGGCCGACGAGTTCCAGGCCGACATGGTGGTGGTCGGCGCGTCCGAGCAGGCCGGGCACCGGCTGGTCGGCTCGGTCGCCACCCGCCTGGTGCGGGCCGGTCGCTGGCCCGTCGTCGTGGTGCCCTGATAACCCGTCGCGGAATGTCGGGCGGGCCGGGCAGGATGCGCGCCATGACGTGGACCGCACCGGAGATCACCCGGACCCCCGAACCGTACGTCGGCGACGAGCGCACCATGCTCGAGGGCTGGCTCGACTACCACCGACAGACCCTGCTGCTCAAGTGCTCCGGGTTGACCGAGGAGCAGCTGCGGACGCCGAGCGTGCAACCCTCCGGGCTGACCCTGCTCGGCCTGGTCCGACACCTGGCCGAGGTGGAGGCCTGGTGGTTCCGGGAGAACTTCGCCGGCCAGCCTGTCGACTACCCGTACTTCACACCGGAGACGCCGGACGCCGACCACGACGTCACCGACGCCGACGCCGAGGCGGACTTCGCCGTCTTCCACCGGGAGGTGGCACTGGCCCGCGAGGCCGCCGCCGGTCACTCGCTCGACGAGACGTTCACCGAGGTCGGCGGTAAGAAGCGCACCTTCAACCTGCGCTGGGTGTACGTGCACATGATCGAGGAGTACGCCCGGCACAACGGCCACGCCGACCTGATCCGGGAACGCATCGACGGCGTCACCGGCGAGTGACCGGCGCTCAGTAGTCCAGGGCCGCCCGCAGGTAACGGAGGTCGGCGTGACCGCCCCAGCGGTGCGCCGACAGCCCGGCGGCGCGGGCGCCCCGGACGGCCCAGTCCTCGTCGTCGACGAAGAGGACGCGGGCCGGCGCCGTGGCCAGCGCCACGCAGGCGCCCTGGAAGTACTCCGGGGCGGGCTTGTGCACACCGAGCGTCGACGAGTTGACCACCACGTCGAACTCGCCGACCAGGCCGAGGGCGGCCAGGTCGGCGTCGAGCAGGTCGGTGGCGTTGGTGCCGAGGCCGACAGTGATGCCGGCGGCGCGCACCTCGCGGACGAAGTCGAGCACCTCGGTGTCCACCTCGCCCCGGTAGCGCTGCCACTGCTCCACCGCCGCCCGGGCCCGGTCCGGGCCGCCGGCCGGCTCGGCCAGCGCGTCGGCCACGCTGTCCACCCACTGGGCGTGACTGACCTGGCCGGTGAGCACCGGCCGGAGCCGGCCCCACTGCATGGCGATCTCGAGGAGAACCCCGTCCGCGAGGCCGTACTCCCGCTCCACTCCGGCGGCCACCGCCGGGTCGAACCGGCGCAGGACGCCGTCCAGATCCAGCAGGAGCGCCGTCGCGCGTTCCCGAGCCACTACCCGTTCTCCTCGCCGCGGCCCTGCCGCTCGTCGTCCTCGTCGGCCCTGTTGAGCCGTTGGCTGATCACCTGGGTGACACCGCTGCGCATGGTGACCCCGTAGAGCGCGTCAGCGATCTCCATCGTCCGCTTCTGGTGGGTGATGACGATCAGCTGACTCTTCTCCCGCAACTGTGCCATCAACGTGATCAACCGGCCCAGGTTGACGTCGTCCAGGGCCGCCTCCACCTCGTCCATGATGTAGAACGGGCTGGGCCGGGCCCGGAAGATCGCCACCAACATGGCCACCGCGGTCAGCGACCGCTCGCCACCGGAGAGCAGCGACAGCCGCTTGATCTTCTTGCCCGGTGGGCGGGCCTCCACCTCGACGCCGGTGGTGAGCAGGTCGTCCGGCTCGGTGAGGATCAGCCGGCCCTCGCCGCCGGGGAAGAGCACGTTGAACACCTGCTCGAACTCCCGGGCGGTGTCCTCGAACGCGCTGGCGAAGACCTCCAGGATCCGCTCGTCCACGTCCTTGACCACGGTGAGCAGGTCCCGGCGGGTCGCCTTGAGGTCCTCCAGCTGCTCGGAGAGGAACTTGAAACGTTCCTCCAGCGCGGCGAACTCCTCCAGCGCGAGCGGATTGACCTTGCCGAGCAGGGTCAACTCCCGTTCCGCCTTGGCGGCCCGCTTCTCCTGCACCGGCCGCTCGTAGCGGACCGGCTCGGGCACCGGCAGGCCGTCGCGTTCGGCGGCGGCGACGTCGACAGGGGTCGGCGGGACCAGCTGCGTCGGGCCGTACTCGGCGACGAGCGTCTCCACGTCCAGCCCGAAGTCCTCGGCGGCCTTCGCCTCCAACTGCTCGATGCGCAGCCGTTGCTCCGCGCGGGCGACCTCGTCGCGGTGGACCTGGCTGGTCAGCCGTTCCAGCTCCGCGCCGAGCCGTTTGGCCGCGCCGCGTACCTCCTGGAGCTCCGCCTCGCGGGCGGCGCGCTCCCGGGCGACCTCGTCGCGGTGTTCCTCGGCTGTCGCGATCGAGGTGGTGAGCCGGGCGAGCGCCTCCCGGGCGCCGCCGGCGACAGCCCGGGCGATCCCGGCGCCCCGGGTGCGCGCGGCCCGCCGGGCCGCGGCGCGTTCCCGGGCGGCCCGCTCGGCCGTGGCCTGCCGCGCGAGGGAGTCGGCCCGGCCTGCGATCGAGGAGACCCGCTCCTCGGCGGTACGCACCGCGAGCCGGACCTCCATCTCGTTCTGCCGGGCCTGCGGCACCATGGCCGCGAGTTGATCCCGTTCCTCGGTGGAGGGCTCCGCGTCGACAGGTGTCTCCTCGGCCAGCCGCAGCCGCTCCTCCAACTCGTCGAGCGCGGTGAGGTCCCGTTGCCGGGCGGCCTCGGCCCGGGAGCGGGACTCCCCGAGCCGGTCGGTCTCCGCCTTCGCCGAGCGGGCCGCGGCGCCCAGCTCGGCCAACCGGCGGGCGGCGGCGTTGCGGTGGCTCTCCGCCTCGCGTTTCTCGGCGGCGGCGTGCTGCACGGCCTCCTTGGCGGCGGCCACCTCGGCACGGGCCTCGACGAGTTGGTCGCGCAGCTCCGCGCCGGCGCGTTCGGCGGTCTGTCGGTTGGCGCGAGCCTCCTCGACGGCCGCCTGCACCTCGATGAAGCTGGGGGCCTTGGCCGACCCGCCAGCCGCCGCGTACGCCCCGACCACGTCGCCGTCGGGAGTGACCGCCCGCAGCTCGGGGTTGCTGGCGACCAGGTCGGCGGCGGCGGCGAGGTCGTCGACGAGCGCCACGTCCCGCAACGCCCGGTGCACCGCCGGACGCAGTTCCGCGCTGCACTCCACCAGGTCGGGGGCCCATCGGGCCTCGTCCGGCAGCTTCGGGCGCAGCGCGTCCGCGGAACCGGTCATACCCGGGCCCGCCGGGCTGCCGACGAGCAGGCCGGCCCGGCCGGCGTCGGAGATCTTCAGCAGCCGCATCGCCTCGACGGCCTCGTCCACCCCGCTGACGGCCACCGCGTCGGCGAGGCCGCCGAGCGCGGCGGCCAGCGCGGCCTCGTGGCCCGGCGCGACGGTGAGCAGCCCGGCGAGGCTGCCGAGCAGCCCGGGTACGTCGTCCGCGCGGGCGAGCAGCGCCCCCGCGCCGTCCTTGCGCCGCAGCCCCAGCGCCAGTGCCTCCTCACGGGCCTTCCAGGTCGCGGCGTCCTTCTCCGCCGCCCGCTCGGAGTCGGCCAGTGAGCGTACGGTCGCCTGCGCCCGTTCCTGCGCGGCGACCGCCTCGGCGTGGCGGGCGTCCAGGTCCGCGTTGTCCCGGTCGGCCTCGGTGGACTGTGCGGCCACCGCGTCCAGCTCGGCCTGCGCCTGCTCGGCGCGGCCCAGCGCGTCGGCGTGCGCGACCGCGAGTCGTTCGATCTCCTCGCCGGCGCTGGTGGTGCGGGCGCGGGCCGAGTTGACCTGACCGGTCAGCTTGGCCATCCCCTCCCGCCGGTCGGCGATGGCCTTGGCGGCGGCGACCAGTTCCCGCTCGGCGGCGGCGAGCTGCCGTTCCAGCTCCTGCCGGTGTTCAACGGCCTCGGCCAGCCGGATCTGGTCGTCGGTGAGAGCCGCGCGCAGCTCTTCCTCCTGCTCGCGGACCCGTTCCGCCTCCGCCTCCAGCTGGTCCGGGTCGCGGCCGGGCCGCTCGTCGTCGCCGGTGGCGCTGAGGTGCCGCAGCCGCTCCCGGGCCAACTGCTCGATCGAGCGGAAGCGTTCCTGCAGGGCCGACAGCTTGTACCAGGTGTCCTGCGCGGCGGCGAGCAACGGCGCGTCCTCGGCCAGCGCGGCCTCCAGCTCACCGAGCCGACCCTGCACCTCGACGTGCTCGCCCTCGATCTGCTCGCGCCGCTCCCGCAACGCGGTCTCGTCGGCGATCTCCCGGTCCAGGGTGGTGCGCAGGGTGGCCAGGTCGTCGGCGAGCAGGCGCAGTCGGGCATCGCGCAGGTTGGCCTGGATGGCCGCGGCGCGGCGGGCCACCTCGGCCTGCCGACCCAGTGGCTTGAGCTGGCGGCGCAGCTCGGCCGTGAGGTCGGTGAGGCGGTTGAGGTTGGTCTGCATGGCGTCGAGCTTGCGCAGGGCTTTTTCCTTGCGCTTGCGGTGCTTGAGGACGCCGGCCGCCTCCTCGATGAACGCCCGACGGTCCTCCGGCTTGGCGTGCAGCATGCCGTCGAGTCGGCCCTGCCCGACGATGATGTGCATCTCCCGGCCGATGCCGGAGTCACTCAACAGCTCCTGGATGTCGAGCAACCGGCAGGAGTTGCCGTTGATCTCGTACTCGCTCTCACCGGAGCGGAACATCCGGCGGGTGATGGAGACCTCGGTGTACTCGATCGGCAGCGCACCGTCGGTGTTGTCGATGGTGAGGGTGACCTCGGCGCGACCCAGCGGCGCCCGACCGGCGGTGCCGGCGAAGATGACGTCCTCCATCTTGCCGCCGCGCAGCGCCTTGGCGCCCTGCTCGCCGAGGACCCAGGCGATGGCGTCGACGACGTTGGACTTGCCGGAGCCGTTCGGGCCCACCACACAGGTGATCCCGGGCTCCAGTTTCAACGTCGTCGCGGAGGCGAAGGACTTGAACCCCTTCACCGTCAGACTCTTGAGATACACCTTCTCGATCCTCGTCCGGTGGCCGCCCCGGCTCTGGGGACCTGGGTGAACTCGCAGACTAACCCGATGGCGGAAGCGGGCCGGCATGCGACCCGCCCCCGGTCGGATACGTCGAGGACGCGAGGCGAGCACGCGCTGTTGTTCGGAAGGCCGCGATAATGGCGAGAGCAGTTCATGATCGGCTTATCCGCCGGTGCGCTATTCGGATGCGACCGGGACGGTTCCCGCGCGACCGATCGCAAGATCATAAATCGTCGACCCGAAAACGAACCGGACAGTGTTGCGCGCCGGCACAGGACGTGTCGGCGCGCTTTTCTGCGATGGTGCGATTCAGTTTTGTCGACGCGGAGATCAGGTCAGCGCCGGCTCGGCCAGACGGAGCAGATCGTCCGCCTCCGCCGCAGCCGCCGCGAGCCGATCATTGTCGGCACGCAGACGCGTGATCTCGAACTCCAGTGCCTGCACCCTGGCACGCAGCCGGGTGACCTCGTCGAGCAGACGCCGGTCGGGCGCTGCACCTACGTGGCCGTAGAGGGCCTTCGCCATGCTGACTCCTTGATATGCGCTGCCGGAAAGGCCGGCCAACGCGCGCCCATTTGTACGCGGCTGTCATTCCAGGCTGTATCTGGGCATGACCGGGCGCGACTGGCGACACCTATATATTGAGCCGCAAACCCCTCCTCCGTCAAGTTCTCGCAGGCCGTAGATCATCTCCACGTCGACCTGTCCACTTGTCGGGGGGCTGCCTTCACGGCACGGACACGCTCTGTCCGGACACCTTTACTGTACGCCCGGATTCCCGGAAGTCCGCCCCCTGTCGTCCGACTTCCCCTTAACTCTTCCTTAGCCACGTTGCCGCAGGTCGCGGGCGCGCCGTAGCGTCACCCCGGCCCGCAACCGACCTCTGGAGGCATAGGCGTGTACGGCTGGACCGACCCGATGGACCCGAACGGCGCCCCCCGGCGCGCTGAACGGCCGACCGACGAGCCGGCCTGGCTGCACGACCGCCCGGAGCCCCGCTCGGCCTACCTGTTCGGTGACGACACCGACCAGCCCGCCGACGAGTGGCACCCGCAGCAGCCCGGCGACGACTGGCAGTCGGGCCGGCCGACGCCCACCGCCCCGGCCGACGCCCCCACCGCCGCCTGGCCGGCCCACCGCCCGGGCGGCGACACCGGCCACCGGGGCGACAGCCACCCGACCGAGGACACCACCGGCGGATGGCACACCGACAGCGACCCCGCGACCACCGGCGGATGGCGTACGCCGGACGGGGCGACCGGCCGTTCCGGCGAGGGACGGCACCGCTCCCCGCGCCGCTGGCGCAAGCCGATGATGATCGGCGGCGCCGCTGCCGCGGCCACCCTCGTGGTGACCTTCGGCGTCGGCGCGCTCGCGATGCCCGGCGGTGGCGACGGAGCCGACCAGCCGACCGCCGTCGACGACACCTTCGCCGCGTCGCAGGCACCGACCGAACCGCCGGCTCTCGACACCCTGGCCGCACCCTCCCCGTCCGCCGCGCCGAGTTCGGCGCAGCCGAGCCCCTCGCCGACCAAGGTCGTCAAGCCGACCCCCGCGGCGTCGCGGACCACCGCCGCGTCGCGTCGCGCCCGCAGCACCGCGCCGAGCACGACCAACGGTTCGGGTTCCGGCGGTTCCAGCGGCACCGTCAGCTCGCAGGCCCGCGAGGTGGTGGACCTGGTCAACGCCGAGCGGGCCAAGGCCGGCTGCAAGGCGCTGACCATCAACGACAAGCTGATGACCGCCGCGCAGAAGCACAGCCAGGACCAGGCCGACCACCAGAACATGTCGCACACGGGCAGCGACGGCAGCAACGCCGGCGTCCGGCTGGACCGGGTCGGCTACGCCTGGCGCACGTACGGCGAGAACGTGGCCTGGAACCAGAAGACCCCGACCTCGGTGATGGACGCCTGGATGAACAGCTCCGGCCACAAGGCCAACATCCTGAACTGCGCGTTCACCGAGATCGGCGTCGGCATCGCCACCAGCAACGGCCCGTACTGGACGCAGGTCTTCGCCGCGCCGCGCTGACCGCGCGTCGTCCGCGCCCCCGCGCTCGTTTGACCCGGTGAGGTACGTCGGGCCGAGCGTGGGGCCGGCGTACCGGTGAGGGCGGCGACCGGCCGCCCCGGCCCCGGGAGCTGCCGATGCGGATCCGGCCACGGCGACGCGCCGCCGTACGCCCGCTGCGCCGCGTCGTGTCGGCGGGCGTCGCGCTGCTCCTGGTCGTCCCGGCGTACGGGTGCCGTCCGGCAGTGACCCCGCCCGGCGCGCCCACCGCGTGGCCCGCCGGACAGTCCCGCCACTGGCAGTGGCAGTGGCAACTCAGCGGGCCGCTCGACCCGACGGTGCAGGCGGACGTCTTCCTGCTCGACCCGGTGGCCACCACCGCCGCGGAGACCGCCGAGCTGCGCTCCCGGGACCGCCGGTTGATCTGCCAGGTGTACGTCGGGTCGGTCCGCTCCACCGACCCGGACGCCAGCCGGTTCCCGCACGTCGTCCAGGGCTCGACCGGGCCCCGACCGGACAGCCGGTGGTTGGACGTCCGGGGCTGGGACGCGCTCGAACCGGTGCTGGCCGACCGGTTCCGACTGTGCCGGGGCAAGGGGTTCGGCGCGGTCGCGCTCGCCGACGCCGACGGGTACGCGTTCCGCACCGGCTTCCCACTCGACTTCGACGACCAACTGCTGTTCAACCGCCGGCTGGCCGAGCTGGCCCGCTCGCTGAGCCTCTCCCCCGGGCTGGTCAACGACGTGCCGCAGCTCGCCGCGCTGGCTCCGGACTTCGACTTCGTGGTCAACGAGGAGTGCGTCCGGCTGGCCCAGTGCGCCAAGCTGCTGCCCTTCGCCGACGCCGGCAAACCGGTCTTCCACGTGGAGTACGCCGGCTCGACCGACGACTTCTGTGTGACCACCGTCGGGTACGGCTTCGCGTCGATCCGGAAGGACCGCGCGTTGGACGCGTCCCGGGAGGCCTGCCCGTTGCCCTGACACGGTGCACCCCGCCGCTTGATCGACTCGAATTTCCTGATGTCGCGGTATCAGGCGGCCCGGGATACCGCGACATCAATGAAACCGAGGTGACCAAGGGCGGGGCAGGGACGGCGTGGGTGCTCGCCGGGTGGGGTCAGGGCACCGGCACCAGCTCCGGGGTGGGGGCCGGCGGGTCGGCCGGCGCGGCGGCCGGGCGAGGGCGCAGGAAGCGCGGGGCCCACCAGTTGGCGTCGCCCAACATGGTCATCAGGGCCGGCAGCACCACTCCCCGGATGATCGTGGCGTCCAGCAGGATCGCCGCCGCGAGGCCGATGCCGAGCTGTTTCATATCGATCGTGCTCAGCGTGGCGAAGATCGAGAACACGCCGACCATCACGATCGCCGCGCTGGTCACCACCCCGGCCGACGAGGTGATCCCGTAGGACACGGCATCCCGGTTGGGCATGCCGGCCCGTACCCCCTCGCGGATCCGGCTGACCACGAAGACGTGGTAGTCCATCGAGAGGCCGAAGAGCACCACGAAGAGGAACAGCGGCAACCAGGACACGATGGCGCCCATCGACGTGAAGCCGAGCAGTCCCTCGGCCCACTCACCCTGGAAGACCAGTACCAGCAGCCCGTACGCGGCACCGGCGGAGAGCAGGTTCAGTGCGATCGAACTCGCCGCGACCACCACCGACCGGAAGGTGAACACCATGACCAGGAAGGTCAGCACCAGCACGAAGCCCATCACCAGGGGCAACTTGTCCCGGACGTGGGCCGCGTAGTCCTCGCTGTCGGCGACGCTGCCACCGACCGCGTACTCGATGCCGGGGATGCCCCGCAACTCGGCCGGGACCAGGTCCTCGCGCAGCTTCTCCAGCGACTGCACCGACCGGTCGTCGCGGCTGGCGTACGGGGTGGCGACGTCCAGCACCGACACCCGCCGGTCGGCCGACACCTCGATCTTCGGGCCGTCCGCCTCGACCGGGGCGAACAGCGGGTCGCCGGCCGCCCGGCCGGACAGGTCGGTGAGGGCGGCGCGTACCCGGTCGGCCTGCTCGGCCGGCGCCCGCACGGCCACCACGTGGTTGGTGCCGGTGCTCGGGAACGCCGCGGTGAGCCGGTCGTACGCCTGCATGGCCGGTGTGGTGCGGGGCAGGTCCTCCATGCCGGGGAACTTCAGCTTCATGCCGAGCGCGGGCGCGGCCAACGCGAGCAGCAGTCCGACCGAGATGACCAGCGTCACCACCGGCGCGCGCAGCGCGGGGAGGAGCACAGCGGGCCAGAGCCGGGGCGCGCGGGGCTGGCCGTGCCGTCCGGTGCGCGGTGCGGTCAGCCGCCAGAGCAGCGGCACCCGGGGGCGGTCGACCCACCGGCCGAGCCGGGCCAGCAGGGCGGGCAGCACTGTCAGCGAGCCGGTCACCGCGACGGCGACCACCAGGATCGAGCCGACCGCGAGGGACGAGAAGACCACGTCGCCGGCGAGCAGCAGCCCGGCCATCGAGATCATCACCGCGAGGCCGGAGACCACGACAGCGTGCCCGGACGTCTCCGCCGCGATCTCCACGGCGTCGAGACCGGAGCGGCCCTTGGCGCGTTCCTCCCGCTCGCGGCGGATGTAGAACAACGAGTAGTCCACCCCGACCGCCATACCGATCAGCAGGATCACCGGGGCCGTGGTGTCGGTCGCCGGCACCAGGTGCGAGGCGAGGGTGGACAGACCCATCGCGGCGGCGACCGACGAGAGCGCCAGCAGCACCGGCACGCTGGCCGCGATCAGCGCACCGAACGCGATGATCAGGATCGCCAGGGTGACCGGCAGGCTGAGCAGCTCGGCACGCTCGAAGTCCTTGCCCAGGGTGTCGTCGAGGGCCTGGCCGATCGACGGCCCGCCGACCTGTTCCACGCGCACCTGCGGATGTGCGGACTGCACCTCGTCGGTGGCGTCGCGCAACGGCTGCACCCGCTCCGAGGCCGTCTCCGGGTCACCGGACATGGTGATCGGCACGAGTAGCGCCGAGCCGTCCCGGGCGGTGACCGGCTGACCGACCGCGGCCACCCCGACGACGGTACGCAGCCGGGCCGCCGCGTCGTCGGCCGCTGCCGTCGCCGCCGCCCGGTCCAGCGCACCGCCCCGAGAGGTGATCAGGACGTTGTCCACGGCCGGGTCGTCGAAGTTGGCGGCGTCCACGATCAGGCCGGCCCGCCCCGCCTCACCGATGGCCTGGTCACCGCTGGTGGCCTCGTTGAGACCAGCGGCGTTGCCGCCGACGAAGCACACCGCGACGAACACCGCCCACAGCGCGATCGCCCGCCACGGGTGCTCGGCGCTCCATCGCGCCAGCCGCACCGTCACCGGTCTTTTCCGCATCTCGGATCCCCCTGTCACGTCAGCCCCCCAGTCAACGGAGCTGACGTTAGGGGCGTGACGAGGCGGTCACATCGGGGATCGGCCCCGGCCCGCCCCGGAAACCCGGGGCCGGCCGGCGGGGGTCGGCGCGGCGGGCATCAGCCACCAATCGGACGTACGCCCGGGTCCAGCCCGGAGCAACCCGCGGCGACCCGCCGACACCGCCCCGGAGTCGACTCCGGGTCATCCCCGAAGGGAACCCCGGGGTCGCGGTTGGCAGCGCGGGCAACTGTACGAGGACCGGTTCATGAACGCCTCGCGGCGGATCGGCGCGCCGCACCGACGGCACGGCTCGCCCTCGCGGCCGTACGCGTTCAGCTCCCGGTCGAAGTAACCGCTCTCGCCGTTGACGTTGACGTAGAGGGCATCGAAGCTGGTGCCGCCCTGACTGATCGCCTCGCCGAGCACGTCACGGACGTGGCCGAGCAGGCGCTGCGCGGCCGGGGCGGTCAACGCGTCGGTGGGACGGCCACCGTGCAGCCGGGCGCGCCAGAGCGCCTCGTCGGCGTAGATGTTGCCCACCCCGGAGATGAGGGTCTGGTCGAGGAGCGCCCTCTTCACCTCGGTGTGTCGGCGGCGCAGCGCGGTGACGAAGTCCGCGTCGGAGAACTCCGGGTCGATCGGGTCACGGGCGATGTGCGCGATCTCGTCGGGCAGGTCGGCGCCGCCCTCGCTCACCGAGAGGCCACCGAACGTGCGTTGGTCGACGAAACGCAGCTCCGGCCCGTCGTCGGCGAACCGGAACCGGACCCGCAGATGGGTCTCGTCGGTGGTGCCGGTCGGCTGGAGCAGCATCTGGCCGGACATGCCGAGGTGACCGATGATCGCGTCGCCGCTGTCCAGTGGCAGCCACAGGTACTTGCCCCGACGCCGGGCGTCGCGCACCGTCCGACCGGCGAGCACGTCGGCGAAGTGCACGTCACCGGGCACGTGTCGACGGACCGCACGGGGGTGCCGGACCTCGACCGAGACGATCCGGCGGCCGACGACCCACTGGGCCAGCCCCTGCCGGACGGTCTCCACCTCGGGCAGTTCAGGCACGCCGGGACCCCGTCTCGTGGCCGTCGGCACCCCCGGCCGGCAGGGCCTGCGCCAGGTGGTCGGCCTGCTCGGCCTCGGCCGCCCGCTCGGCGCTTTCCAGCAGCCCGCCCCGGCCGTCCTGGTCGGCCCCGCCGTCCTGGCCCGCCCCGCCGTTCTGGCCCGCCCCGCCGTTCTGGCTGTCGTCGCCGTTCTGGCCGTTCTGCTCGGCGAGCGTCCGCCAGGCGGCCTCGGCGGCGCGCTGCTCGGCCTCCTTCTTGCTGCGCCCCTCGGCGCCGCCGTACCGGTTGCCGGCCACCACCACCCACGCGGTGAACGTCTTCAGATGGTCCGGGCCGGTGCCCTCGATCCGGTACTCCGGAACACCGAGCCCGAGCGCCGCCGTCAACTCCTGCAGGCTGGTCTTCCAGTCCAGCGCCGCGCCCCGGCCAGCCGACTCGGCCATCAACGGGTCGAAGAGTCGGTGGATGACGATGCCCGTGGTGTCCAGCCCGTACTGGAGGTAGATCGCGCCCAGCAGCGCCTCCAGCGTGTCGGCGAGGATGCTCGCCTTGTCCCGACCGCCGGTGGTCTCCTCACCCTTGCCGAGCAGCAGGTACGCGCCAAGGCCGTCCGGGCCCAGACCACGGGCCACGTCGGCGAGCGCCCGCATGTTGACCACGCTCGCCCGCAGCTTCGCCAACTGCCCCTCGGGCAGGTCCGGGTGGTTGTGGAACAACGCCGTCGTGATCACCACGCCGAGCACCGAGTCGCCGAGGAACTCCAGCCGCTCGTTGGTGGGCAGCCCACCGTTCTCGTACGCGTACGAGCGGTGGGTCAGCGCGCGCTGGAGCAGCTCGGGTTCGAGACTCACGCCGAAGGCGGCTTCCAGGTGACCGACGGATACCCGCCGCCTCTTGTCGTTGCTCATGATGTGCGTACCTCGGTGTCGGTGGAACGGTTGGCGCGGTCCGTCGCGGCGTCGCCGTCGAGCAACGCGGAGACCAGATCGGTGGCGCGCCGTCGCCACAGGTGAGCGGCGAGAGCGATGCCGGAGGCGACGTCGCCGGCGCGGGCGGAACCGTGGCAGACGACCACCGTCCCCGCCACGCCCAGCAGGGCGGCAGCGCGGGGAGCGCCACCTTCGGCGGGAGGGCCACCGGCCATGGCGTACGCGCCCTCGATGGCCTTGAGCAGCACGTTACCGGTGAACCCGTCGGTGACGACCACATCGGCGCGCGCGCCGACGGCCACGTCGTACCCCTCGACCAGGCCGACGTAGCGCGCCCCGGCGGGGAGTCGTTCGGCGGCGAGCAGCGGGTCGGTGGCCCGGCGGACCCGGTCTCCTTTGCCGGCCTCGGTGCCGACCGACAGCAGCCCGACCCGGGGCGCGGAGATCGAGTGGGCCACCACGGCGTACGCGACACCCAGGACGGCGTGGCGGGCGAGGGTGGCGGGGCGCGGTTCCAGGGACCCGCCGACGTCGAGCAGGACCACCGGCCCGGCCACGGCGGGCAGGGTGGCGACCAGGGCGGGTTGGCGGATCTCCGGCCAGCGGCCGAGGCCGAGAACGGCGGCGGTGACGGTGGCACCGGTGGCGCCGGCGGACACCAGCGCGTCGGCGGTGCCGTCGCGGACGGCGGTGACCGCGGCGCGGACGGTGCTCTCCTTGCGGGCGGCGCTGGGGTGGTCGGCCATGCCGACGACGTCGCGCACGGGACGCACCGCGACCCGGACGCGCTGCGCCGGATCGAGCTCAGCGATCAACTCGTCGGCGACCTCGGTCGGACCGACGAGGAGCAGGTGCAGGTCAGGGTCGGCACGCATGGCCCGCAGAGCGCCGTCAACCACGACGGCGGGAGCGTCGTCCCCGCCGAGGAGGTCAACGGCGATCCGCGCGGTGCCCGGCTCCACGGGAACGCCGGCCGGAGTCGGCCGGGCATCGGGAGCCGGGGCACCGGGCGATTGCCAGGATGCGCGCGCCGCCCGACCTGGGGTCGGGGGCGTCACTGGGCGTCCAGGTCAGACCTCGAGAACCTGGCGGCCGTTGTAGGTGCCGCAGACGGAGCAGGCGGCGTGCGGCAGCTTCGGGGACTTGCACTGCGGGCACGCAACGGTCGCGACCACTGCCGCCTTCCAGTTCGCCCGGCGGGACCGGGTGTTGCTGCGCGACATCTTGCGCTTCGGGACGGCCACGGTTCTTACTCCTCTGTAACGGTCAGTTGCGACAGGCCCGCCCAACGCGGGTCGATCTGCTGGTGACTGTGGTCGGCCGGCAGATCGTCCCAGTGCGCCCCGCATTCGGGGCACAGTCCTGGGCAGTCCTCCCGGCAGAGCGGGTTGGTCGGCAGCGTGAGCACCAACGCGTCCCGCAGCGCCGGCTCCAGGTCGATCAGATCGCCCTGCATCCGGCCCACCTCGTCCTCGTCGGTCGTGGCGTCCGTGGTGCTGTCCTCGTACGCGTACAGCTCCTGGATCGTCACGCCCATCGAGTCGTTGATCTCGCGCAGGCAACGGCCGCACTCGCCCTTGACGGGACCGGTGATGGTCCCGGAGACGAGCACGCCCTCGGACACCGACTGCAACCTCAGATCGAGGTCGAGATCCGCACCCTCCGGCACGCCGATCAACTCCACGCCGAGGTCCGCCGGTGCCGGCACGACCCGCTTGACCTCACGCAACGCGCCAGGGCGGCGCGGCAGGTCCCTCGTGTCGAGGACCAGCGGCGACCTGGGGTTGAGTGTCGATGGCGAGTGCTTGGGCATAGTTAGACTCCGGCCGGTGAGAGGCCGACAAAAAAGGTTACCTGGGCGACCGCCGGACCGTCGAACCGGGGGCGACGCCTGCGGCGAGAATGTCGGCTGGTGAGGTGCCGCTCAGAAGGGTAGCGGGCGTTCCGCCTCGTCCCCAGCGAACGTGCCGATCTCCCGCAGGGCGTGCATCTTGTCCCGGCCGCGCTCTATCGAGGCCAGCGCCCGGGTGAGGAACTGTTCGAAGTTGGCCAGCGCGGTGTCGACGTAGTCGTCGACCTCCTCCCGCAGGCGCTGCGCCTCGGCTCGGGCCTCCGCGATGATCCGGGCGCCCTCGTGCTCGGCCGACACGGTGATCTCGTTCACCGAGACCAGGCGGGCGTGTTCTGCCTCACCCTCGCTGATGATCCGGTCCGCCTCGCGCTTGCCGGCCTCCATGATCTTGTCCCGCTCCTCGAGGAGCGCGGCGGCGCGACGCAGGTCGGCGGGAAGATCGGCACGTATCTCGTCGAGGGCCGCGATCGTCTCACCCCGGTCGACCATGCAGTTGTTGCGCGACATCGGGACGGAGCGGGCCTGCTCCACCATGGCGATCAGTTCGTCGATGCGATCGAGCGGGTCCACCGGTACCTCACTCCTGTCGTTCTTCGGCCGACCTCCATGATGCGGGCTACGGCCGTTCCCCGCGTCACCAATCATGGCGTGCCCGCCCCACCCGCGCCCCATCCGCCCCAACCCGGCGCGTCGCGACATCGTCACCCGGCGCCCACCGTGCCCGTACTCTTGCCTCGATTTCTGGCAAATGGGGCGCCCCGGTGGCCGGAGCGGTGACGGAGGGCAGATCAGCTACGGGGGCCGAGACGAGCCTGGAGAGCCTTACGGACCGGGTCGGGAACATGCGCGGAGATGTCGCCACCCCACTTGGCCACGTCCTTGACCAGACTCGACGAGAGGAACGAGTAGAGCGGGTTGGTCGGCATGAAGAGCGTCTCGACACCCGCCAGCCCGATGTTCATTTGGGCCATCTGCAACTCGTAGTCGAAGTCGCTGACCGCGCGCAGGCCCTTGATCAGCACACTCGCCTGCTGGGCCCGGCAGAAGTCGACCAGCAGCCCGCGGAACGACTCGACCCGCACGTTGCCGTACGACGAGGTGACCTCGCGGAGCATGTCGATCCGCTCCTCGACGGTGAAGAGGCCACTCTTCGACTGGTTCACCAGCACACCGACGATCACCTCGTCGAAGAGCCGACTGGCCCGCCCGATGATGTCGAGGTGTCCGTTGGTGACCGGATCGAACGAACCGGGGCACACCGCACGTCTCATGATCGGCGACCGTACCAAAGTGTGGTCTCGCCGTAACGGCGACTGCGGTCCGAGGTGATGCCGTCCACCCAGTCGAACTGCCTGGTGCGGCTGGACCGCTCCACCACCACCAGCGCGTCGGGCGCCAGCCACCCGCCGCTGACCAGCGCGGCCAACAGCGCGGTGATCTCCTCGTCCGGCAGCGCGTAGGGAGGGTCGGCGAAGACCACGTCGTACGGGCCGCCGTCCGGGCCGGCGGCCAGCGCCGTCGCCACCTTGCCGACGACCAGGCGGGCTGCCGGGCCGACACCGAGGGCCGCGACGTTCTCCCGGATCACCCGGGCCGCGCGCGGGTCGGACTCGACCAGCAGGACGTGTCGAGCACCCCGGGAGAGCGCCTCCAGCCCGACCGCGCCGGAACCGGCGTACAGGTCGGCGAAGCGGGCGCCGTCGAGGTCGACCTCGGCCTCCACGGCGCTGAACAGCGCCTCCCGAACCCGGTCGGACGTGGGTCGGGTGCCGGCACCGGGAGGCGCGGCGATCCGCCGGCCACCCAGCGTGCCGGCCACGATCCGGGTCATGGTCTCCACCTGCTCATGCCCGCGACGCTACGCGACCCTTCGGACCTGCCGGTCGACACGGTCGGTACCCCTAGAAAGATCACGTGATCACTTCTCGTATATCAATGATCTCAACTTCATAACATCCGTCTTAGCAAATCCTGAGCGCTGTCTCATGCGAGGCGATCTCGCTAGGGTCTGCCGGGTGCCGGCGGCAACCCACCGGCCCGCGGTACGGGAGGGCGCCTCTCCGATCGGACGTGCAGCGACCGTCCACTGTCACTCCCGTGCCACACCCCTGACGCTTCAGCACTCCAGGAGTACCCGTGATCCGTCCCAAGCTGTCGCTACAGCGACCGCTGGCCATCCTGGGAGCCGCCCTCATCGGCCTCACCGGGGCAGTCGCGGTGGCCGGCCCGGCCAGCGCGCACCACACCACGATCACCGCCGTAGCCGACTGTGACCGGCTCACCGGCGAGCGAGTGATCACCTGGAAGGTGGAGAACAGCGAGCGCAACAAGGCTGTCACCCTCAAGAAGGTGACCGCGGACCCGTCGACCGACGTCACCGTGCCGGTCAAGGGCTCCAAGGCCGTTCCGCTGGAGGGTTCCGTCATCCGCAAGGGCGGCAGCGTCCTGGCTGTTCAGCGGGTGCCGGGCGACACCAAGAGCGCCAAGCTCACGGTGTTCGGCAAGTGGAAGAAGAACGGGCAGGAAGCCACCAACGACGGCAGCATCAACCTGGCCGCCGACAGCTCCTGCGTGCCGACCCCGACGTGCGTCGACGTCAACAAGGCCAAGTACAGCCACACGTTCGACGGCCCGAAGGGCACCGCCACCGTCAAGCTCGACGGTGACCTGCCGCTCTGCGGCGAGGGCAAGCAGTGGTTCACGCTGGTGTCGTACTTCGCGCCCCGGCCGCAGTTCGCCACCCCGCAGTACGTCTACGGCACGCCGGACAGCAACTGGATCGGCGGCACCCAGACCGAGATCACGCTGAACGTCGAGATCCCGGACTGCCACACCCAGGTCGACCTGATCTGGGGCGGCAAGGACCAGGTCATCGACGAGCTGGTCGAGGGCGGCAAGCGCTACGACAACAAGAAGCTCGGTTCCTCGGGCGCCCCGGGCAACCGCTCGAAGGGCCCGCAGGGCTGGTACAACGGCGGCAGCAAGAGCTGCACCACCCCGGCCTCGACCTTCGCGTCCAACTGCGACGGATCGGTCGCCGTCTCGCTGAGCAACGACGGCAAGATCAGCAAGTACGCCGTCGAGTTCGAGGTCAAGGGCGAGAACGGCTTCACCAAGAAGGTCTCCGTCCCGGCCGGCAAGGCCGACACCAGCGTTGTCGTGCCCGCCGCTGACGCCGGCAAGATCGAGGTGCTGGTCGACGGCAAGGTGGTCGAGAACGGCACGTACTCGTGGCAGCGCCCCGAGGACTGCCCCCTGCCGGTCGTCACCACCAAGGCCGACTGCAAGGACTTCGCCCTCACCGTGAGCAACCCCGAGGGTGGTCTCCCGGTCAAGGCGACGTTCACCTACGGCGACAAGAACGAGACCCGCACGGTCGCGTCCGGCTCGTCGGAGACGGTGACCTTCAAGGCCAGCAAGGCCGAGTCGGCGCTCGTCGCGCTGCCTGACCTCGACCTGGAGATGGAAGCGGTCTACACGCCGGAGGGCAACTGCGGTGGCGGTGGCGCCGGCGGCGAGGAGCCGGGCCTCCCGGTCACCGGTGCGGCGGCGGGCGGCATCGCCGCCGGCGCGATCGCGCTGCTGATCGCCGGCGCGGTGCTCTTCGTCATCGCTCGGCGTCGTCGGGTGACCTTCACCGCCTGAGACACCCCGCTCTGACAACAGAGGGCGCGTCGACCACCCGGTCGGCGCGCCCTTCGTCATGCGCGGGGTGGCCCGCCACGCCCTGAGCGGCCTCATCACACCCCTGGCCCGTCATGCCCCGTGCGGTGTGATCGACTCGGAGTCTTTGAAGTCGGGGCATCCCTCAGGGCCCGACACCCCGATTTCCTGAAACGGGAGTGGATCACGAGCGGAGCGAGGGCCAGCGCGGGGCGGGCCCGGGGCGGGGCGGGCGCAGGGCGGGGCGGGCGCAGGGCGGGGCGCGCGCAGGGCGGGGCGGGCGGGCTCAGCCCTTCTCCAGGTACTCCGCGCGGTCCTCGTCCACCAGTGCGGCCACCGAGGCGGCCAGCGCCGGGTTGCGGGTCAGCTCCGGGTCGTCCTCGATCAGGGTGATCGCCTCGGCGCGGGCGTCGCGGATGAGTTCCGTGTCCCGTCGCAGCGACAGCAGGCGTAGGTGGGAACGGTGACCGGACTGGGTGGCGCCCAGCACGTCACCCTCGCGGCGCTGCTCCAGATCCAGCTCGGCGAGCTTGAAGCCGTCACTCGTGGACGCCACCGCGTCCAGCCGCTCCCGTGCCGAGGAACCCTCGGCCGCCTCGCTGACCAGCAGACAGAGCCCGGCGGCGGCACCCCGCCCGACCCGGCCCCGCAACTGGTGCAGCTGGGAGACACCGAAACGGTCGGCGTCGAGGACGATCATCACGGTCGCGTTCGGCACGTCCACGCCGACCTCGATCACTGTGGTCGCCACCAGCACGTCCAGGTCGCCGGCCGCGAAGGAACGCATCACCGCGTCCTTCTCGTCGGCCGGCAGGCGACCGTGCAGCACCCCGATCCGCAGCCCGTGCAGCGGCCCCTCGGCCAGCAGCGGGGCGACCTCGGTCACCGCCAGCGGAGGGCGTCGACCGTTGTCGTCCTCGGGTGGCGGCTCCTCGTCGGACGTGGGGCCGTCGCCGATCCGGGGACAGACCACGTACGCCTGGTGGCCGGCGCTCACCTCCTCGCGCAGCCGACGCCAGGCCCGGTCCAGGTAGGCCGGCTTCTCGGCGGCCGGCACCACGTGCGAGGCGATCGGTGACCGCCCCCGGGGCAGCTGGGAGAGGGTGGAGACCTCCAGGTCGCCGTAGACGGTCATCGCCACCGTGCGCGGGATCGGGGTGGCCGTCATCACCAGCACGTGCGGCGGCTGGTCGGCCTTGGCCCGCAGGGCGTCGCGCTGCTCCACGCCGAAGCGGTGCTGCTCGTCGACGACCACCAGGCCGAGATCGGCGAAGTCGACCCCCTCGTACAGCAGGGCGTGGGTGCCGAGCACGATGCCGGCGGCACCGCTGGCGACCTCGCCCAGCGCCCGCCGTCGCGCCGCCGCGCCCAGCGAACCGGTGACCAGCTCGACCCGGGTGGCGTGCTCGGCGGAGCCCAGCTCACCTGCTCTGCCCAGCGGCCCGAGCAGGTCGAGCATGCCGCGGTGGTGCTGGGCGGCCAGCACCTCGGTGGGCGCCAGCAGCGCGGCCTGGCCGCCCGCGTCGACCACCTGGAGCATCGCCCGCAGTGCCACGACCGTCTTGCCCGAGCCCACCTCGCCCTGCAACAGGCGGTGCATCGGGTGCGGTGCGGCCAGGTCCGCGGCGATCTCCACGCCCACGTCACGCTGGCCTTCCGTCAGCTCGTACGGCAGACGGGCGTCGAAGGCCGCCAGCAGCCCACCCGGGCGGGCCGGGCGGGGTCGGGCCGGCCAGTCGGCGGCCCGGTGCTTGCGCTGCACCAGGGTCAACTGGACGGCGAACGCCTCATCCCACTTGAGCCGCCGCCGTGCCCGGTACAGCGCCTCCTTGCTGGACGGCCGGTGGATCTCCTTCAACGCGGTGCCCAGCCCGACCAGCTTGCGGCTGGCACACACGTCGGCGGGCAGCGGGTCGTCCGGCGGGGTGAACGTGTCCAGCACGACCCGTACGCACCGCGCGATCACCCAGGTCGGCAGGGCCGCGGCGGCCGGGTAGACGGGGATCAGCGCGCCGGCGAACTCCTCGATCTCGTCGCTGGCCGCCGCCTCGCCTTCCCCACCCTCGCCGAGCAGCACGTACTCCGGGCCGTTGAGCTGCCGCTTGCCCCGGAACTCGGTGACCTTGCCGGCGAACAGCCCCCACCGACCGGGACGCAGCTCGCGCTCCCGCCACGCCTGGTTGCCGAAGAAGGTCAACGTCAGCACCCCGCCGGAGCCGTCACCGACGGTCACCTCCAGCAGGTTGCCCCGTCGCTGCCGCATCGGACGCACCGCGGTGCGCTGCACCTGGGCCAGCACGGTGACCTGCTCGCCGACGTCCAGCGAACGGATGTCGGTGTGCTCGCCGCGCTCGTCGTAGCGGCGCGGGAAGTGGTAGACCAGGTCACCCGCCGTGTGCAGGTCGAGGTGCGCGGCCAGCGCCTTGGCCGTCTTGTCCCCGACCAGCTTCTTCAGCGGAGTGTCCACGGTGGCTGGTTCGCTCATTCGATCCCTACCAGGAGCGGATAAAACGGCTGACCCCCCGGGTACGCGTGCACCTCGACGAACGGCCAGCGACTCTCGACGTGGGCGCGGACGGCGTCGGTGAGCCCGGCCGGGGCGTCCAGACCGGCCAGCAGGGTGACCATCTCACCACCGCCGCCGAGCATCCGGTCGACCACGGCGGCGCAGGTGTCGGTGAGGTCGGTGCCGATCAGGTGCACCTCCCCCTCGACCAGCGCCAGCACGTCGCCGGGCCGGCACGGGCCGGCCACGGTCAGCGCCTCCCGGCTGGCATGGCAGACCTCGGCGTACCGGCACGCGCCGGCCGCCTCGGCCATCGCGATCACGTCGTCCTCGAAGCGGCGGTCGCCGTCGCGGACCGCGAGGGCGGCGAGCGCCTGCACCGGCGAGCGGGTCGGCACCACGCTCACCTTGATGCCGTGCCGGTGGGCCTCGCGTGCCGCCGCGCTGGCCACGGCCTCCGTGTTGGCGTCGTTGGGCAGCACCACCACCCGGGCCGCGCCGGTGCCGCGGACGGCGTCCAGCAACTCGCCGGTGGACGGGTTGCCCGGCACCACTGTCGCGCCCTCCGCGGCGAACAGCTCGGCGATGCCACCCCCGGTGGCGACCACCACCGCGGCCCGGCCGGTCGCCACCGGCCCGGGAGGCGGCTCCGGCTGGTCGGCGAAGCGGGTCACCGAGATCCGGTACGGGCGGCCGGCGGCGACACCGGCCTCGACCGCCGCGCCGACGTCGTTGACGTGCACGTGCACGTTCCAGGTGCCCTCCGGCTCCCGCCCGTCGCCGACGACGACCAGGGAGTCTCCCAACACGTCCAGCGCCCGACGCAACCCGTCGACCGCCTCCACCCGGGCGTCGAGCAGGAACTGCACCTCGTACGCGTACTCCTCGGAGCCGGTCTCCCGGGCGGCGGTGGCCGCCGGGCGGGCGGAGCGCGGCGTCGGCGCGGGGTGGGCCGCGGTCTCGCCGGTGAGCACCGCGACCAGGGCGTCGAGCAGCACGCAGAGCCCTCGGCCGCCGGCGTCCACGACACCCGCGCGGGCCAACGCCGGCAGTTGCTCCGGTGTCCGGGCGAGCGCCTCAGTCGCGGCTCGGGCCGCCGCGCGGGCCACCACCGGCAGATCGTCGGTGCCCGCCTGGTCGGCTGCCGTCGCGGCCGCCGCGACCACGGTGAGCAGAGTGCCCTCGACCGGCCGGGCGACCGCCGTGTACGCGGCAGCGGCGCCGGAGCGCAACGCGGCGGCCAACTCCCGGCCCCGCACCACCGGTGCCACGGCGACCTCGTCGGCGACCCCCCGCAGGATCTGCGAGAGGATCACCCCGGAGTTGCCCCGCGCGCCGAGCAGCGCGCCCTGCGCCATCAGCCGCAGCGCGTGCCCGTGTGCGGTCGGCCCGCTGTGGGGGAGGGTGTCCAGGTCCATCGCGAGTGCCTGCTGAGCCGAGGTGAGGGTGAGCACCAGGTTGGTGCCGGTGTCGCCGTCGGGCACCGGATAGACGTTGAGCTGGTCGATCTCACCCTGGTGACGCTTGAGCGCGGCCAACCCGCTCGCGCACCAGCGGCGGACCGTGGCGGCGTCGAGGGTGTCCAGCACGGGCAGAAGCCTACTGGCGCGCACCGACACGCGCCGGAGTCGTCCGGCGTGTCCCCCGCGTCCCGGTCCGGCGGTCACCGCAACGCGACCCGGCCCCTCCGGTAACCTTGCCGCCGGGCCGGCCCACTCTCGGGCGGACGGGCCCGCGACCAGGTGGGAGCCGGAGCACCACCGAGCGCCGGACCGGGCCGGTTGGCCGGGTCGGCGAGTCATCGGGTAACCTGACCAGGTTGCCCGGGTAGCACCTGCCGGCGACCCCATGAACGTATCAATCCCAGGAGTATCCCGTGGCTAGCGTGTGCGACGTCTGTGGCAAGGGACCGGGCTTCGGCCACAACGTGTCCCACTCGCACCGGCGGACCAACCGCCGCTGGAACCCGAACATCCAGTCGGTGCGTACCCCGGCCGGTGGCGGCAACACCAAGAAGTTGAAGGTCTGCACCTCGTGCATCAAGGCCGGCAAGGTCACCCGCGCCTGACGCGGTAGCACCCACTTCCTCGTACGGCTCAGCCGGCGGACCTGAGGTCCGCCGGCTCTGTCGTGTGGTGGGGACCGCTCGCCCTCAGAGGGTGCGGCCGAAGGAGACGCAGCCCTCCGCGTCCTTGTAGAAGCCGAAGTTCGGGATCCGCTCGTATCCGGCGGAGCGGTACATGGCGATCGCCTCGGGCTGCTTGTCCCCGCACTCCAGGACCACGCGCTTGCGGCCCTGCTCACGCGCCGAGCGCTCGACGGCGGCCAGGACCGTGCGGGCCACGCCCCGGCCCCGCGCCGCCGGCGCCGTGTACATCCGCTTCAGCTCCGCGGTGTCCGCGCCGTGGCTGCGCCAGCCACCGCAGCCGACCGGCTCACCCGCCAGGTAGGCGACCAGGAACGCGCCGTCCGGCGGCTCGAACTCGGTGGCGTCCACCGGGGTCTCGTCGCCGGAGCCGCCGTAGCGGGCACCGAGGTCGGCCAGTGCGGCTTGGATCAACTGCTGCGCCACGGGTGCGTCGAACCGCACCACCCGGATCTCGATCTCACTCACGGTATTCAGGGTACGGCGGGCACCGGACCCTAACGGAAGTGGTCCCAGCCGGTCGGGCCGTCGTAGGGCGCCCCGTCGACCGTCACACCGGCACCGTGCGTGACCACGCCGATCGGCCGCCACTCCGCCGGCAGCGCCACCGCCGGGGGGAAGGTCGCGGCCAGCGCGTGGTCCTCGCCACCGGCCAGGATCCAGGTGTACGGGTCGACGCCGAGCGCCTGCGCCGCGTCGGCCATCTGCCGGGGCACGTCGAACGCGTCCCGGCGTACGTCGATGGCCACCCCGCTCGCCGTCGCCACGTGCCCGAGGTCGGCGAGCAGCCCGTCCGACACGTCGATCATCGAGGTGGCGCCGAGTGTGGCGGCCTGCGGACCGGCCGCGTAGGGCACCTGCGGCCGTCGGTACGCCTCGACCAGCACCCGGGGCGTGCGGAAGCCCCGGGTGAGCACGGTCAGCCCGGCGGCCGCGTACCCGGTGCGTCCGGCCAGGGCGAGCACGTCCCCGGGACGGGCCCCGGACCGCAGCACCGGCGGACGCCCCTCCAGGTCGCCCAGAGCGGTGACCGCGACGGTCAGCGTGGGGCTGGAGGACATGTCCCCGCCGACGACGCTCGCGCCGACCGACGACGCCTCCGCGGACAGCCCGTCGGCCAACCCCTCCGCCCAGCCGGTCTCCAGGTCCGCCGGCATGCACAGGGCGACCAGCAGGGCCGTCGGCGTCGCGCCCATCGCCGCGATGTCCGCCAGATTGGCCGCCGCCGCCTTGTGCCCCACGTCGAGGGCCGAGCACCAGTCCCGCCGGAAGTGCCGCCCGTCGACGAGCACGTCGGTGGAGGCCGCGACCCGGCCGTCCGGCGCGGTCACCACCGCCGCATCGTCACCTGGACCGAGCAGGGCCGTCGGCCCGTACGACAGTCGAGCGGTGATCTTCCCGATCAGCCCGAACTCCCCGATCCCGGACACGCTGACGCCACCACCGGCGTTCCGCCCGTGCCGCCCGGTCCCGCCCTGCTCGCTCACCGCTGCTCCTTGACCACCGATAGGGATCAGACCTGGTCCGTAAGGTAGTTTCACCCTTCGGGCCGCTCCCGGGCGGCGACGGACGGAGGTCGAGTCGTGGTACAGGCGTACATCCTCATCCAGACCGAGGTCGGCCGCGCACGTGACGTGGCGGGTCTCATCGCGGACATCCCCGGCGTCGTACGGGTCGACGCCGTGACCGGGCCGTACGACGTGGTCGTCCTCACCGAGGCGAACACCGTCGACGAGCTCGGCAAACTCATCGTCAGCAAGGTGCAGATGGTGCCCGGCATCACCCGCACCCTCACGTGTTCGGTGGTGCGGCTGTAAGTGGACGAGATCACGACATCCTCCTCCGCTCTGGACGACGACGGCACGGGCGACGCAGCCGACGGGACGCGCCAGGCAGCCGACGGCACGCGCCAGGCAGCCGACGGGACGCGTGGGCCGGCTGACGGTAACCGCGAACCGGCCGACCCGGCCGCCGCCGCGCCGGCCGGTCGGGACCGGACCATCCGCGGCGCCGCCCTGCTGGCCACGTTGATCGCGCTGCCCGTCACGTTGCTGGTGGCTGTGCTGGCCTTCACCAAGCTCACCCCCGACACGCCGGCCGCCGCGCCGAGCCCGTCGGCCAGCAGCGCCCGGGTGCAGTCCACCACTCCGGTGCAGATGGCCGCCCCGGCCCTGGCCGCCCGCCCGGCCACCGTCTGCCGGGCGCTGCTCTCCCAGCTTCCGGCGAGCATCCGCGACCTGGCCCAGCGCCCGGTGACCGCGGGCCCCGAGCAGAACGCCGCCTACGGCGACCCGGCGCTCACCGTGGCCTGCGGCGGCGCCGAGCCGACGTTCCCCAGCACCGACGAGGTCTGGACGGTCAACCGGGTCTGCTGGCACCTGGCCGAGCAGGCCGACGCGGCAGTGCTCAGCACCGTCGACCGGGAAACCCTGATCACCGTGCGGATCCCACGCTCGTACGAGCAGCCGTTGCAGTGGGTGCCGACCATCTCCAGCACGATCGTGGCGACGGTGCCGTCCGGCGGCGCCATCCCGTCCGGCTGCCAACGCTGACGCGCAGCGGGCCCCGCACCGGCTGACGTACGCGGGCGGGGCCGGCTGGCTCAGTGCAGACCGATGCCGCGCCGCTGGGCGGTACGGATCAGTCGGTTGACCAGCTTCGGGTATTCCAGGCCGGAAGCCGCCCACATCCGCGGGAACATCGACGTCGGGGTGAACCCGGGCATCGTGTTGATCTCGTTGAGGTAGACGTCCAGCTCGGGTGTGACGAAGAAGTCCGCCCGGGCCAGGCCGGCGCAGTCCAGCGCGGTGAACGCGCGGACGGCGTACTCCTGCACCTGACGGGTGACCCGCTCCGGCAGGTTGGCCGGGATGTCGTACTCGCACGAGTCGTCGAGGTACTTCGCCTCGAAGTCGTAGAAGTCGTGGTCGGTGACGACCCGCACCTCGGCCAGCACGGACGCCTCCGGCGCGCCGCCGGCCTCGCCCTCCAGCACCCCGCACTCGATCTCGCGGCCGATGATCGCGGCCTCGATGATGACCTTCGGGTCGAACTTCCGGGCGGCGGCGACCGCGTCGTCCAGCTGCGCCCAGTCGCTGACCTTGCTGACGCCGAAGGACGAGCCGGCCCGTGACGGCTTGACGAAGACCGGCAGGCCCAGCCGCTCCTTGTCCTGCTCGCTGAGGGTCATCCCGTTGCGCAGCACCGCGTACGTGCCGACCGGGATGCCCTCGACGGCACACAGTTTCTTGGTGAACTCCTTGTCCATCGCGGCGGCGGAGGCGAACACGTTCGCCCCGACGTAGGGGATGCCGGCCATCTCCAGCATTCCCTGGATGGTGCCGTCCTCGCCGTACGCGCCGTGCAGCACCGGGAAGACCACGTCCACGTCGGCCAGCACCCGCGGACCCTCGGTGGGGTCGAGCACCATCAGCCCGTTGCCGGTGGGGTCGGCGCGCAGCACGATGTCGTCGCCGGATTCGGCGGTGATCTCCGGCAGCCGGCGGGCGTTGATCGCGAGCTGGGCGGGATCTCCGTCGGTCAGCACCCACTGGCCGGCCCGGGTGATGCCGACGGGCACCACCTCGAACTCGTCCGGGTCGAGCGCGCCGAACACGCTACCGGCGCTGACGCAGGAGATGCCGTGCTCCGGGCTGCGGCCGCCGAACACGATCGCCACGCGGGTCTTGCCTGGGGTGGTCACTCCGGTCACCTCTTCGTACGCGACTGCGGCTGGCCGTGCTCGCCGGTGGCGCTCACCCGGTTGACCTTACTGTGCGTGGCGACAGAGCGAGGCGATACCCGGCGAGCCGCAGCACGACACGGCAATCGGTCAACAAGAGATATACGGTGCGTGACGGGACGGCAGCTGTCTCACAGGCCGTTGACCTGGGCGTATTCAGTCCCGGGAGTGCCGCCGACCGACGGCGATCACCTTGACCCGTTGTCGGCCGGCCCGCACCATGCCCAGCGCCATGAACGCTCCGGCGATCCGGTCGGCGGCCTCCCGACTGTTGGCGCCGACCACCTGGCGGCGCCGCTCCGGCGCGACCCGCTCGTTGCGCTCGATGCCTTCGACCGGGCGTACGTCGGTGAGCACCACGAGGAAGCGGGTCATCGAGAGCCGCCCGCGTCGCACACGGCGGGGGGCTGCGGGCAGGTTCCCACGTCGTCTCCTTCCGGCGGGCCGGGGTGGAGGGGCGGCACGCGACGATCGGGTACGGGGGAGAAACCCGATCGCCGCGCGCCCCATCCCCTCCGGTCGCTCACCACCACCGTCGCCACGACAACCGGCGGTGAGGACGCGATAACAGATTGACACGTATACAGCCATGAATGCAACTCTCATCGACGTTCTCTCATGCAGACGTTCCCGCAAATGTGTGCGACCATCGATGTATGGCCCCGAAGACCGCTCGCGCCCGCCGGCTCGGCATCGCCCTGCGCCAACACCGGGAAGCCGCCGGGCTGACGCTGGAGACCGCGGCGGATGAGATCAACAGCACCCGCAGCACCCTCTCCCGCTACGAGAACGCCCAGACCCTGATCACCCCAGCCACCGTGCGCGCCCTGCTCACGTCGTACGGGGTGAGCGCCGAGGAGGTGGCCGCAGCGGTGCAACTCGCCAAGGACGCCCGCAAGCCGGGCTGGTGGGTGTCGTACTCGTACCTGCTGTCTCCGCGCACCATCGACTTCATCGCGTTGGAGGCCGAGGCGACCGCCATCGCCAACTTCGAGCCCTCGGTGGTGCCCGGCCTGCTGCAGACCCCCGACTACGTCCGGGGCGTGATGCGCGGCGGGCCGCACACCCTCGGCGACGACCTGGTGGAGCAACGGGTCAAGATCCGGCTCGACCGGCAACAGCGCCTCACCGGCGACAACCCACCCATCTTCGACGCGATCATCGACGAGGGCGCCTTGCTCCGCCCCGTCGGCGACCAGTCGGTGATGGACGGACAACTGCGACACCTGGTCAAGATGGCCGAGCTGCCGAACATCAGCGTCCAGGTGATCCCCCTGTCGGCCGGTTACCACCGGGGCACGCGGGGCTCACTGCACATCCTCGAGTTCGCCGACCCGGAGGATCCGATCATCGCCTCGGTGGAGACCGTGGCAGGTCAGATGATCCTCGACCGGGCCGGCGAGACGCGTACCTGCACCAAGATCATGGAGCATCTCCGAAGCGTGGCGCTCAGCCCGGCGGACAGCCGCGAGATGCTCCTGTCAGCCCTGAAGGGACGGTAGGACCGATGACACCGACAATCACAGCGGCCTTGGCCGCGGCGGCGTGGCGCAAGAGCAGCCGCAGCGGCGACGAGGGCGCCTGCGTCGAGGTTGCCGCGCTGCCACGGCTGGTGGCCGTCCGCGACTCGAAGGACCCGGCCGGCCCGGCCCTGCTGTTCGCAACGACCGCGTGGGCGGCCTTCGCCCAGGCGCCACCGCGCCCCTGACCAGACCCCCAGAGCCCCCCGACACCCCTCACCGAACCGGACACCCCACCTGCCGACCGCCCGCCGCGCCGCCTGTCCGGGCACGCGGCGGGCCGGGCCAGGCACGCGGCGGGCCGGGCCGGGCACGCGGCGGGCCGGGCCGGGCACGCGGCGGGCCGGGCGGGACTTGTTCAGACCGGGACCAACTCCCCGGGCCGGTGACAGCGACGACACGGCGGGCCCCTGGTGCGGCCCGCCCAGGCGAGGCGGATGTGGGCAGGCTCAAGCGACCAGCGGGCGCGGCTCCGGAACCGCGCGCAACCTCTCCAGAGCGGCGATCGCCACACCCCGGGCACCGGCCATGTCCCGGTCCGGCACCAACGCGAAGGTGGCCACGGCCGCCTGCTCCTCACGCAACACCGTGTGCTCGCGGACCGTCGCCAGGAACCAGTCCCGGAACTCCGGCGCCGCCTCGACCACCCCACCACCCACGAAGTACGCGTGCGGGTCGGTGAAGTTCGCCGCCACCGTGAACAGCCGCCCCAGCGCCATCGCCTGCTGGGTGAACAGGTCCCGGGCGAGGGCGTCGCCCCGTTCGCCGTACCCGCGCACCAGCTTCGCCGCCCGAGCCAGCGGTTCGGCGGCGAGCGGGTGGTCCGGGTACCGGGTCAGCCAGTACGGCAGCAGGTTGCGCTCGATGCCGGTCAGCGAGGCGACGCTCTCGACGTCACCGGTGAAGCCGCAGGCGCAGGTGGGCTCCGGCTGGCCCGGGCCGAGCAGCCCGGTCAGCGGGACGTGCACGTGACCGAGTTCCCCGGCCATGCCGGCCGCACCGGCGATCACCCGACCACTCTCCACCACGCCGCCACCGAGGCCGGTGCCGACGATCGCGGAGACCGACGACCGGGTCATCGCCTCGCTGCCGAAGTGCACGTGGTGCGCGTAGAGCGCCGCCGCGTTGCCGTCGTTGTGGTAGATCACCGGCAGGCCGAGTCGTCGTTCCAGCGCTCCGCGTACGTCGAAGCCCCGCCAGGCCGGCTGGGAGAAGTTGGTCGAACCCCGGGACGAGATGACCCCGTCGGCGCTGGCCGGGCCGGGGGTGTCCAACCCGACCGCCTGGACCAGTTCGCGCGGCACCCCGGTCTGCGCCAGGGCACCGTCCAGCGCCCGGGCCAGCGCCTCGATCGCCGCGTCCGGGCCGGCCTGCACCTCGCTGGGGATCTCCAGCAGCCCGTCCACCAGGAACCGGCCGTCCACCGTCAGCACTGTGGCGTTGTTGCTCGTGCCGCCGTTGTCCAACCCGACGACCACCGGCACCCCTGCGCTGCCCACCGAAACCGCCTCCCGCCGTCATGAGTGTGAGCCGAGGCTAGTGCCAAGCCCTCTCCCCCGCCACGCCCGACCACCCACCCACCCACGCCCACCCCGCCCCACCCACGCCCGCCCTTCCCCTGCCCACCCCACCCCTTCCCCGTCGATCATGGAGTTGTGGTGGGTGACAAACAACGCACCATGGCGCCAACCGGACACCACAACTCCATGATCGACCGGGTGGGGGTGGGGCCGGGGCGGGCCGGGGCGGGGCCGGGGCGGGCCGGGGTGGGGTGGGGTGGGTTTAGGTGGGGTGGCGGGCTACTACTGCTGTGGCGTCCAGGTTTTCGTCGTGGCGCACGGCGGGGATCAGGCCGGCGACGTGGAACGCGGCGCAGAGCATCGGCACCTGGGTGGTGCCGGCCTCGACCACCAGGTGTCCTCCCGGGGCCAACCATTCGGCCGCGTCGACGCCCACCCGGCGCAGCACGGAGAGCCCGTCCGGCCCGCCGTCGAGCGCCACCGGGGCCTCGTGCAGCCGCGCCTCCGAAGGCATCAGCGCCACCGCCTCGGTCGGCACGTACGGGGCGTTGCAGACGACGAGGTCCAACCGACCCCGCCACTGCGGGGGCAGCGGCGCGAAGAGGTCGCCCTCGTACACCTCGACGTTCAGCCCGTCCACGTTGCGCCGCGCACACGCCACCGCCGCCGGGTCGATGTCGGCGGCGGCCAGCCAGCGTGGCGTGAGTCGGTGGGCCAGCGCGACGGTGGTGGCGCCGGAGCCGCAGCAGAGGTCCACCACGGCCGGGGTCGGGCCGGTCACCTCGACCGCCACCTCGACCAGCAGGGCGGTCCGGGCGCGCGGGACGAAGACGCCGGCGTCGACGGCGATCCGCAGGCCGGCGAACTCGGCCCACCCGAGCAGGTACTCCAGCGGTTCGCCGGCCACCCGACGGTCGGTGAGGTCGGCCAACGTGGCCGGGGAGTCGGCGGCGGCCAGCAGCAGCTCGGCCTCGTCCTCGGCGTAGACGCAGCCGGCGGCGCGCAGACGGCCCACGAGAGCGGCCCTGTCCCGGGGACGACTGATCTCGCCTGACGCCTGTCGGGGGCCGCCGTCGCGTACGGCGTCGCTCGGGGACGGTGGTGGCACCGGCGACCTCAGACCGGCCCGGCCGCGTCCAGGGCGGCGGCGATGTCGGCCACCAGGTCCGCGGTGTCCTCGGCCCCGCAGGAGAGCCGGACGAAGCCCGGCGCGGTGTCGTCGCCCCACTGCTCCCGGCGGTCCGCCGTGGTGTGCAGGCCGCCGAAGGAGGTCGCCGCCGCCACCAGCCGGGCGGCCTCGATGAACCGGCCCACCCGTTCGGCGCTGCCCAGGTCGAACGAGAGCACCCCCGGTATCCGGCGCATCTGGGCCGAGGCCACCGGGTAGGCCGGGTCGTCCGGCCGCCCCGGCCAGCGCAGGCCCGTCACATCCGGACGGCCGGCGAGCAGGTCGACGACGGCCGCGGCGTTCGCGCTCTGCCGGGCCAGCCGGAGGTCGAGGGTGGCCAGCGACCGGTGTGCCAGCCAGGCGTCGAACGCCCCCGGAACCGAACCGGTGGTCGTCCGCCAGGTCGTCACCGCGGTGATCAGCTCGGCGGACCGGCTGACCAGGTAACCCAGCAGCAGGTCGGAGTGGCCGGTGAGCGCCTTCGTGCCGGAGGCGACCACCAGGTCGGCGCCGAGGTCGAGTGGGCGCTGACCGAGCGGGGTGGCCGTGGTGTTGTCCACCGCGAGCAGCGCGCCGGCGGCGTGCGCCCTCTCCGCCAGGGCCGCCACGTCGACCACGTCCAGACCCGGGTTGGCCGGCGTCTCCACCAGCACCAGCCGGACACCCTCGAACGACGGGTACGGCCCGACGGTCGGCACGAAGAGCACCCGGACGCCGATCGCCTCCAGCACGTCGGTGGCGAACGCCCGGACCGGGAAGTAGCCGTCGGTGGGCAGCACCACGGTGTCCCCGGGGCGCAGCAGGGTCAGCAGCAGGCCGGTGATGGCCGCCTGACCGGTGGCGAAGACGCGGCACTCACCGCCCTCCAACTCGCCCACGGCGGCCTCCAGCAGCCGCCGGGTCGGGTTGTCCGGGCGACCGTAGCCGTTCGGCGACGTGCTCGGGCCCTGGAACGGGTCGAGGTGGTACGGCGCGGCGAAGACCGGCCCCGGCAGGAACGGATCGCCTGGTTTGGCCTCCGGCAGGCCGGCGCGTACGCAGCGGGTGCCGTCTCCCCACTCGCTCATCGGATCCTCACTCGTACGACTCGGGCTTGGCGGTGCGGCTCATCAGGGTCTCCACGGCGAGGCGCGGATCCATCCCCTCGTGGCAGATCCGCTCGACGTGCTCGGTGATCGGCATCTCCACACCGTGCGCGCGGGCCAGGTCACGGATCGCCAGGCAGCTCTTCACGCCCTCGGCGGTCTGCCGGGTGGCGGTCTGGGCCTGCTCCAGCGTCTCGCCCCGGCCCAGGTGTTCCCCGAAGGTGCGGTTGCGGGCCAGCGGGGAGGAGCAGGAGGCGACCAGGTCACCCATGCCCGCCAGGCCGGCGAAGGTGATCGGGTCCGCGCCGAGCGCCACGCCCAGCCGGGCCGTCTCGGCCAGCCCTCGGGTCATCAGCATGGCCCGGGTGTTGTCGCCGAAACCCATCGCCGTGGCGATGCCGTACGACAGGGCGATCACGTTCTTGACCGCCCCGCCCAGCTCACAGCCGATCACGTCGTCGTTGGTGTACGGGCGCAGGTACGGCGTCCGGATCGACGCCTGCACGAGCGCCGTACGGTGACCGTTGGTTCCGGCGACCACTGTCGCGGCGGGCTGCTCGGCGGCGATCTCCGGGGCCAGGTTCGGACCGGACACCACGACGACCCGGTCGGCGGCGACGCCCGCGGTCTCCACGATGACCTCGCTCATCCGCTTGGTGGTGCCCAGCTCGATGCCCTTCATCAGCGACACCAGGGTGGAGTCCGGGTGCAGGTGCCCGGCCCACTCGGCGAGGTTGCCCCGCAGGGTCTGCGACGGCACCGCGAGGACCACCACCTCGGCGCCGGTGATCGCCTCGGCGGCGTCTGCGGTGGCGGTGACCCGGGCCGGCAGCAGCAGGTCCGGCAGGTACTCCGGGTTGCGGCGCTCGGACCTGATGCTCTCGGCGACCGGCGCGCGGCGGGCCCACACCGTCACGTCCCTCCCCGCGTCGGCGAGGATCTTGGCGAACGCGGTGCCCCAGGAACCGGCGCCGAGCACCGCGACATGCCCGCTCATTCCGCCGCTCCGTCTCGCGTCACGGCGGCCCGGACGGCACCACTGCTTCGCTCGCTCATGCCGCTTCGCCCCGCTGCTCACGGCCGACGGAGGACCGGGCCGGTCGCTCCCACAGCGGCGGCGGTGTGCCACCACGGATCTCGGCGAGCATGTCCCGCAGCCGCAACATGATGGTGTCCGTCATCTCTTCGAGGGTGGCCCGGGTCGGTTGGGCGTCGGCCCACCGGCTCAGGTCGATCGGTTCCCCGGCGACGACGGTCACCGGGATCCGGGGGCGCAGGCTCACCCGGCTGGTCCGGGGATCGAAGATCTGCTCCGGCCCCCACATCACCACCGGCACGACGGGCGCGCCGGTGGCCAGGGCGAGCCGGGCCGCGCCGGTCTTGGCCTTCATCGGCCACAGCTCCGGCTGCCGGGTGGTGGTGCCCTCCGGGTAGATCACCACGGCGCCGCCCTGGTCGAGCGCGCCGACCAACGCGTCCAGCGAGCGGACCGCGTCGACGCTGCCCCGCTCGACCGGGATCTGCCGGCACCGGTGCAGGATCCAGCCGACCACCGGCACCCGGAACACGCTGGCCTTGCCCAGGTACTGCGGCCAGCGCCCGGAGTCGTAGATGAAGTGCGCGGAGACCAGCGGATCGGCGTGCGAGAGGTGGTTCGCCACGATGATCACGCCACCGTCGCCGCCGAGGTGTTCCTGACCACTCCAGGTCCGGCGGGTCCACACGGTCATCACGGGCTTGACCAGCCCCACGGCGAACCGTTGCCAGAATCCCAGCCTTCGCCGTGCCACTGTGCCTCCTCGTCGCGCCCCAACCCCGCCGCGAAACTCCGTCCGCGACACCCGCAGCGGAAATCATGCCTGCTCGCCCCCGGTACGGCCAGCGAGGGTCCCGTCGTCCGGCTGGCAGGATTGCGGACGTGAGTCAGCCGAGGTGGGCCGTGGTGGTCCCGGTGAAGCATCTGGGCGCGGCCAAGAGCCGGCTGCGGGGCGCGCTGTCCGGCGTACCCCACGAGGATCTGGCGCTGGCCCTGGCGGCCGACACCCTGCGCGCGGTGCTGGCCTGCCCGGCGGTCGCCGAGGCCCTGGTGGTCACCGACGACGCCCGGGTGACGGCGGCGGCGCGGGCGGCGGGCGCGCGGGTGCTGCCCGACGGGCCGGACGCCGGCCTGAACGCGGCGTTGCGGCACGGCGCCGCCGGGGCCACCGCCGGGTGGGTGGCCGGGCTCACCGCGGACCTGCCGGCGCTGCGCCCGGCCGAGCTGGCCGGCGCGCTGCTCGCGGCGCAGAACGGCCGACCGGGGGTACGCCGCTTCGTGCCGGACGCGCCCGGCAGCGGCACGGTCCTGCTCACCGCCCCGCCCGGCGTTCCGCTGGATCCCCGTTTCGGGGTGGGCTCGGCGGTCGCGCACGCGGCGAGCGGTGCGCTGCCCCTGACCGGGGACTGGCCCAGCCTGCGCCGGGACGTGGACACTCCCACGGACCTGGCCGCCGCCACCCGGCTCGGGCTGGGCCCGCACACCGCCGCACTCGTCGCCGCCGGTCATCCCGCACGCTCCGCGGGCTGAACCGCCCGGCCCACACCGCGGGCTGAACCGCCCGGCACGCTCCGCGGGCTGACCCGGCCGGTGTACGGTGCCAGCATGCAGGGCACGGTGGCCAGCTACGACGCGGCGACGCGCAGCGGTGTCCTGCTGCTCGACGACGGCACCGAGATGCGCTTCCCCGCACGGGCCTTCGACGCCTCCGGGCTGCGGCTTCTCCGGCTCGGGCAGCGGGTGCGCATCGACACGGATCCCGACGGCACGGTCGTCCGGGTGACATTGCCGACGATGATCTGAACCGTCGGGCCCAAGTTCATTTTGCGTTCACCGTAATCGGGTGATTATGAGCGGGTGAGCACCCCTCGCGAGAACCCGGCCCGCCAGCCCTCCTCCGATCTCCGCAACGGTTCCCGCGCGCGCGGCACCGACGGCCGCTTCCGCCCGTCCCGCGCCGAACGGGCGGGCGCCGCCCGCGCCGACACCCTCGCCGACGACCCGGGGGCCGCCTCCTCCGGGCTGGACGAGGTCCTCGACCCCGTGCCGACCAGCGACGAGGTGGACGCCCCCGCCGCCGCTGGCGCCCACCCGGTCCTGCCGGACGACCTCCCGACCGCCGCCGCAGCGCAGGACGACGAACCGCCGGCGCCGCTGCCCGAGGACCGGTTCCTCAACCGGGAACTCTCCTGGCTCGACTTCAACGCCCGGGTGCTCACCCTCGCCGAGGACCAGCGCACCCCACTGCTCGAAAGGGCCAAGTTCCTGGCGATCTTCGCCAGCAACCTGGACGAGTTCTTCATGGTGCGGATCGCCGGGCTGAAGCGGCGGCTCTCCGCCGGCCTGCCGGTGCGCGGCGGGGACCGGCTGCCCCTGCGTACCCAGTTGGAGCTGATCGCGGAGCGCACGGCCGCGCTGGTCGCCCGGCACGCCGCCTGCTTCGTGGACGACGTGCTGCCGAAGCTGGCGGCCGAGGACATCCGCATCCTGCGCTGGGGCGAACTGGGCGACCCGGAGCGGGAACGGCTACGGACCTACTTCCGGGAGCACATCTTCCCGGTGCTGACCCCGCTCGCGGTGGACCCGGCGCACCCGTTCCCGTACATCTCGGGGCGGTCGCTGAACCTGGCGGTGGCGGTTCGTGACCCCGACGGCGGCTCCGAGCTGTTCGCCCGGGTGAAGGTGCCCAACAACGTCCCCCGCTTCGTCCGGGTGGACCGGGACCAGCCGGGCGTACGGATGCTGCCGGTGGAGGACCTGATCTCGGTGCACCTGGGGCAGCTGTTCAGTGGCATGCAGGTGGTCGAGTGCCACCTGTTCCGCGTCACCCGTAACGCCGAGGTCGAGGTCGACGAGGACCGCGACGAGGACCTGTTGCAGGCCCTCGAACGCGAACTGGCCCGACGGCGGTTCGGCCCGCCGGTCCGGCTGGAGGTGGCCGCCTCCATCTCCGACCACATGTTGGAGCTTCTCGTCCGCGAGTTGGACATGGACGACCAGGACGTGCTGCGGGTGCCCGGGTTGCTGGACCTGTCCGCGCTGTGGCAGGTCTACGGCGAGGCCGACCGACCGGACCTCAAGGACCCGCCGTTCGTGCCGGCCACCCATCCCCGGCTCGCCGAGGGCGAGGTGCCCCGCAGCGTCTTCGCCACCCTGCGCGACGGGGACATCCTGGTGCACCACCCGTACCACTCGTTCGCGACGAGCGTGCAGCGCTTCATCGAGCAGGCCGCCGCCGACCCGAACGTGCTGGCCATCAAGCAGACCCTCTACCGCACCAGCGGCGACTCCCCGATCGTCGACGCGCTGGTCGACGCGGCCGCCGCCGGCAAGCAGGTGGTGGTGCTGGTGGAGGTGAAGGCCCGCTTCGACGAGGTGGCCAACATCGGCTGGGCGCGCACGTTGGAACGGGCCGGCTGTCACGTGGTGTACGGCCTGGTCGGGCTGAAGACGCACTGCAAGACCGCGCTGGTGGTCCGCCAGGAGGGCAACCAGATCCGCCGGTACTGCCACATCGGCACGGGCAACTACCACCCGAAGACCGCCCGGATGTACGAGGACTTCGGGATGCTCACCGCCGACCCGGAGATCGGCGCGGACCTCACCGACCTGTTCAACGTGCTGACCGGGTACAGCCGGCAGACCGCGTACCGGCGGTTGCTGGTCGCCCCGCAGGGCATCCGTAGCGGCCTCATCGAGCGGATCGAGCGGGAGATCTCGCACGTCCGTCTGGGCATGCCCGGCCTGGTCCAGTTCAAGGTCAATTCGCTGGTGGACGAGGGGGTGACCGACGCGCTGTACCGGGCCTCCCAGGCCGGCGTCCACGTCGACCTGCTCATCCGGGGGATGTGCACGCTGCGGCCCGGGGTGCCCGGGCTGTCGGAGAACATCCGCGTGCGCTCGATCCTCGGCCGCTTCCTGGAGCATTCCCGGGTCTTCCGGTTCGGCAACAACGGCGAGGCCGAGTTCTGGATGGGATCGGCGGACCTGATGCACCGCAACCTGGACCGTCGGGTGGAGGCCCTGGTGCAGGTCAGCGATCCGATCGCCCGCGCCGAACTGGACCAGGTGCTGACCGCCGCGATGAGCCCCGACGTGGACGCGTTCGAGCTGCACAGCGACGGCAGTTGGACCCGGCACACCAGCGCCGACGACAACACCCGGGCGCACCTACAGGAACTGTTGCTGCGCCGCGTCGGTGGCACGGCCGGCTGACCGATCACCGCATAGGCTGGGTTGATGGTCGAGGAGGAGCAGAAGTACGAGGTGGACGACGCCTACGTGCTGCCGGACCTGGCCGCCACGACACCGTCCGGGGGTCGGATCCGGGCGCTGCCACCGGTGACGCTCGTCGCCCGCTACCTCGACACCGTCGACCTCAGGCTGGCCCGAGCCGGTGCCTCGCTGCGTCACCGCCGGGGCGACGAGCTGCCCTGGACGGTGAAACTGCCGACCGGCACACCGGGCGTCCGGCACGAGGTCTCCCGCCCGGGGCCGAAGGGGCAGCCGCCGCCGGAGCTGGTGGAGCTGGTCACCGTCCTGCACCGGGGGGCGCCGCTGGCCCCGGTGACTGTGGTCCGGACGGTCCGGCACGCGTACGAGGTGTGCGACAAGGCGGGCACGGTGCTCGCCGAGGTGGTGGACGACCGGGTGTCGGTGCTGGACGCCTCCGGCGTCACCACCGACACGTTCCGTGAGCTGGAGGCCGAACGCAAGGGCGGCGACCGGGCGCTGCTCGACCGGATCGGCACCGTGCTGCGCGAGGCCGGCGCCCGGGGCGGGTCGTTCACCCCCAAGCACGTACGGGCGCTGGGCGAGGCGGCGCAGGCCGATCCGGACCTGGTCGCGCCGGGCGGGCTGTCCGCCGAGCCCACCGCGGGTGACGTGGTGACCGAGGCGCTCCGTAAGGAGATCCGCCGACTGCTGGCGCACGACCCGCTGGTCCGGCTTCGCGTCCCGGGTGCCGGTGGCGACACCGGTGTGCACCAGATGCGGGTGGCCTGCCGACGCCTCCGCAGTGACCTGCGCACCTTCAAGGCCCTGGTCCGCACGACCTGGTCCCGTCCGCTGCGCACCGAACTGCGGTGGCTGGCCGGTGTCCTCGGCGCGGCCCGCGACGCCGAGGTGTTGCGCGCCCGGCTGCGCAGCACCGCCGACGCGGATCCGCTCAGCCCGCTCGACGGGGACGCGGTGGACCGGCTGGACGAGGTGCTCGCCGCACGGCAGCGATCGGCGCTGGCCGCCATCGACGAGGCGTTGCGCAGCGCGCGTTACCTGGCCCTGGTGGACTCCCTGGTGCTGGCGTCCGCCTCACCCCGGCTCACCCGCCGGGCGGCGGCGCCCGCGGCGAAGGCGCTGCCCGCGTTGGTGGCCCGGCCGTGGGCGCGGTTGACCGGGCCGGACGGCGTCGACGGGCTCGACGCCCGGTCGCCGGACGACCGGTGGCACGCCGTTCGCAAGGAGGCCAAGCAGGCCCGGTACGCGGTCAACGCGGTGGCACCGACGGTCGGCAAGGGCGCGCGCCGACTGGCCCGTGCCCTGGCCGGCGTGCAGGACGTGCTCGGCGAGCACCAGGATGCGGCAATCGCGGCGGACACCTGGCTGGAGATCGCCGCCGAGCTGCCGGACGACCACGAGCTGGCGGTCACCGCCGGTCGGCTCGCCGAGCGGGAACGCGCCTCCGTACACCGGATGCGCTCCTCCCTCCCGGCGGCCTGGCACCGGGCCACCCGACGGCGGCGGACGAGTTGGCTGCCGTGACCGGCATCCGCGCGGCGGGCGGGGTGGCCTGGCGGCCGACCGCCGACGGCGTCCGCGTCTGCGTGGTGCACCGTCCCCGCTACGGCGACTGGACACTGCCGAAGGGCAAACTGGAGCCGGGCGAACACGCGCTGGCAGCGGCGGTCCGCGAGGTGGCCGAGGAGGCCGACGTGCGGGGCGTGCCGCAGGTCCGGCTGCCGTCGGTGCGCTACCGCAGCGAGGGGCAGCCCAAGCTGGTCGACTACTGGTCGATGCTCGCGGTCGCCAGCGGGGGTTTCCAACCGGGCACCGAGGTGGACGACATCCGCTGGCTCGCCGTGGACGACGCGATCCGCCTGGTCAGCTACCCCCACGACGCCGAGGTGCTGGCGGCGTTCGCCGCGCTGCCGTCGGTGACCGCCACCGTCGCGCTGGTCCGGCACGCGCACGCCGGGAAGCGGGCCACCTGGTCCGGCCCGGACGTCGGGCGGCCCCTGGACGCCGAGGGATGGGCTCAGGCGACGGCGCTGGGCGGCCTGGTCGCCCTGATCCGACCGTCCCGGTTGGTGTCGGCCTCACCGCGACGGTGTGTGCAGACCCTGGACCCGGCCGCCGCGCTGCTCGACCTGCCGATCGAGGTCTGCGGCGACCTCGACGAGCCACAGCCCGGCCAGCAGAGCGACGAGCAGATCCTGGCCACCGCCGCCCGGCTGCTGGAGTTGGCCGCCGCCGGGGGCCAGGCTGCGGTGTGCAGCCAGGGCAAGGTGCTGCCGGGTGCCCTGGAGCAGCTCACCGGCCGCACCGACGAGGACTTCAGCACGCCCAAGGGCGGCGGATGGCTGCTCGCCTTCACCGCCGACCGCCTGGTGGCCGCCGACCGCTTGTAGAGCCGCTCAGCGGGGCGGCAGGGCCACTGTCACCGCGACCGGCAGGTGGTCGCTGGCGGTGCTGCGGGGCGCGACCGGGTCGCTGGGGGTCAGAGCGGCCGAGACGAAGATGTGGTCGATCTGTTCGCGGGGATCGTCGGCGGGGCTGGTCGCCAGCGGTCGGGCGGCAGCCAACGCGTCGACCAGACCGGCGGCCGTGAACTGCCCGAACGCCTCGTCCCCCGGCTCGGTGTTCAGGTCGCCCGCCACCACCAGCGGTCGGCCGGCGGCGTACCGGATGGCGAAGTCGGTGACCGCGCGGGCCTGGACCACCGGGCCCTTCCCGGGCGGCGGTTGCAGGTGGGTGCTGACCACCGCGACACGGACCCCGTCGCTCAGGTCCAGCGTCACGCCGAGGGCCTGCGCCCCGGTGGGCGCACCGACGGCGGGCAGCGGGAGGCTCCGCGCGTCGTCCATCGGCCAGCGGCTCAGCACGGCGTCACCCCACACGGAGTCGGCGGCCGGCCCGAAGACGTACGGCATGCCGAGCCGCTCGGCCATCACGTCGAGGGTGTCGTGCCCGCCGTTGAGCAGCCAGGCGCGGTCCACCTCGCTGAGCAGCACCACGTCGGGGCGTTGCCGCTGGACCACCTCGGTGAGCCCGGTCAGGTCGAACCGACCGTCCAACCCGAAGCCCATCCGGATGTTGTACGCCACCACGGTGAGCCGCTCCGGTGGGCCGTCCCGGTTGCCGGCCACCGGAACCTCGTCGGCGACCACCGGCGCCAGCAACGCCAGCGCGGTGACCGCCGCGGCAGCCCGGATCGGCGGAAACGGCCCGGGGAGCCACCCGACGACGGGTTGGGCAGTGAACGCCACGACCGCGACCAGACCGGCCACCACCACGGGCACCGCCGCGTTGGGGTACCCGAGGTCGTAGGCGGAGTAGTACCCGACCGCCCCCAGCGCGAAGACCAGCATGCCGACGGCCACCGCGTACCCCCGGCGGGCCGCCGTCGCGTCGGTGCCGTCCCTCGCGGTCTCCCTGCCCGTCGGCCCGGTCTGCGCCGTCCCGTCCGGGCGGTCGGCGTCGTCGGTCAGCGCGAGGCAGGCGCCGAGACCGACGGCGGCCAGCAGGACGGCCGGGACGAGCAGGTCGCCCCGGTCGCCGGCGAACAGCAGCGCGCCCACCAGCAACGCCACCGGCCCGTACGCGCGGCCCCACCCCCGGGGTGGCCGGGTCGACGCGGTGAACAGGAACGCGGCGACCGCCACCGGCACCGGTGCCAGGCCGAACAACGGTGAGCCCGCGACACCGTCCCCGGCGAACAGGTACGACATCCCGGTGCGGGCCAGCGCCGGGGAGAGTGCCACCATTCCGGCCAGCAGCAGCGCCGGACCGGCCAACAACCAGGCCCGTACGCCACCGCCACCAGCCTGCGCACCACCGTCACCGCCAGCTGCACCGCCACCGGCCCGCGCTACCGGCTGTGCCGTGCCGAGCAGGAACAGCAGCACCGCGACGGAGCTGAACAACCACGCCGCCCAGGTGCCCCACCAGACCACGTCGACCGTGTCCCACACCGCGTGCAGGGCCGCGTTGACCGCGAAACCCAACGCCAGCCCCGGAACCGGACGGTCGGTGCCGGCGGCGACGCCGACCAACCAGACCAGCCCGGCGAGCAGACCGGCGGTGGCCAACCAGAGCTGCGTACGCCCGCCCGGCGCGGCGGTGAGCGCGAGCCGGGCGAGGGCCAGGGCTGCGGCGGCGACCACCACGACCGGGCGGGCACCGACCCGGCGGACCACCGCGGGCGCGCCCAGCGCGAGCACGAACCAGCCGAGGGCGAACGCGCCCATCAACTCGGCCGGGGTGGACGCCGCCTGGCCGAAGATGGTGATGATGCCGGGCAGCCAGACCCGCAGCACGTCGATGAGGAGGACGACACCCAGCGCGAGCGTCCCGGTGGTGAGCTGGCGATAGCGCACCGGCGCCCCATTTCCCGTCGACGGGCCGGCGGAGGGGGGCCGGCACGGCGATTCTGCGCGAGCGGACCGGACGGGTCAACGGTCCGCGTACGCCGAAAGGACGCCCACCAACGGGTGGACGCCCTTTCGTCGTGGGTCGGTCAGCGCTTGCTGGCCGCCTTCTTGGCCGGAGCCTTCTTCGCCGGCGCCTTCTTTGCCGCCGTGCTCTTGGTCGCCGCCGTGGTCTTCTTCGCCGCGGTCGACTTGGTCGCCGCCGTGGTCTTCTTCGCCGCGGTCGACTTGGTCGCCGCGGTGGTCTTCTTCGCCGCGGTGGTCTTCTTGCCGGCGGCCGTCTTGGTCGCCGTGGTGCTCTTGCTCGCCTTGGCCGGGGCGGTCTTCTTGCTGGCGGCCGTCTTGGTCGCCGTAGCGGTCTTGCTCGCCTTGGCCGGAGCGGTCTTCTTGCCGGCAGCCGCCTTGGCCGCCGTCGCCTTCGTGCCGGTCGCCTTGGCGCCCGCCGCCTTCGTGCCGGCCGTCTTGGCCGTGGCGGTGCTCGTGGTGGCCTTCTTCGTCGCCACCGTGGCCTTCGGCACCTTGCCGCTGGCCACCATCTCCTTGAACCCGGCGCCGGGGCGGAAGGTCGGGACTGACGTCTTCTTGACCTTCACCGCCTCGCCGGTACGCGGGTTGCGCGCTGTTCGCGCACCACGCACACGCTTTTCAAATGCTCCGAATCCGGTGATCGCCACCTTCTCGCCCTTGGTGACCGCCGCCTGGACCTCGGTGAGGACCGCGTCGAGCGCGGCCGTCGCCATCTTCCGGTCCCCCAGGCGAACGGCGAGCGCCTCGATGAGCTCGGCCTTGTTCACGACTTCCTCCCGATTGTGCAACTGACTCGACGCGAGCCATTCTGCGCGCACGTTATGCCCTGTGCTGCCTAGACACAAACATTCGGTAGAAAAAAGCCCTTGTGTCGCAACGGATTCACCCCCACCGGTTGGACCGATGGGGGTGAAATTCGCTGTGGGAGCGGGCGTACGGCTATGCCACGGAGGGCAGGAACGGCAGTCGGCGCGCCTCGTACGAGTCGATGTCGGCGGCGTGCCGGAGGGTTAGTCCAATGTCATCGAGACCCTCCAGCAAGCGCCACCGGCTGAAGTCGTCCAGCGGGAACGACCAGCTGGCATCCCCCGCACGGAGCTGCCGGGCGGTCAGGTCGACGGTCACCGCAGTGGTCGGATCCGACTCAACCAGATCCCACAACTCTTCGACGGCTTTCAATTCCAACTCGACCGGCAACAGGCCCTCCTTGAGGGCGTTGCCCCGGAAGATGTCGCCGAAGCGCGGAGCCACCACCGCGCGGAAGCCCCAGTCCCGCAGTGCCCACACGGCGTGTTCCCGGGAGGAGCCGGTGCCGAACTCCGGGCCGGTGATGAGGATCGACGCCCCGGAATAACGCTGATCGTTGAGCACGAATGCCGGGTCTTCCCGCCAGGCGCTGAACAGCCCGTCGGCAAAGCCCGTCCGGGTCACCCGCTTGAGGTACACCGCGGGGATGATCTGGTCGGTATCCACGTTGGACCGGCGCAGCGGCACGGCGGTGCCGGTGTGGGTGGTGAACTTGTCCATCTCCTGGAGTCCCTTCTACAGGTCGGCGGGGGCGGCCAGCCGGCCGGCCACGGCGGTGGCGGCGGCGACCGGCGGGGAAACCAGGTGGGTACGCCCACCCCGGCCCTGACGGCCCTCGAAGTTGCGGTTCGAGGTGGAGGCGGAACGCTCGCCCGGCTTCAACGTGTCCGGGTTCATCCCCAGACACATGGAGCAGCCGGCGAACCGCCACTCCGCCCCGGCGTCGGCGAAGACCTTGTCCAGCCCCTCGGCCTCGGCAGCCTCCCGCACGGCGGCGGAACCGGGCACCACGAGCATCCGCACGCCGTCGGCGACCCGGTGACCACGAAGCACGTCGGCGGCGGCCCGCAGGTCCTCCAGACGCCCGTTGGTGCAGGAGCCGACGAACACCACGTCGATCGGCAGCTCCCGCAGCGGGGTGCCGGGACGCAGGTCCATGTACTCCAGGGCGCGGCGCGCGGCGGCCCGCTCCGAGTCGGTGACGAACTCCTCCGGGTCCGGCACCGGCGCGCTCAGCGGCGCACCCTGCCCGGGGTTGGTGCCCCAGGTGACGAACGGGGTGACCTGGCTGGCGTCCAGGGTCACCTCGGCGTCGAAGCGCGCGCCCTCGTCGGTGGGCAGCGTCCGCCACCACGTGAGCGCCGCGTCCCAGTCCGCGCCCTGGGGCGCGTTCGGACGACCCTTGAGGTACGCGAAGGTCGTCTCGTCCGGCGCGATCATGCCGGCCTTGGCGCCCCACTCGATGGACATGTTGGCGATGGTCATCCGCCCCTCCATGGAGAGGGCGCGGATCGCCTCGCCGCGGTACTCGACGATGTGCCCGCGCCCACCGCCGGTGCCGACCTGGGTGATCAGCGCGAGCACCAGGTCCTTGGCGGTGACCCCGGGGGCGAGGCGGCCAGTGACGTTCACGGCCATCGTCTTCGGCCGGCTCTGCGGCAGCGTCTGGGTGGCCAGCACGTGCTCCACCTCGCTGGTGCCGATGCCGAAGGCGAGCGCGCCGAACGCGCCGTGGGTGGCGGTGTGCGAGTCGCCGCAGACGATCGTCATGCCCGGCTGGGTGACACCGAGCTGCGGGCCGATCACGTGCACGATGCCCTGGTTGTCGTCACCGAGCGGGTGCAGCCGCACCCCGAACTCGGCGCAGTTACGGCGCAGCGTCTCGATCTGCGTACGCGACGTGGGGTCCGCGATGGTGAGCAGGTCACCACGGCGGAGGCGGAACGCCGGGTCGGCGTACCCGGTCGGGGTGTTGTGGTCCTCGGTCGCGAGGGTCAGGTCGGTACGACGCACCCGGCGCCCGGCGAGCCGCAGCCCGTCGAACGCCTGCGGGCTGGTCACCTCGTGCAGCAGGTGCAGGTCGATGAAGAGCAGGTCCGGCTCACCGGCGGCGGACCGTACGACGTGCGCGTCCCAGACCTTCTCGGCCAGGGTCCTCGGCTCAGGAGTGACTCCCACCATCTGGACATCCTAAATTCTGGGAGGTAAGTTTCGGCTTGTGGGACACAGTATGAGCGGTGTCGGCGTTCTCGACAAGGCGGTGGTCATCCTGGCCGCCTGTGTCGACGGCGCCAGCCTGGCCGAACTCGTTGAACGCACCAAGCTGCCCCGAGCCACCGCACACCGGCTGGCGCAGGCTCTGGAGATCCACCGGATGCTGGTCCGGGACACCCAGGGCCGATGGCGACCGGGCCCCCGGCTGGGCGAACTGGCCAACGCGGCGCCCGACGTCCTGCTGACCGCCGCCGAGCCGCTGCTCGCCGCGCTGCGCGACGCCACCGGTGAGAGCGCCCAGCTCTACCTGCGCCGCGCGGACGAGCGGATCTGCGTGGCGGCGGCAGAGCGGGCCAGCGGCCTGCGGGACACGGTTCCGGTCGGCTCGGTGCTGCCGATGACCGCCGGTTCCGCGGCGCAGATCCTGCTGGCCTGGGAGCCGCCGGAGGCGGTGATGCCGCTACTGCCGCGCAGCAAGTTCACCGGCCGCACCCTCGCCGAGGTACGCCGGCGCGGCTGGGCGCAGAGCGTCGCCGAGCGGGAGGCCGGTGTGGCGAGCGTCTCCGCCCCGATCCGGGACCGCACCGGCCGGGTGATCGCCTCGGTCAGCATCTCCGGCCCGATCGAGCGCCTGGGCCGCCGCCCCGGCGAACGCCACGCCATGGCCGTGGTCCGAGCCGGCCAACGCCTGTCCGGCCTCTAACCGCACACCCCCGCACCCCCGCACCCCCGCACCCCCCGCCGCTCCGGGTGATCAAGAGGTTTGCGTCACGACACGCCGAAGGCGGCGACGCAAACCTCTTGATCACCGCGGAAACGCGGGCGCGGGGGACCGGGGGCCGGGGACCGGGGGGCGCGGGGGGGAAAAACGGGGAAGGCTCGTCTCGCTTAGCGAGACGAGCCTTTGGTTGTAGCCCCGACCGGATTCGAACCGGCGCTACCGCCTTGAGAGGGCGGCGTCCTGGGCCGCTAGACGACGGGGCCAGAACTTCTTCCGTTCACCACCCTCGCGGGCGGTGCGGCAGTAGTCTAGCGGCACCGCCTCCCGGCGCGAGAACGGGGTCCGGGCTCGCGGGGTTGGACCCTGCGCCGGGAACGGCCGCACGTGGGGCGGCGCCGCTCAGATCAACTCGCGTTTCATGAACTCGGCCTGTCAGAGGGCACCGGACACCACGGTTTCAGGAACTCCGAGTCGATCAAGCGCGTCGGTCGAGCAAGCCGGCGAGCGGTGCACGCACACGAAACAGCCCGCCTCACCAGGTGAGACGGGCTGTGCACGATGTAGCCCCGACCGGATTCGAACCGGCGCTACCGCCTTGAGAGGGCGGCGTCCTGGGCCGCTAGACGACGGGGCCAGAACAACTTTCGCTCCCCCACCCTAGTCGGGCGGAGGAGCTGCACTCTACCGGGGATCACTCTCCGCCCCCGGAGGGGCGGAGTCGAACTCCGTCAGAATCCAGCGTCTGAAATTCCTACGAATTCCAGCAGCGCTGGGGTACCAGGACTCGAACCTAGACTAACTGAACCAGAATCAGTCGGGCTGCCAATTACCCCATACCCCATTGGCCCCTTGCGGCGCCGGGAGTGAACTTTACCCTCCCGGTGCCGGCAGGCCAAATCCGATCCCCCTGAACCGCCCGTGAGCTGCGGAAACAGGGGCATCAGACGGATCAGGCGACGGGAACCACCGCGTTGGTGAGCTCGCCGATGCCCTCGATCCGCACGGTTACCGTATCCCCCTCGACGAGCGGGCTAACCCCGGCCGGAGTGCCGGTGAGAACGACGTCGCCGGGCAGCAGGGTCATCACGTGCGAGATGTACGACACCAGGCCCGGCACGTCGAAGACCATGTCCTTCGTCCGGCCGAGCTGGCGTACCTCCATCTCCTCCGGGTTGCGACCCACCTCACAGCGGATCTCCAGGTCGGAGACGTCCAGACCGGTGGTGATCCACGGACCGATCGGGCAGAACGAGTCGAAGCCCTTGGCCCGGGTCCACTGCCCGTCCGAGCGCTGGAGGTCCCGCGCGGTGACGTCGTTGGCGCAGGTGTAGCCGAAGATCGCACGTTCGGCGGCGGCCCGGTCGGCGCGACGCGCGCCCGGCGCCCCGATCACGACGGCGAGCTCCGCCTCGTGCTCGACCTGCTTGGAGAAGATCGGCAGTCGGATGGCGTCCCGGGGGCCGATCACCGAGGTGGACGGCTTGAGGAAGAGCAGCGGCTCCTTGGGCACGTCGTTGCCGAGCTCGGCGGCGTGGTCGGCGTAGTTGCGGCCGACGCACACGACCTTGCTGGGCAGGATCGGCGAGAGCAGCCGGACGTCGGAGAGGGCCCAACGGGCCCCACTGAAGGTCAGGTTGCCGAACGGGTGGCCCTCGATCTCGGCGATGGTCAGGCCCTGCGGCCCGGCCTCCGGTTCGCCTTCGACGGCACCGAACGACATTCCCTTGGCATGGGCGAAACGAGCGATACGCACCCCGCCAATCTAGCCCCGCCGGCCCCCCGACCGACCAGGACCGGCCGCCGGGTGTGCTCAACCCGTCACCGCGCGGCACCCTATCGGAGCAGGAGGTGAGCGCGGCGGTCTTCCGGACTTCGTACCCGCACGGAGGCGGCTCGCCCCTACCGTCGGCTCCGGAGGTTCGTTCGTATGCCTGCATCGACACGACACCACAGAGCCCTCGCAGTGTTCGTACACTGCCTCGGCATCCTCGCCGCCGTGCCGGCCCTGCCGGCGGCGGCACCGGAGGCGGCGGCCACGCCACGACCACCGGCAGCCGCGCCACAACCGACGGCCGCGACGCCGCGTTCGACGGCCGCGCCACCGGCCGGCACCGCGACGCCACGACCGAGCGAGGCGTCCACGACCGGGACGCCCGGGCCGGCCGCCACCCGACCGCCGGTGGCGATGGTCGCGCGGGTGACCGAGCCCACGCCGCCCTCGGCGCCGCCGGCGATGGCACCACCGTCCCGGGCACCGGCGTCGGCGCCACCGCAGCAGGTCACCGTCGCGGTCGCGCCGGAGAACAGCCCGGCACCGAGGTACCGGATCCAGGTCCGCAACGTGGGCAACGCCCCGGTGGAGACCACCGTGCGCCAGGAACTGCCACCCGGCTCGTCGCCGACCGCGATCAGCGGCGGCGGCCGGTCCACCCGGGCCGGCGGTTCCGCCACCGAGGTGACCTGGCGGTTGAGGCTGCCGGCACACAGCTCCACCACGTTGGGTACGGCACTCGCCGCGACCCCGCCCGGCCAACCACTGACGGCCCCGGCGTGTGCGTTCACCAGCGACGGCACCCGGCCGTACGACTGCGCCACGGCCACCTGGACGGCGGCTGCCGCACCGGCGGCCGAGGTGACCGAGGCGCCGCCCTGGCGGCGGTACCCGGTGCTGCTCGCCGGGTTGGCGGTCCTGCTGCTGATCAGCGCGGCGCTCGTGTGGGTGTGGCGACGTCGGCGTGGGCGTCGGGTGACAGCCGCCGCGCTGGCGGGCAGCGGTGGGCCGGGCGGTGAACGGGGAACGATCTACCCACGGCCGGCGACCCCGCAGCCGACGAGGCGTCGGCGTACCCCACCGGTCTGGTTGTTGGTGGGCGCCGCCGTCGCGGTGCTGGCGGGGGTCGTCGGCACCGCCGGGTGGACGGCGACCCGGCAGGTCTCGCAGATCGACACACAGAAGCAGCCGACCAGTGGCGCGTGGATGGGCACCGCGGTCGCCGGGCCGGTGGGCGTGCCGCTGCGGGAGTCGGCGTTCGAGTTCACCGTGTACCGGATGTCCTGCGGCACGCCCGGCTCCGCCGGACAGTCCGACGGCGGTGCGGCACCGGCCAACGGTCGACGCTGCCAGGCCACCGTTGGTGTGCGCAACGTCACCGGCGACCACCAGCCCTGGCACGGTCAGCTGCAACGGGCGTACCTGCCCGGCGGGCGCTGGGTGAGCACCGACGAGCCGGCCACCCGGGCGGCCAACCTGGGTCGGGACGTCTTCGCCGACCCGATGGCGGCGGGCACCCGGATGGTGCTCCCGCTGGTCTTCACCGTCGACGGCCGGGACCCGCCCCAGCAGTTGGAGTTCCGCAGCGGAGTGTTCTCCGCCGGGGTTCGGGTGCAGATGCCCTGACCGGGCGCGCGGGCGGCGGTCGTACCCTGGGATGCGTGACCGCCGCCCTCGCCCCCGCCGTGCTCGACGCGGCGGACTGGCAGGCCCGTCGGCGGGCCCACGAGGAGCGGATGGACGTCTGTCTGACGCCGCACCTGGCCCGCCGCCGGCGCGGCGAACGGCATCCGGTGGCCGACTTCCTGTTCACCTACTACTCGCACCGCCCGGCCCAGCTCCGTCGCTGGCATCCGGGGGCCGGGGTCGAGCTGCGCGGTGCCGATCCGGCCGAGTTCGGCCGGGACTACCGCGCCACCGCCGCCGGGGTCACCCTCGACACCGATGCGGTACGCGCACGGCGCGGCGAGTCGATCACCTGGATCCGCTCCCTGTTGGCGGCCACCAGCGGGCGGGCGCCACACCTCGGCTGCTTCGGGATGCACGAGTGGGCGATGGTCTATCGGCAGACCCAGGCGGAGCTGCGGCACAACGCCTGGCCACTGCGACTGAGCCCGGAGCGGACCGCCGCCGTCGTCGAGGAACGGGGTGTGCGGTGCAGCCACTTCGACGCCTTCCGGTTCTTCACGGTGCCGGCCCGCCCGTTGAACCTGCTCACCCCGACCCGGGAGACGCAGCACGCCCTCGAACAGCCGGGCTGCCTTCACGCCAACATGGATCTGTACAAGTGGGCGTACAAGCTGTCCCCGCTGGTCGGCTCGGAGCTGGTGGCCGACGCGTTCGAGCTGGCCACGGAGATCCGCACACTGGACATGCGGGCCAGCCCGTACGACCTGGCGGCTCTCGGCTACCCGCCGGTGCGGGTGGAGACCCCGGAGGGTCGGGCGGAGTACGCGGCGGCACAACGCTCTTTCGCCGAGCGTGCCGCAGTGTTACGCGACCGGCTGCTGACAGCCGTCCCCGCCTGAGCCCCGCCCCCGCCCACACTCCGTCGATCATGGAGTTGCGGTGGGTTACAAAGCGCCTGTTGTCGGGCTGAATTGGGCACCACAACTCCATGATCGACCGGGGGTAGGGCCTGGCACGCCCTGGTGAAGGCGTTGGGTCAGTCGCTGTCGGCGCGGCGGTCGCGCTTGCGCTGGGACTGGCGCTTCTTCTCGGCCAGCCGACGTTCCTTGGCCCCACGGGACGGGCGGGTCGCTCGACGGGCCGGCGGTGGGGGCGCGGCGGCCTCCCGCAGCAGGGCGGTCATCCGTTCCCGGGCCGCCTCCCGGTTGGCGAGTTGGGCCCGGTGCTCGCTGGCGGCGATCGTCAACACCCCGTCGACCAGTCGGTTGGCCAGGCGCGCCAGCGCCCGCGCCCGCAACGACTCGGGCACGGCCGGCGAGTTGGCCAGGTCGTAGCTCAGCTCGACCCGGGAGTCCGCGGTGTTGACCCCCTGCCCTCCCGGCCCCGAGGAACGGGAGAAGCGCTCCCGCAGCTCCCCGGCGGGGACGACCCACCGGTCGGTCACCCGCAGTCCGTCGTCCACGCCCTGAGGCTATACGGCGAGGCCGGGCACCCGTCTCCACGATCCGCACACCGTCGGGGATGGTGGTGTCTCCCGCCCGCCGGAGGCAGCACCATCGGGGATGTTGCGCGGATCTTGGCGTGCCGCGGGCGCCGGCGCGGGCCTCAGCGGCGCGGAGACTCACTCTGCGTCGGGGATCGGCCGGGTGCCGGCCCGGCGGTCTCCTCGTCCGCACCGACGGCCGCGTACGCCACCGCGCCGAAGAGGAGCAGAGCGATCACCCCGGCCTTGACGGCGACACCACGGATCAGCAACCAGGCGCCTCGGCGGGCGCCCGGCACCGATTTCTTGACGGTCTGGTAATCGTTCCACCCGCGTCGTGCCCGGGCGTACGCCGACCCCACTGCACATCCGATGAACAGGCCCACCAACAGGAGGACCGCGAGAAGAGGACGCTCCACCTCCGCCAGTATCCATACCGACCGTCACATTTCCATGGCCCGATGCGGTGCGGCCGGATATCTGACACTGGCGACCGTTCGGGCAGCTCAGCCGCCCTTGCCGATGATCGTGTCGGCGGTCTGCTGCACCTGGTCGATCGGAATGGCGAACCCGATCCCGATCGACCCGTTGCCGTCGATGGTGGCGATGGCGGTGTTCACCCCGACCACCTCACCCCGAGCGTTGACGAGGGGCCCACCGGAGTTGCCGGGGTTGATGGACGCGTCGGTCTGCACGGCGGTGTGCCGGTTGTTGCCCAGTCGCACCTGACGGTCCAGGGCGCTGACGATGCCCGCGGTGACCGTCCCGGCGAGACCGAGCGGCGACCCCACCGCGAGCACCGGCTCGCCGACCCGGGTCGCACCCGGTTTGGCCAGGGGCAACGGGGTCAGACCGGCCGATGCCGGGACCTTCAGCACCGCCAGGTCGCTGCGGGGCTCCCGTCCGACCACCTCGGCGGCGAAGCGGCGACCGTCGGGCAGCTCCACCGTCACCGGCCCGCCACCACCCTTGGCCAGGATGTGGTCGTTGGTGATCAGGTGCTGCTGGTCGTCGACGGCGAATCCGGAGCCGGTGGCGGAACTGCCGTTGACGGATCCGGCGCTCGCGGAACCGGCCGTCGTACCGCCGGCCAACACCGACACCACCCCGGGTACGGTCCGTTCGGCAGCTGTGACCAGTTCGGCCGGCACCGGGGCGGCGGACGCGGCGGAGGCGCCGGGATCTCCGTACTGTCCGGCGACCACACCACCGGCGACGGCGCCCGACACTGTCGAGATCGCCACCACGGCCAGCGCGGCGAGCAGCCATCGGGACCGCGGCCCGCCCGGTTCACGCTCGGGCGGCTCCCACCAGCCGCGCCCGTCCGGGCCGAGTTCCGGCGAGATGAACCAGGGACCGCGCGGTTCGCCCAGTCCGGTCTGCACTGCCATGCGTACTCCTCACGGTCGACGTCGGTGGTGCGGTGATCAGGGCAGTCGGGAGAACCAGCGCATCGAGCCGGCGGCGGCACCCATCGCGAACACCAGTCCGAGGCCGATGAACCGGGCCGACACGTCCTGCCGTTCGGTGCGGTAGCCGACCGAGCTGCCGATGTCGTCGTAGACGGCGCGCAGTTCGTCGGAGGTGCTGGCCTCGTGGAACATGCCGCCGGTCTCCTCGGCTACCGCCTTGAGGGTCTGACCGTCGACCGGGACCTGAATGGGTCGTCCGCCACGGTCCACGAACCCGGACGGTGTGCCGAACGAGATGGCGTGCACCGGCACCTCCGCCGTCACCGCCTCCGCCGCCGCCTCCATCGGGTCCATTCCGGAGGTGTTGGCGCCGTCGGAGAGCAGGATGATCCGGGCCGGTGGCGGCTCCTTCGCGGCTTCGCTGTCCAGGCTCTTGACCGCGCCGAGGGACGTGTTGATCGCCTCGCCGATCGCGGTGCCCTGCACACCGGTGATGCCCTCGGCGAGCCGCCCGATCCCCTCGTCGAGGGCATCGCGGTCGGTGCTCGGCGGCACCAGCACCGCCGCGCTGCCCGCGAACGCCACCAGGCCCACGTTGAACTCGTCGGGCAGGCCCTCCACGAACCGCCGGGCCGCCTGTTTGGCGGCGGCCAGCCGGTCCGGGTCCACGTCGGTGGCGAGCATCGAGGTGGAGACGTCCACCGCCACCATCACGGTGGCGCGTTCGCGCGGCACCCGGACCTCGGCGCTGGGTCGGGCGAACCCGACCACGAGCAGCGCCAGCATGGCCAGGAAGAGCCCGGCCGGTACGTGTCGACGCCAGGCGGGCCGCTCCGGCGCCACCCGGTCCAGCAGCCGCAGGTTGGTGAATCGGACGGCGTACCGGCTTCGTCGCCGCTGCACCACCAGGTACGCGACGACTAGGGCGAGCACACCGAGCAGCAGCCAGAGCCGCAGTGGCGACTCCCAGATCACGCGGCACCTCCCCGTCGTTGGCCGGCCGGCGCGGCGGCGAGCCGACGCTGGGCGTGCACGTGCCGGACGATGTCCGCGCTCCAGTCCCCGTCGGTGCGCAGCGGCAGGTGCGTCGCCCCACTGCGCCGCAACGCCTTCTGGACCTGCTCGCGTTGCGCGGCGGCGGCCTGGGCGTACCGCTCGCGCAGCCGACGGTCCGACGTGGACACCTCCCGGCAGCGGCCGGTCTCCGGGTCGACGAGCGTGATCAGGCCGACGTCCGGTAGCTCCAGCTCACGCGGGTCGGTCACCTCGATCGCCAGCACCTGGTGCCGGGCGGCCAGCCGGCGCAACGTCCGCTCCCAGGGCGCCTGCTGGTCGGGGTCGTCGGGCAGCCCGTCGAGGAAGTCGGAGACCACCACGACCAGGCCGCGCCGGTTGGCGATCCGGTGCAGCGCGTCGAGTCCGTCGGCCAGGTCCGGCAGGCCCGCAACGGGCCCGCGCCCCGCCCGGTCGGCGGGTGCGGTGGCACGCGGGGCGGCGAGCAGCGTGCGGAGCAGAGCAAGCAGATGGGTACGTCCGCTGCGCGCCGGGAAGCGGCGCACCCCGTCGGCACGCAGCACCTGGGCTCCGAGCCGGTTGCCGATGCCCGCGGTCAGGAAGCCCACCGCCGCGACGGCGGCCACCGCGAGCTCCCGCTTGTCCAACTCGGCGGTGCCGAACTCCATGCTGGCGCTGCCGTCGACGAGCAGCCAGGTGGTGAGTTCCCGGTCGGCGTCGACCTGCCGGACGTGTGGCACCGCGGTCCGCGCGGTCACCGCCCAGTCCATCCGGCGCACCTCGTCCTCGCCCGGCCGGTACTCGCGGCTGCCGGCGGGTTCGCTGCCCGGGCCGGGCAGGAGGCCCCGGTACTGGCCGTGCAGCAGACCGTTCAGTCGGCGCGTGACGGTCAGTTCCAGTCGCCGCAACCGCTGGTCGGGGGCCAGCTCGGCCAGGCCGGGATCAGCCGGCGCGACGTGCGCCCGTCTCATGCCGCCGCCAGGTCCGGCGCCTGCTGTGGCTGCCCGTGGGCCAGCCGAGGTGGTGGCACCGCCTCGACCAGTCGGCGCACCACGCTCTCGGCCGACACCCCGTCGGCGACCGCGTCGAAGGAGAGCACCAGCCGGTGGGCGAGGACGTCGACGGCGAGTTCCCGAATGTCCTCGGGCAGCACGTACTCCCGTCCGCGCAGCAGAGCCTGCGCCCGGGCGGCCGCGACCAGGCCCAGGGTGGCCCGAGGGCTGGCCCCGTACGCCAGCAGCGGGGCGATCTCCGGTAGCCCGAACCGGCCCGGGTCGCGGGTGGCGAGGATCAACCGCACCACGTACTCGGCCAGGGCGTGGTGGACGAAGACCCTCTCCGCGTGGGCCTGGAGGTCCGTCAGCCGTTCGGCGTCGAGCACCTGGCGCGGGGTCGGCCGGTCGGTGCTCATCCGGTAGAGGATGGCGAGTTCGTCGGCGTCGCTCGGGTAGTCGACCACCACCTTCATCAGGAACCGGTCACGCTGTGCCTCCGGGAGCTGGTACACCCCCTCGGACTCGATCGGGTTCTGGGTGGCCAGGACCAGGAACGGCGCCGGGACGGGCCAACTTCGTCCGCCGATCGAGACCTGCCGTTCGGCCATCGCCTCCAGCAGCGCCGACTGGACCTTGGCCGGGGCGCGGTTGATCTCGTCGGCCAGTACCAGGTTGGCCATGATCGGGCCCAGCTCGATGTCGAAGGTCTCCTTGGAGGCCCGGTAGATCCGGGTGCCGACGATGTCGGAGGGGACCAGGTCCGGGGTGAACTGGATCCGCGAGAAGGTGCCGCCGACCACTGTGGCGAGGGTCTGCGCGGCCAGTGTCTTGGCCACGCCGGGGACCCCCTCCAGGAGGCAGTGCCCGTTGGCGACCAGTGCGGTGAGCAGGCGTTCGACGAGTCGATCCTGCCCGACGATCACGCGTTTGACCTCGAAGAGGGTCTGTTCCAGCTCGACGCCGGTCGGCTCGGGTTCGACCGCGCTGGGCATGCTGGCCAGGGTGTCCGAGATGTCCGTCACGGTGCTTGCTTCCCGGGCAGGTGCCCGGCAAACGTCGGATTGTGCGGCCCGGGAGGGCCCGAGGCGACCCGAACGGGGATGAACTGCGCGGAAGGATGACGACCGGCGCGAGCCGGACGACAACGCCCGATCGACTCGGTTTCACGACGACGGGGATGCCCCGCGAGCGGGACACCCCGGAGCCAGGAATCCGAGTCGATCAGAACCGGCCCGGCCCCCACGCACGAGGCGTGGGGGCCGGATGTCGGTCCGGTTCGGTCAGGGAGTGTGGGTGAGGAGAGTGAAGCCCAGGTCGGCCGGGGCCCCGGCCGAGTTGCGGGTCTGCACGAAGACCGCGTTGGGCGTGCTCAGCCGCGGAGCGACCGACACCTCGCCCGCCGGCGGGATGCAGCAGGCACCGGAGTAGGAGATGGTGGCCAGGAAGGCGCCCGCCGAGACGGTGTGGCCGAACACCACCTCGTACTGGCCGGTGCCGTACTTGATCACGGTGCCGGTGCCGCGGGCCTTGGTGCCGTTGGCGTTGACGACGGTGAAGACGTTGGTGGCCGCCAGGGTGGTGGCGGCACCCGCCTTCAGCGCGGCCTTCGCCGTCCGGGCCGACTCGGCGGTGACCGGCGGCTGGGTGTTGGTGCCGCGCGCCGCCGGCTGGACGGCCGCCTGCGGCGCCTTCGCCGACGGCTGGGCGACAGCGATGCCCCCACCGGCCAGGCTGAGCGCCAGGACAGCGAATGTGACCGCTGCCGCCTTACGTCGGAAGAATGAGCTCATGACAGGTCCCCCTTGTGTGACCGGGTGAATTCGGCCGACCCGCGGGGCGGGACGGATGACTGCCCACTAATAGGCAGGGCGACGGCAGCAGGGCGAAGAAAAGATTCTCACCCACTCTCGGCGAGGTCAATTCCTCAACGATTTACACCCCATCTGAGCTGGCATTACTACTCAGAGTTGCGTCGTTTGAGCCAGATGGAACGTAGCACCGGAAAAAGCCGGGAGTCAATAGTTGATCTCACTTTGTCGAGCTGTCAATCAGCCGTCAATGAATTGTGAAAGGTGAGCGCTGCACCATTCATGAAATAGCGCCGGCCGCCCCACCGTATGATCAGCGCCATGGTCGTCGACGCTCCGCCCGCACCCGCACCGATGCCGAGGCGGCATCGCGGCGCCCGGCTCGGCACGGTGCTCTGCTGGCTGGTGGTCGTCCCGCCCGCCCTCTGGGCCGCCCTCCGACTGGTCGGCCTGGACCGAGGCCCGCTGGTGCAGGCGCTCGCCTTCACGCCGTACGTCACCGGCTTCAGCGTGCTCGCCCTGGGCCTCGCGCTCGCCCTGCGGCGCTGGTGGCCGGCGGCTCTCGCGGCCCTGGCGGCGGTGGCACTGCTCGGCGTCGTCGCACCACGGGCGCTGGCCTCGCCGCAGCCGGCGGCGGGCGGGCCGACGGTGCGGCTGCTCACCGCCAACCTCCTCGCCGGTGCCGGCGACGCACGGACACTCGCCGAGCTGGTCCGACGGTACGAGGTCGACGTGCTCACCGTGCAGGAGTTCACACCGCAGGCGCAGGCGTCTCTGGATCAGCTCGGCCTCGACCGGCTGCTACCGCACCGGCAGCTCAACGCGGAGATCGGCACACCCGGCTCGGGGCTCTACTCGCGGTGGCCGCTGACCGACGTCGGGCTCCGGCACAACCGCAACGGCTGGGGCTTCACCCAGGCGTACGGCACGGTGGCCGTCCCCGGCGCACCCCCGGTACGTGTCGAGTCGGCCCACCCGTCGGCGCCCTACGCGGTGGACCAGGTCGGCGCGTGGCGTGCCGACCTGAAGGCTCAACCACCGGCCACCCCGGACGGTGGCCTGCAGATCCTCGCCGGCGACTTCAACGCCACCCTCGACCACAGCCCGCTGCGCGCCCTGCTGAGCACCGGCTACGTCGACGCCGCCGACGCCACCGGGGAGGGCCTGACCGGCACGTGGGGCCCGTACGACGGCGACCTCATCCCACCGGTCGCCATCGACCACGTGCTCGTCGACAGGCGCATAGCGGTCCGCGCGGTGAAGGTGCTCACCCTTCCCGGAAGCGACCACCGCCCCGTCCTGGCCACCCTAACCCTCCCCCACCCCTAACAGCCCCCGCCCCGCCCACTCCACCCCACCCCGCCCCACCCACCCCCACTTCGGTCGATCATGGAGTTGTGGTTGGCGCTTTGCGGTAGCGAGCCCGTTTTGCACACCACCACAACTCCATGATCGACCGAACGAGGGGGGCGCGAGGGGGGAGCGAGGGGGGAGCAGGGGGGAGCAGGGGGAGCAGGGGGGTGGGGTGGGGTGGAGGGGGTTAGACCGGGGTGGGGGCTAGGCCGTAGGTGAGGGCGTCGACCAGGGCGTGCCAGCTGGCCTCGACCACGTTGGGATGCACGCCCACTGTGGTCCAGTCCCGGCCGGCGCCGTTGGCGGTCTCCAGCAACACCCGGGTCACCGCGCCGGTGCCGTGGCTGCCCTCCAGGATGCGCACCTTGTAGTCGGCCAGCTCGAAGTCGCGCAGCTGGGGGTAGTGCCGGGCCAACCCCACCCGCAGCGCCTCGTCGAGGGCGTTGACCGGGCCGTTGCCCTCGGCGGTGGCGATCACCCGCTCACCGCGTACCCGGATCTTGACGGTCGCCTCGGAGACCACCGCGCCGTCCTCACGGTGCTCGACCAGCACCCGGTACGACTCCAGCGTGAACGGTCGGGGCGGGCCGCCCTCCGGCAACTCGGAGCGGACCAGCAGCTCGAAGGAGGCGTCCGCGGCCTCGAAGGACCAACCGCCCGCCTCCAGCTCCTTGACCCGCTTGGTGACCCGGGTCAACGCCTCCGGACTGCCGGCCAGGTCCAGGCCGAGCTCACGGCTCTTGAGTTCGACGCTGGCCCGACCGGCCATCTCGGTGATCAGGATCCGCATGTCGTTGCCCACCACCGACGGGTCGACGTGGTTGTAGAGCAACGGGTCGACCTTGATCGCGCTCGCGTGCAGCCCTGCCTTGTGGGCGAAGGCGGCGGCCCCGACGTACGCCTGGTGGGTGTCGGGGGCGATGTTGGCGATCTCGGCGATGGCGTGCGAGACCCGCACCATCTGCGCCAGGCAGCCCTCCGGTAGGACGGGCATACCCAGCTTGAGCTGGAGGTTGGCGACGACAGCGAAGATGTCGGCGTTGCCCGGGCGTTCGCCGTACCCGTTGGCGGTGCCCTGGACGTGGCGGACGCCCGCCTCCACGGCGGCGATCGTGTTGGCCACCGCGCAGGAGGTGTCGTTCTGCGCGTGCATGCCGAGCAGCCCGGCGTCGATGCCCAGCCGGTCGGTCAGGTCGGCGATCGCGGCGGTCACCTGGGACGGCAGCATGCCGCCGTTGGTGTCGCAGAGCACCATCCGCTCGGCGCCGGCGGCGAGCGCGGTCTGCACCACCGCCGCGCCGTACGCGGGGTCGTGCCGGTAACCGTCGTAGAAGTGTTCGCCGTCGACGAAGACCCGCCGGCCCTCGCGGACCAGGTGGCTGACGGTGTCATGGATCATCGCGAGGTTCTCCGCGCCGCTGGTGCGCAGCGCGCGCTCGACGTGCCGGATGTCCGCCTTGGCGACCAGCGCCACCGCCGGGGTCTGCGCGTCGAGCAGGGCCTGCACCTGGGGATCGTCGGCGACGGGGACACCTGCCTTGCGGGTGGCGCCGAACGCGACGAGCACGGCGTGCCGCAGGTCCAGCTCGGTACGCGCCCGCCGGAAGAACTCGGTGTCCTTCGGGACCGCGCCCGGCCAGCCGCCCTCGATGAAGCCGACACCGAACTCGTCGAGCAGCCGGGCCACCGCCAGCTTGTCGACCACCGAGTAGGTGAGCCCCTCGCGCTGGGCGCCGTCGCGCAACGTCGTGTCGTAGACCTGGAACGTCATCAGGATCCTTTCTCGGAGCAACAAAAAGACCCCCCGCGGATGCGGGAGGTCTGCGCGCTCGGCGGAGGGGGGCCGGCGCGCTAGGTCGCAATAATCAGGTGGGTGCTGTTCACGAACGCCACTCTGCCACCCCGTCCCGGGTTTGGGAGGAACAATCCACATGGCGGGATGGTTACTGAGGGTTCGTTCAGTGCGAACGAACGCTCGTGATCGGCTTCACACGTCACCAGGCCGCTCACCGGCGGGAACAGCGGTGGGGAAGCATCAGTAACGGATCCGATGATGGCCACGCGCCATCGGCATGGAGGACCTGTGCTCACCGTCAGTAACCGCTTACCTGAGCACGGCCTCACCGCCTGGGTATCGCTGGGCGTCACCAACGCGTCCACGACGATCAACCACGCGTCCCACGAGGGCAAGTGGCGTGGGGTCTCCGTCGGGTCGATCGACGTCACAGTCGTCGGCCCGACGGAGATCGCCGGGGGCTGACCGTGGGCCTGGACGCGATCAGGGCGGCCCTCCCCGAGTACGCCCGGGACATCGCGCTCAACCTGGACACCACCGTCGGCACCTCGCTGTTGACCCCGGCGCAGGCCTGGGGCACCGCGCTGGCGTGCGCGGTGACGGCCCGAAACCCGGTGGTGCTGCGGGAGATCGCGGCCGAGGCGCTCGGGCACCTCGGGCCGGAGGGTGTCGAGGCCGCCAAGGCCGCCGCCGCGATCATGGCGATGACCAACGTGTACTACCGGGCCACGCACCTCATCGGTGACGAGCGGTACGCCTCGATGCCGGCCCGGCTACGGATGCAGGTCGTCGCCCGACCCGGCGTGGACAAGGGCGACTTCAAGTTGTGGTGCCTCGCCGTGTCGGCCATCGCCGGCTGCGGGGTGTGCCTGGAGTTGCACGAGAAGTCGCTGCGCGACCGGGGCTTCACCGGAGAACAGGTGCACGAGGCACTGCGCATCTCCGCCGTGGTGCACGCCGCGGCGGTCACCCTGGACGCCGAGGCGGCCCTGGCCTGACGGCCGCACCCTCCGCCCGGACACGGCCGCGCTGCGCCCGAGCACCGCCGCGCTCCGCCTGGGCACGCCCGCCCTTTGCCGGAGCACCGCCGCCCTCTCGCCGTTTCCAGCCCCTGACCGCCGGGTAGCTCCCATGGGGGAACGCACCCACCGACGCCGCGACGATCGGCGACAGTCAGGAGTGAACGGCATGGACAGGATCGATCCGCACGCCACCCACGCCGGGCCGGACCCGCTGCACGGCGGCGACCAGGGCGCGGTGCCCGGCGGTGCGCCCGCCGGCGCCTTCGACCCCTGGCGCTACCGGGACCACGCCGGAGTGGCCGACGCCGACCTGGTGGGCTACAAGGTCGAGGCCACCGACGGCGGAATCGGCAAGATCGACAGCGCCAGCCACGACGTGGACGGCAGCTACCTGGTCGTGGACACCGGCCCGTGGATCTTCGGCAAGAAGGTGATGCTGCCGGCCGGCACCGTCAACCAGGTCGACCACGACCAGCGCACCGTCTCCGTCGACCGCACCCGGGACCAGATCAAGGCCGCCCCGGAGTACGACGAGACCAGCCACAGCGATCCGAGTTACCGGGATCGGCTGGGTGGCTACTACGACGAGACGTACGGCGCCCTTCCGCCTGGCACGGCACGCTGACGGTTCGCACTCGACGGACGGTGGGGCACGGCCCCACCGGCCGTTACCGTGTGAGCGTGGACGCCATCGACAACAGCCGCCAGATCTCCCTCCCGGCCACCTTCAACTTCCGCGACGTCGGTGGCTACCTCGGCCACGGCGACCGGTCCGTACGCCGGGGCCGCCTCTACCGCTCCGACTCGCTGCACCGCCTCACCGAGCAGGACGGGGACGCGTTCGCCGCGATCGGCGTCCGCACCGTGATCGACCTGCGCCGCCCCAGCGAGGTGGAGCGCGACGGCCGGGTGCCGGCCTACCAGGGGCTGACCTACCGGCACATCCACCCGGAACACGACGACTGGTCGGGTACGCCGCACGAGGAGGGTGCCAGCCTCGCCCGGTACCTCGCCGACCGTTACGCCGACCTGGCCCAGACCGGCACCGCCGGGCTGGCCGAGGCGGTCGGGCTGATCGCCGACTCCGCCAACGCCCCGGTGGTGGTGCACTGCGTCGCCGGCAAGGACCGCACCGGCATCGTCTGCGCGTTGACCCTCGCCGTGCTCGGCGTCGACGACGCGGACATCACCGCGGACTACGCGTTGAGCAGCGAGGCGTCCGCCCGGTACAGCGCCTGGCTGGCCACCGTCACCCCGGACGGGGCGGACGTGCCGGCGCCGTTCCTGGCCTCCCCCGCCGAGGCGATGCAGATCTTCCTCGACGAGCTGCGGGCCGGGCACGGGTCGATCGAGGCGTACCTGCGGCACGCCGGGGTGACCGACGAGCAGCTCGCCGCCCTCCGCGAGCACCTGCTCGACGAGGCGTAGACCCAGCGAGGTTGGCCGGTCCGCTCCGGACGGGCCAACCTCGCGACGGGCGTCAGAGAACGCGCTGCACCCAACCGTGCGCGTCGGGGGTCTTGCCGCGCTGGATGTCGACCAACTGCTGACGGAGCGACATCGTGACCCGGCCCGGCTCGCCGCCACCGATCAGGAACTCGCCGTCCGGGAAGCGGACCCCACCGATCGGGGTGACCACCGCGGCGGTGCCGCAGGCGAACACCTCCCGCAGGTGCCCGCTGGCCGCGTCGGCCTGCCAGTCGGCGAAGCTGACCGGTCGCTCCTCGACCTGGTGCCCGGCCGTCGCCGCCAGCGTCATGATCGCGTCGCGGGTGATGCCGGGCAGGATCGTGCCGGTCAGCGGCGGGGTGACCACCGTGTTGTCGTCGTAGACGAAGAAGACGTTCATGCCGCCCAACTCGTCGACGAACCGGCGCTCCACAGCGTCCAGGAAGACGACCTGGTCGCAGCCGGCCTCGATGGCCTCCGCCTGGGCCGCCAGCGACGCGGCGTAGTTGCCGCCGCACTTGGCCGCGCCGGTGCCACCGGGGGCGGCCCGGGTGTAGTCCGGGGAGACCCAGACGGTGACCGGCTTGACCCCACCGCTGAAGTACGAACCGGCCGGTGAGGCGATCACCAGGTAGAGGTACTCGTTGGCTGGGCGGACGCCGAGGAACACCTCGCTGGCGAACATGAACGGCCGCAGGTAGAGGCTGCTGTCCTCGTCGGTGGGGATCCAGTCCTGGTCGATCTCGATCAGCTTGTGCAGCGAGTCGACGAACACCTCGGGCGGCAGCACCGGCATGGCCATCCGCTGCGCCGACGCGACGAACCGGGAGGCGTTGGCGTCCGGACGGAACATCGTCACGCCGCCGTCGGCCGTGCGGTACGCCTTCAGGCCTTCGAAGATCTCCTGCGCGTAGTGCAGCACGGCGCTCGCCGGATCCATCGGGATCGGCCCCCGCGCCTCCACCCGGGCGTCGTACCAACCCTTGCCCTCGGCGTAGCGGATGGTGACCATGTGATCGGTGTGCACGCGGCCGAACCCGGGGTTGGCCAGCAGGGCGGCCCGGTCGGCGGCGGATACCGGCGCGGGATTCGGACGGATCTCGAAGTCGAGCTTGTCACCACCGCTCATCGCGCTGACCTCCCTGCGGGACAACGGCATGCGGGATCGCACACCGACATGGCTGTGCCAGAAAACCTACCCCGAACGTCCGTTCAGCGGGTAGCGCCGTCCGGGCAGGACCGCGTGCCGCGCAGGCCGACGCCGGGATGGTCAGGCTACGGCGTGGGCGGCGAGCCGGTCGCCGACCTCTTCGGTCCGCAGCGTCACGCCCGGGGTGCGGGTGGCCAGTTCGGTGGCGACCGCCGCGTTGACGCGGGCGGCGGCCTCGGCGTGCCCGAGCTGCTCCAGGAGCAGGGCGGCGGAGAGCACCGCGGCGACCGGGTCGGCGACGCCCTGACCGGCGATGTCCGGCGCCGAGCCGTGAACCGGCTCGAACATCGAGGGGTACGCCCCCTCGGGGTTGATGCAGCCGCTGGCGGCCAGCCCGATCCCGCCGGTGACGGCGGCGGCGATGTCGGTGAGGATGTCGCCGAAGAGGTTGTCGGTGACCACGACGTCGTACCGCTGCGGCTGGGTGACCAGGAACATCGCGGCGGCGTCGACGTGCTGGTATTCGGTGGCGACGTCCGGGTGCTCGGCGGCGACCGCGTCGAAGGCCCGCGCCCAGAGCGACCCGGCGTGGGTGAGCACGTTGGTCTTGTGCACCAGGGTGACCTTGCGCCGCTCGCGGCGGCCGGCGCGGGCGAACGCGTCGCGGATCACCCGCTCCACGCCGTGCCGGGTGTTCAGGCTCTCCTCGGTGGCGACCTCGGCGGGGGTGTCCCGGTGCAGCGAGCCACCGGCCCCGGCGTAGAGACCCTCGGTGCCCTCCCGCACCACCACCAGGTCGACCTCGCCCGGCTTCACGTTGCCGAGCGGGCCGGCGACGCCGGGCCAGAGCCGGGACGGGCGGAGGTTGACGTACTGGTCGAAGGCGAATCGGAGCTTGAGCAGCAGACCCCGCTCCAGCACACCCGGCGGAACCGTGGGGTCACCGACCGCGCCGAGCAGGATCGCGTCGTGCCCGGCCAGCTCGGCCAGCACGGAGTCGGGCAACACCTCTCCGGTACGGTGCCAGCGGGCCGCGCCGAGGTCGTACTCCGTGGCCTGGACGCCGGGCAACACCGCGTCGAGGACCTTGCGGGCCTGCGCGACCACCTCGGGTCCGATGCCATCCCCGGCCACCACCGCGATCCGCGCCACGACCGCACTCCTCTGCTCAACGGTTCCGTACCGGGCAACGGTACGTCGCCGTCCCGCCTCCCGGTACGCGGCTTCCAGTATTCGGGATTCTCGGATGCACAGCACCCTCTCAGCTGGGACTCATGGGGCGATCATCTCCGCTGCCTACCGTGGTGGTCGGCGGGTCACGGGGGCCTGCTGACCATCGGGGTCGCGACGCCGCGACGCCACGTGCGAGGGGACAGATGCCATGCGCATCGACGAGCAGCCGAGGACCCGCTGGCCGGACCTGTCCGCGTTCCGCAACCGGCGGCCGGACCTCCGACTCGGCAGCCGCCGGCAGCGCATCGACCCGGCAGCCGCCACCGACGGCCGCATCGCTGTGCAGCACACCGTCCGCACCGCGACCGCTGAGTACACCCTCCTCCTCAACGCCCCCGCCTGGCTCGGCCGCCGGGGCGTCGGCGAGGCACTACGCGACAGCGTGGCGGAGCTGCGCGCCATCGACCTCACCTACGGCCCCAACCGTCCGGACAGCCTGGTCTCCCGCCTGCGTCGAGGCGAGATCAGCCCCGACTCGTACCCACCCCTGGCCGACCTGGTGGACCGCTGCACGGCGATGCGCGCCGCCACCGACGGGTGGTTCGACGCCTGGGCGGTGCCCGGCGGCTTCGACCCGGGCGGCCTGCTCGGCGGCTGGGCGGTCGAGCGCGCCGCCGAGAGGCTGCGCGCCGCGGGCGTCCACGACTACGCCGTGCTCTCCGGCGCCGACCTCGTCGTCCGGGGGCACGCGCCGCACGGTGGGCCGTGGCGGGTCGCCGTGCACCACCCGACCGCCCCCGAGCGCGCGCCGCTGGTGTTGGAGATGACCGCCGGCGCGGTCGGCACCTCCGGGGTGACGGGAAGGCAGGGACATGTGGTGGACCCGCACACCGGCGAGCCGGCCGACCACCTCGTCGCCGCCACCGTCGTGGGCCCCGACCTGACGATCGCCGACGCCTACGCCACCGCGCTGTACGCGGCCGGGCCCACCGGCCTGTCGTGGTTCCGTGGCGACTCCGACTATCGCGCGCTCTTCGCGCACCGACGCTGAACGGAAGACTGTCGCAGCGAGCCCGTCTCCCCGCGGTGCTCCGGCCCGATTCGCACCTCGGCCGCCCCTGCCGGTGAACCCCGTCGCCGGTGGTGGTCGGCCGGTCGGGCCTTGCGATCGGCCCCCACGGTCTCGGCAACGACCGTGGGGGCCGGTCAGCGACGAGTGCGCGTGGCTCGCACAATCGAGGGGTGCGGACCGGTCGGGCCGGACGTCGACCGCGCCACCCGAAGACGGGCCGGCGCCTCGACTCGGCCAGTGACCGCAGCACGTACGCTAGCGAATCGACGCAACTCGACGCAAGAGTCTCCACACCGGACCGTCGTGACCGGAGACTGCGGAATTCGGCTGCTGGGCTGGCGGCGAGGCAGTTTCGACATGGTGAACGCCGGATGGCACGCTGTCCGCCGTGAGTTTCGATCTGAGTGTGTGGGCCCTGGAGGACGGGGCGACGCCCGAGGACGTACGGACAGCGGTCGACGGTTGCCGTCAGGGGCGACACGTGGACCGTTACCCGGACCCGAGGGTGGTCAGCTTCTACCGGGCCATCACCGCCTCCTATCCGGACCGCCATCCCGGCCCGAACAGCCCGTGGGCGGTGGCGCCACTGCACGCCGCTCACGACCACGTCGAGCTGAACCTGCACCCGACCTGCGCCGACCAGGTGCTGCTGGACATCGAGCGGTTGGCCGGCGAGCACGGGCTCATGCTGTTCGACCCGCAGGACGGCTCGGTCTACCCGCCCCCGGCCCGGATGCCCGGCTGACCCGGGTCACCTCACCCCGGACACGACAAGGGGCCCAGCGGATCGCCGGGCCCCCATGGTGCTGTGTCGTCGACTACTCGTCGCGCAGGTCGGCCGCGCTGGCCGCCGTGGCGCCGATCGAGTCGGCGGCCGAGGTGAGCAGGTCCGCGCCGAGCGCCTGGTCGACGGTGAGCGTCATCAGCGTCTCGCCACCCGCCTCACGCCGGGCCACCTGCATGGCCGCGATGTTGATGCCCGACTCGCCGAGCAGCGTGCCGACGGTGCCGACGACGCCGGGCCGGTCCGCGTAGCGCAGGAAGAGCAGGATGCCCTCCGCGCCGATCTCCACGTCGAAGCCGTCCACCTCGGTCAGCTTGAGGACGTCCCGAGCGCCGGAGTGGGTGACCGTGCCGGAGACGCTGACCGTACGGCCGTCGGGCAGCGCGCCACGCACCGTGACCAGGGTGGACTGCTCGGCCGTCTCGGCCAGGGTCGCCAGGGTGACCTCGACGCCGCGTTCCGCCGCCAGGTGCGGGGCGTTGACGTAGGTGACCTGCTCCTCGACGACCGAGCTGAACAGACCCTTGGTGGCGGCGAGCTTGAGCACCGACACGTCGTGGCTGACGATCTCGCCGCGCACCTCGACGGTGACGCTGGCGGCGACCCCACCGGCGACAGCGGTGAACGCCCGACCCAGCTTCTCGGCCAGCGGCAGCAGCGGCCGGACGTCCTCGGCGACCACACCACCGGCCTGCACGTTCACCGCGTCCGGGACGAACTCGCCCTGCAACGCCAGCTTGACGCTCTTGGCCACGGCGAGACCGGCCTTGTCCTGCGCCTCGTGGGTGGAGGCGCCCAGGTGCGGGGTGGCCACCACGTTGTCGAAGGCGAACAGCGGCGAGGAGGTGCACGGCTCCTTGCTGTACACGTCGACGCCGGCGCCGGCGACCCGACCCTCGGCGATCGCGTCGGCGAGCGCCTGCTCGTCGACGAGCCCGCCACGGGCGGCGTTGACGATGCGGACGCCGGGCTTGACGATCGCCAGCTCCTTCTCACCGATCAGCCCCACCGTCTCCGGCGTCTTCGGCAGGTGGATGGAGATGAAGTCGCTCTCCCGCAGCAGCTCCTCCAACCCGACCAGACGTACGCCGAGCTGCGCCGCACGGGCCGGCTGAATGTACGGGTCGTACGCGATCAGCCGGGTGCCGAAGGCGGCGATGCGCTGCGCGAAGAGCACCCCGATGCGACCGAGCCCGACCACGCCGACGGTCTTGCCCTGCACCTCGACGCCCGTGTACTTCGACCGCTTCCACTCCCCCGCCTTGAGGGCGGAGCTGGCGCTCGCGGTGTTGCGGGCGACGGCGAGCAGCAGTGCGACGGCCTGCTCGGCGGCGGAGACGATGTTGGAGGTGGGCGCGTTGACGACCATGACGCCCCGGGCGGTGGCCGCCGGCACCTCGACGTTGTCCAGTCCGACGCCGGCCCGGGCGACCACCTTGAGTCGCGGCGCGGCGGCGACCGCCTCGGCGTCGATCTGGGTCGCGCTTCGCACGATGACGGCGTCGGCCTCGGAGAGCGCCGAGAGCAGGGCCGGACGGTCGGTGCCGTCGACGTGACGGACGTCGAAGTCGTGGGCGAGCACCTCGATGGCGGCGGGGGCGAGTTCTTCGGCGATCAGTACGACAGGATTCATCGGTCCTCGTAGAGGTCGTGTTTGCGATCGGCCCGGGCGGCGGGGCGCCGCACTGCGCCCCGCGCTGATCCGTGCCGTGGCCGTCAGGTGCCGGGTGCTGCACCTACAGGCGATCGTAGGGGCCGCGCTGCCCGGCATGTTCCGGTCTGCGGGGTGAGGGCCCTCACACGCCCGGTCGAGCGACGGACATCAGCAGTTCACCTGACCGAAACGGTTGCGCCGGCCCACTACAAACGGATTCAGGAACCACGCTGAGGGAGGCGTCCGTGCCGATCGCCGTACGTGTCGCCCTGCTGCGGCAGCTCAGCCGCGTCGATCTCGCACGGTTCGGGCCGACGTTGGCTGAGGCGTTGGTCACCCGGTCCCAGCAGGTGAGGATCCGACGCCGCTTCGTGCGCCGGCGGACCGCCGCCGCCGACGAGGCGGTCGCGCTCTACCGGCGGCTGGTCCACGACCGACCGGGTCGGCACGAGGTGGGACGCGCGCGGGCGCGGGACGTGAGAACGCGACCGCCCGGCCGTGTCGTGCACGGCCGGGCGGGTGACGCGAACGTCAGGCGGTCTCGGTGATCGGGCGGTCGACCCAGCTCATCATGCCGCGCAGCTTCTTGCCGGTCTCCTCGATCGGGTGCGCCGCACCCTCGGCCTGCCACTTCTTGAAGTTGGGCCGGCCGGCCTCGTCCTCGGCGACCCACTCGCGGGCGAACTCGCCGGACTGGATCTCGCCGAGGATCTTGCGCATCTCGTCCTTGACCCGGGAGTCGATGATGCGCGAGCCACGGGACAGGTCGCCGTACTCGGCGGTGTCGGAGATGCTGTAACGCATCTTCGCGATGCCGCCCTCGTACATGAGGTCGACGATCAGCTTCAGCTCGTGCAGGCATTCGAAGTACGCGACCTCCGGGGCGTAGCCCGCCTCGGTGAGCACCTCGAAACCGGTCTGCACCAGTGCCGAGGCACCGCCGCAGAGCACCGCCTGCTCGCCGAAGAGGTCGGTCTCGGTCTCCTCGGTGAAGGTGGTCTTGATCGCGCCGGCACGGGTGCCGCCGATCCCCTTGGCGTACGCGAGGGCGAGCGCGAGGGCGTTGCCGCTGGCGTCCTGCTCGACGGCGACGAGGCAGGGCACGCCCTTGCCGTCGGCGTACTGGCGGCGGACCAGGTGACCCGGGCCCTTCGGCGCGACCATCGCCACGTCCACCTCGGCCGGAGGCTTGATCAGGCCGTACCGGATGTTGAAGCCGTGGCCGAAGAAGAGCGCCTTGCCCGCGGCGAGGTTCGGCTCGATCGACTCGGTGTAGAGCTTGCGCTGGGCGGTGTCCGGCGCGAGCACCATGATCACGTCGGCCTCGGCGGCGGCCTGCGCCGGCGTGAGCACCCGCAGGCCCTGCTCCTCGGCCTTGGGACGGCTCTTCGAGCCCTCCGGCAGACCGATCACCACGTCGACGCCCGAGTCGCGCAGCGACAGCGCGTGGGCGTGACCCTGGCTGCCGTAGCCGATCACCGCGACCTTCCTGGCCTGGATCAGGCCGAGGTCGGCGTTGTCGTCGTAGTACACCTCAACGCTCATGAGAACTTCCCTTTCGTACGACGGCCGGGGCGGCCCGTCGTGGTTTCTGTGGTTGGGTCCGGGAGGCCCGCCGGGGCCGACCGGTGGCGGTCAGGCGGCCCGGAGCGCGGGACCGGCGGTGATCGAACGCGAGCCGCGTCCGATCGCCACCAGCCCGGACTGGACCATCTCCTTGATGCCGAAGGCCTCGAGGTCGCGCAGCAGCGCGTCGAGCTTGTCGGGGGTGCCGGTGGCCTCGATGGTGAGCGTGTCCGGTGCGACGTCGACGACCCGGGCGCGGAACAGGTTGACGGTCTCCAGCACCTGGGATCTCGCGGCGCGGTCGGCGCGGACCTTCACCAGCAGCAACTCCCGGGCAACCGACACCTGAGGATCCAACTCGACGATCTTCAGCACGTTGACCAGCTTGTTGAGCTGCTTGGTGACCTGCTCCAACGGGGACGACTCGGCGTTGACCACGATGGTGATCCGGGAGACGTCCGGGTTCTCGGTCTCGCCGACGGCGAGGCTGTCGATGTTGAATCCGCGGCGGGAGAACAGGCCGGAGACGCGGGCGAGCACGCCGGGCTTGTTCTCCACGAGCACGGACAGGGTGTGCATGGTCACTGCGTCTCCTTCTTCATGCCCTCACGGCCCTCGCTGCGCTCGGTGCATTCGTTCATGACTAGATGTCGTCCTCGTCGAAGACCGGGCGGACGCCGCGGGCGAACATGATCTCGTCATTGCTGGTGCCGGCGGCGACCATCGGCCAGACCATCGCGTCCTTGCCGACCACGAAGTCGATCACCACCGGGGCGTCGTTGATCTCCATGGCGGCGGCGATGGTCTTGTCGACGTCGGCCGCGTTCTCGCAGCGCAGGCCGACGCAGCCCAACGCCTCGGCGAGCTTGACGAAGTCGGGGATGCGGTGCTTGTGCGTGCCCAGCTCGGTGTTGGAGTAGCGCTCGTTGTAGAACAGCGTCTGCCACTGCCGGACCATGCCGAGGTTGCCGTTGTTGATGACCGCGATCTTGACCGGGATGCCCTCCAGCGCACAGGTGGCCAGCTCCTGGTTGGTCATCTGGAAGCAGCCGTCACCGTCCACCGCCCAGACCACGGTGTCCGGCTTGCCGACCTTCGCGCCCATCGCCGCCGGCACCGCGTAGCCCATCGTGCCGAGACCACCGGAGTTCAACCAGGTGTGCGGCTTCTCGTAGGAGATGAACTGGGAGGCCCACATCTGGTGCTGGCCCACCCCGGCCACGAAGATCGTGTCGGGGCCGGCGATCTCACCCAGGCGCTCGATCACGTACTGCGGGGAGAGCGTGCCGTCGGACGGCTCGTCGTAGCCCAGCGGGTAGCGGTCGCGCAGGTCGTCCAGTTGCGTCCACCAGTCGCCCAGGTCGGTGGTACGCCCCGCCGACCGCTCGACCGTCACCGCGGCGATCAGCTCGTCGATGACGTGCTTGGCGTCCCCGACGATCGGCACGTCCACGTGCCGGTTCTTGCCGATCTCCGCCGGGTCGATGTCCGCGTGCACCACAGTCGCGTCCGGGGCGAACGAGTCCAGCTTGCCGGTGACCCGGTCGTCGAACCGCGCGCCCAGCGCCACGATCAGGTCCGACTTCTGCAGGCCGTAGACCGCGGCCACAGTGCCGTGCATGCCGGGCATCCCCAGGTGCTGCCGGTGCGAGTCGGGGAACGCGCCCAGCGCCATCAGCGTGGTGACCACCGGGATGCCGGTCAACTCGGCCAGCCGGCGCAGCCCGTCGGTGGCGCCGGCCTTGAGCACCCCGCCGCCGACGTAGAGCACCGGCCGACGGGCGCCGGCCATCAGCCGCGCCGCCTCCCGGATCTGCTTGCCGTGCGGGTGCAGGGTGGGCCGGTAGCCGGGCAGGTCCAGGGTGGGCGGCCAGGCGAAGGTGGTCGGCGCCTGGAGCACGTCCTTGGGGATGTCCACCAGCACCGGGCCGGGCCGCCCGCTGCTGGCCAGGTGGAACGCCTCGGCCAGCACCCGCGGGATCTCCTCGGCGGTCTGGACGAGGAAGTTGTGCTTGGTGATCGGCAGGGTGATGCCCTGGATGTCCGCCTCCTGGAAGGCGTCGGTGCCGATCGACGGACGGGCCACCTGCCCGGTGATCGCGACCATCGCCACCGAGTCCATGTACGCGTCGGCGATCGGGGTGACCAGGTTCGTCGCGCCCGGGCCGGAGGTGGCGATGCAGACGCCGACCTTGCCGGTGGCCTGCGCATACCCCGTCGCCGCGTGCCCGGCGCCCTGCTCGTGACGCACCAGGATGTGCCGGACCGTGGAGTCGTAGAGCGGGTCGTACGCCGGCAGGATCGCGCCGCCCGGGATGCCGAAGACGACGTCGACGCCGAGCGCCTCGAGGGACCGCACGAGCGAGCCGGCCCCGGAGACCTGGGCGGGAGCGGAGGGCCGTACCGCCGGAACGGCCGCGGTCGCCGCGCTGCGTGCGGCGGCCGGGTCGACGTCGACGCTCGGGTCGGCGGCCGCGCGGGCCCGGCGGGCGGTGTGGGCGAGGGTCTCGGGCGTGGGTCTCGTCATGGCGGTTCTGGCCTTCGGCTGGAGTGGCTGGTGGCTAGTCAAGCGTTGCGACACGGGCGGGGCCCGCCTCGCCAGGTTCCGATGGCAATAAAAACGGCCCTCGTGCAGATGCACGGGGCCAGCGCACTCTCATCAGGGAGAGTGCGCTCAGGTAAGTACTCGCAGCGACCGGTGTGACGACATGCGGCTAAGCCTGACGCATCTCACGCGATGAGTCAACTGATCCCACATGTTGGTTAACGGACGTCGGCGCGTCGCCCGGCGACGCGCCATCGGCAGCCGGGCTGAGCTGCGCCGACCCACCCGGATTCCGACGTGGCGCGGGCACCGGAGCGGGCCGCGCACCCGGTGAGGTCGCCGCCTCCAGCATCGCCTCCAGGTGCTCGGCCGGCACCCCCCAGCCGAACAGCGCGCCCTGGCCGAACCGGCAGCCGGCGGCCACCACGGCGGCCAACTCGGTCGGCGTGGTGACCCCCTCCGCGATCACCTCCAGCCCCAACTGGTGCCCCAACCGCATGACGATGTCGACCATCGGCGCGAACGCCGGACCGTCCTGGTCGACCGGGCGGACCGGCTCGTGCTCGGCGACCAGACTGTGGTCGATCTTCAAGATGTCGATCGGGAGGCGACGCAACTGCCCCAGCGACGAGTAGCCGGCCCCGAAGTCGTCCAGCGCGATCCGGACACCCGTCAACCGCAGCGCGGTCAGCCTCCGGATCAGCTCGTCCAGGTCGGTGGCGACCGCGTGCTCGGTGACCTCCAGCACCAGCCGCTGCGGCGGCACGTGGTGGGCGCGCAGCGCCTCGGCGACCTGGACCACGTACTCCGGGGCGTGCAACTCACGCGGTGACACGTTGACCGACACCCAGACGTCGTGCCCGTCCGCCAGCCAGCGGGAGAGCTGGTAGCAGGCCTGGTGCAGCACCCAGGCACCCAGCGGGGCGATCATCCCGCACTCCTCGGCGAGCGGGATGAACTCGTCCGGACGCACGTTGCCCAACTCGGGGTGGCGCCAGCGCAGCAGCGCCTCCGCGCCGACCGGCCGTACCGACGGCAGTGACGCCACCGGCTGGAAGGCCAACCGCAGCTCGTCGCGGTCGATCGCGCCGCGCAGCTCGTGCTCCACCGCCGTGCGCCGCCGCAACAGCTGGTCGTAGGCGGCGTCGTAGCGCTCGATGCGGTTCTTGCCACGCTGCTTGGCGTAACGCAGGGCCAGGTCGGCGTGGCGCAGCAGCAACTCCACGTCGGGTTCGCCGGCCCAACCGGCCACCCCGATGCTGACCGACAGGAAGACCGGCCCCTCCGGCTCGTCGTACGGCCGGTTGAGCACCCCGAGCAACCGTTCGGCGACCCGGTCCGCCTCGGCCGGCCGGCCCTGCATGAGGACGGCGAACTCGTCGCCGCCCAGCCGCGCGGCCACGTCGCCGGGGCGCAGGTTGCCACGCAGCCGCCGGCCCACCTCGGCCAGCACCGCGTCGCCCACGTCGTGGCCACGCATGTCGTTGACGTTCTTGAAGCCGTCCAGGTCGAGACCGAGCAGGGCGCGGGGAGTGCCCGTCGCAGCGCTGTCGTGCAGTGCGCGGAGCAGGCCGCGCCGGTTGGCCAACGACGTCAACGGGTCGGTGTGCGCCAGCTCACGGAAGTGCGCCTCCCGCTCGGCCAGGCGGTCCGCGTACCCCCGGACGTCGCGGAGGGTGACGTACTGGCGTGCCACCAGGGCGAAGCCCTCCACGCTGCCGGCCACGATGCCCGCCGCGGTGAACCGGCCGTCCTGGGCGAGGTGGTACATCGCCGAGCCGGCCATCGCCAGCATCGGGGCGATGGCGTACTCACCGTCGCGGCCGATCAGGTCCAACTCGACCTGACCCGGCCGGTCGGCCCGGTGAACCGCGAAGGCGACGGTCGCCAGGCCGACGGCGAGCACCGCCGCGCCGGCCAGCGCCATCGTCGGCCCGGCCTGGCAGAGCCCGGTGCTGAGGCCCAGCCCGCCGCAGGTCACCGTGGTGATGCCGACACTGAGCGCGGCGAGTCGCCGACGCGGGCTCGCGGCGCGGAAGACCACGATCACGGCGAGACCGGCGGCGAGCGCCGCGCTCACCGTGGTGACGAGAATCGCCGGGCAGGCCATCGGGGTGGCGGCGCCGAGCAGCCGGGTGGGATCGGAGAAGAGCACCCAGCCGACGAACCACAGCGCGGCGGCCATGACCAACCCGTCCAGCGCGAGGCGGGCCGTTCCCGTCGCGGTCGCGGCCACCCCCGGCAGCCGCAGCAGACCGGCGGCGAAGAGCAGCCCGCTCACCGCCGTGCCGATCGCCACCACTGTCGCCCAGCCCGTGCGCTGCCCCTGCTCGTGGGCCCAGTGCTCGTTCGCGGTGAGCGCGGCGAGAACCCCGATCAGCAGGCTGACCAGCGCTCCCCCGGCGGCGGCGGCGAGCAGCACGTGTGCCGGTCGGCGCGACCCGGTGCGCCGTCCGGCGACCACTGCCAGCAGCCCGGCGGCCGCAGCGGAGACGAGCCCACTGAGCACCGCGACGGCGACCATGCCCGGGGGGAGATGCACGCCTCCAAGAGTGCCGGATGGGCGTACGCCGTGGGGGGCTGGGTGTGCATCTGTTGGGACACAGGGCCTACCGGGGAGGTTCGGCGCGGTGGCGGTGTCATGCTGGTACGCATGCCTGAGCTGCGATCGAGGACTTCCACACACGGTCGGACGATGGCCGGCGCCCGGGCCCTCTGGCGGGCCACCGGGATGACCGACGACGATTTCGGCAAGCCGATCGTCGCCATCGCCAACAGTTTCACCCAGTTCGTGCCTGGTCACGTACACCTCAAGGACATGGGTGGCCTGGTCGCCGACGCCGTCGCCGAGGCCGGCGGGGTGGGCCGGGAGTTCAACACCATCGCTGTCGACGACGGCATCGCGATGGGTCACGGTGGCATGCTCTACTCGCTGCCCAGCCGTGAGTTGATCGCCGACGCGGTGGAGTACATGGTCAACGCGCACTGCGCGGACGCCCTGGTCTGCATCTCCAACTGCGACAAGATCACCCCCGGGATGCTGCTGGCCGCGCTCCGGCTCAACATCCCGACCGTCTTCGTCTCCGGCGGCCCGATGGAGGCCGGCAAGACGATGGCGATCGAGGGCGTGGTGCACAGCAAGATCGACCTGATCGACGCGATGATCGCCTCGTCGAACGAGACGGTCACCGACGAGCAGCTCGGCGAGATCGAACGCTCCGCCTGCCCGACCTGCGGCTCGTGCTCCGGCATGTTCACCGCCAACTCGATGAACTGCCTCACCGAGGCGATCGGGCTGGCGCTGCCCGGCAACGGCTCGACGCTGGCCACCCACGCCGCGCGACGGTCGCTCTTCGTCGAGGCCGGCCGCACCGTCGTGGACATCGCCAAGCGGTGGTACGACGGCGACGACGACTCGGTGCTGCCACGCGTGGTGGCCTCCAAGGCCGCCTTCGAGAACGCGGTCGCCCTGGACGTGGCGATGGGCGGCTCCACCAACACCGTGCTGCACCTGCTCGCCGCCGCCCGGGAGGCGGAGATGGACTTCGGCGTCGCCGACATCGACGCGATCTCCCGGCGGGTGCCGTGCCTGGCCAAGGTCGCGCCCAACTCCCCGAACTACCACATGGAGGACGTGCACCGGGCCGGCGGCATCCCCGCGATCCTCGGCGAACTGGACCGGGCCGGGCAGCTCAACCGGGACGTGCACGCCGTGCACTCCCCCTCGCTGGCGCAGTGGCTGGCCGACTGGGACGTCCGCGGCGGCTCCCCCAAGCCGGAGGCGGTCGAGCTGTTCCACGCCGCGCCGGGTGGCGTGCGTACCGTCGAACCGTTCTCCACCACCAACCGGTGGTCGTCGCTGGACACCGACGCGGCCGGTGGCTGCATCCGCGACCGCGACCACGCCTACTCCGCCGACGGCGGGCTGGCCATCCTGCACGGCAACCTGGCACCGGCCGGCAGCGTGGTGAAGACCGCCGGCGTGCCGGACGACTGCCTGACCTTCCGCGGCCCGGCGAAGGTGTACGAGTCGCAGGACGACGCGGTGACCGCGATCCTCGCCAAGCAGGTCGTCGCCGGGGACGTCGTGGTGATCCGGTACGAGGGCCCCAAGGGCGGTCCCGGTATGCAGGAGATGCTCTACCCCACCTCGTTCCTCAAGGGACGCGGGTTGGGCCGCTCCTGTGCGCTGCTCACCGACGGCCGTTTCTCCGGTGGCACCTCCGGTCTCTCCATCGGGCACGTCTCCCCCGAGGCCGCCTCGGGAGGGCTGATCGCCCTGGTGCACGACGGTGATGAGATCGTCATCGACATCCCGAGCCGGTCGATCTCCCTCAACGTGCCGGAGGACGAGCTGGAGGCCCGACGGGTGGCGGAGGAGAAGCGCGACAAGCCGTACACCCCGACCGACCGGCAGCGCCCGGTGTCGGCGGCGCTGCGCGCGTACGCCTCGATGGCCACGTCGGCCAGTGACGGCGCCTACCGCCGCGTCCCGGAGTGACCGCCGCCCGCTGATACCGGGGTGTCCCACTGGCTCGGACACCCCGGTATCGGCGAAACACGGTCCCCGGATGTCGGTCGGGTGGGCTAGCGTGTCGTCGATCAATTCGGGGGAAGCCCGGATTCCTGCGGGGAAGAGGCGTGTACGTGGCATTTGGCAAGAAGTCCGTGGCGGTGGCGGTCTCGGCGCTCACCGTGTTCGCTGTCTCCGCCTGCGGCACGACGTCCGGCGGGTCCGGCGGTTCCGACGCCGCCAAGCAGCCCAGCGTTCTTGAGCTGTTGGCCAGTGACCTGAAGGGGTCGCTGCAGAAGACCGCCGACGCCACCACCAAGAGTGACTCGGTGACCGTGAGCATGACGGGCACCGCAGGCGGCGAGAAGGTCGAGATGAAGGGCGTCATCGACCTCGGCGACCCGGTCAAGGCCGAAATGACGACGAAGGACCCGAAGGGCGCCTCGACTGTCGTCCGGATGATCGGCGGGGTCGTCTACGTCGAGATTCCGGCGGAGGACCGCGCGGACATGAACGGCAAGCGCTGGATGAAGATGGACCTCAGCGAAGCCGGCAAGCAGGCGGGGATGAACGTCGGCAAGCAGTTCGAGGACATCGACCCGACCAAGCAGGTCAAGACCCTGCTCGCCACCGAGGGCACGAAGGTGGTCGGGCAGGAGACGGTGAACGGGGCGGCCACCGTCCACTACACCGTCACCGTGCCGGTGGCGACCCACCTTGAGCAGATCGACGCGAAGCTGCGGGCTGGCGTCGAGCAGCAGATGACCAAGATGGGCGTCAAGGAGATCATCACCGACCTGTGGGTCGACGAGCAGTACCAGCCCCGCCGGGCGGCCATGAAGATGGGCCCGTTGGGCGACCTGGTGATGGACTACACCGACTACGGCAAGGCGGTGACGGTTGAGGAGCCGCCGGCGGCGGAGACCCTCGACTTCGCCGAGATGCTCAAGGGTCTGCAGGGCCTGACCACGAGCTGACCAGCCATAACGGCACTGCCCGGCCAGCGCGGAGACGCGTTCGGCCGGGCAGTGCCGTTCCCGGGCCCTCGTCGCGCCCCGCTGGCAGCCGATCCCGGGTCAGCCGAGTTCGCGCAGGTCGAGGGCTTCGGCGAGGAGGCGTACGCCGTCCTCGTCGTGTCGGTGCACAGTGCAGCCGGCGCGGGTGAAGCGCACGGTGACCACCTGCCCGGCGTGCCGGGCGGCCAGCCGCCACAGTTCCGGCTCGGGGTCGACGACGTCGCGCGGTCCCGAACGGGGCACCGGGATCGGCGCTGTCGGGTCGGTCGGGGCAGCCGCGGCGACGGCGTCGGTCAGGCACTCGATGCACCAGGCGAGCGCGGCGGCCAGGCTCGGCCGGTGGGGAACGTCGTCGGGGCGGACGGGTGCGGCGAGCGGCTGCACCTGCACCGACCAGCGCACTCCGTCGGTGAGCAACGGGTCACCCGCGTGGCGCCGCAGGTCGGTGACGGTGACCGACACGGTCTGGTGCAGACGGTGGTTGCCGCTGCAGGTGAAGCAGGGCAGCGCGGACGGGCGCAGGCCGGCGCCGCAGCAGTGCGGGCAGTCGGGGTCGGCGGGGCGCCCGCCGAGCCGGCAGTCGCAGGCGCGCAGCCGGCTGGGTGGCCGACAGTCCGGGCAGGGCCGCCCGGCGACGGGTTCACCCAGCCAGGGCGGGTCGGGTGGTGCGTAGCCGCGGGTCACCGGCACATCCACGCGGCGAAGCACCTGACCGGTGGGTTGCTCCGCGAAGGTCTCCACCGGCTCACCGGGGCGAAGGGTGGTGTGCCACCACCGGCCGTTGCGCCAGAGGGCCTGCGCGCCGGGCAGTTCGTCGCCGTTGGTCGCGTCGATGCAGTCGGCCAGGACGCGGCGTTCAAGCTGGTCGACGTCCACCTCCGGGTCGGCGGGTGGACGCGGCGAGTCGGGGCGCAGTAGTCGGGCGGCGGCCGCCAGGCCGCGCTCGGCGAGGCCGGTGAGTGCGGCGGTCGCGGAGGTGGAAGCCAGCACCTCCGGCAGGTCCCGATACCCGCCGGGCAAGCCGGACGGCACCGGGGAGCCAGGCACCTCGTACCGGACGGTCCACCCGAACCCCGCGCCGTGCCGGCGGGCCTCGACGACCAGGTCGAGCAGGAGCAGGTCGGCCAACGCGCAGAGCCGGGCCAGCCGGGCGGCCGGGTCGACGGTCGGCGCGACCGTGGATCGGCCGAGCACCAGCCGCCAGGCTGCGTGGTCGGCCCGCAGGATGGCCTGCGCCTCCAGCTCGTGTCGTCGCATCGCGGGCAGGTCGGGTCGCCACTCATTGGTCAGCCACAGCGATGGCGCGTCGGCTTCGGCCACGACCGCGCCGACAGTGGCGGCCAGGTCGCGTACCCGGGAAGCAAGGTCGACCACCCAACGGCCCGCCGGGTCGCGGTGGGGGTGGAGGCTGCCGGGCACGACCTGCTGGGACGCGACAGCGCCGGTGTCCAGGTTGGCGACCGAGACCACGAGCTGCGCCCGCCGCCGGCCGCGCCGGCCGCAGCGATAACAGGGGTACGCGACGTGGCCCGCGCCGCGACACTGCTCGCAGCTCCGGTATGCCTCCCGAGGCGGCCCGAGCACGTCGGCGTCGGCGAGGAACCGGTCGCCGTAGGTGGTGCACCGGCACGGTTCCAGTGTGAAAGTCATCCCGTCGCAGTCCGGGCAGACGACGACGGGCGCGGCGGTCACCGACACCGCCGGGACGCGCAGTGACCGTCGTGCTCCATCCGCCGCACGCACCGCTTGCCGCCGTCGAGCGGCAGGTCGCAGAACACCCGGTGGCGTACGCCCTGCGCGTCCTCGGCGGACACCGTGGTCTCCCCAGCGTCCACCTCGGACAGGAAGCTCAACGAGCGGGCCAGGGTGCCGGCGAAGTGCTGGGCCGCCGGCAGGTCAGCGGCGGTGAACGGCAGGTGCGCCACCCAGCGGGCGCTCATCGGCGGGCCGCCAGGTCCTCGCGGGCCCGCCGGGACTGCCAGCACTTCAGCGCGTCCTTGATCCGCTCGGTTTCCCGCCGGCTGCTGCCCAGCGCCGCGTACACCTCGGCGAGGTCGTGGGCAACCCGGTCGAGGAACTCGGCGACCTCCACGGCGTCCACCCCACGTCGGCCGCGCCGGGTGAAGCTGCGGTCGCGGACCTGCCACGGCTTCAGGGGTACGTAGTTGGCCGCCCGGTAGAACGCCGGCCGGGGTGGCTCGGCCCGGAGATGACGGAGAAACGCGCGCACGAAGCAGCACCACCCTTCCTCGCAATTGTTCGACGTCCATTGGCGTGGGAATTGCGCGTCCATCGCCGTTGTCGGGACCATCTTGTAAGGTCAGAGACACCATTGCAATGAATGTCCAATCACACTGTTCCGGTATTTGCGCGCAACATTTCCCTGTTGCAGAACGGCTGTCGGGATGTTGCAAAACTCAACAGGAAGGAGAGCCGGGTGGCCGATGACATGGGCTCGACGGTGCCCCGACGCCAGCTCGGCAGGGCGCTGCGTGACCTGCGCACCGAGGCGGGGGCGACCCTCGACGCGGTCGCCGAGGCGCTGGAGTGCAGCCGCCAGAAGGTGTGGCGGATCGAGAGCGGGCTCGGTTCGGTGCGCGGCGTCGACGTCCGAGCGATGTGCGAGCTGTACGGGGCGACGGGCGAACTGACGCGGGCGCTGACCGCACTGGCCGGCGAGACGAAAGCGAAGGGGTGGTGGCACGCATACGGCGACGCCGTCCCGGAATGGTTCGAGCTGTACGTGGGCCTCGAATCCGCCGCTTCGAGGCTTCGCTTCTACAAGAACAGTCTCGTGCCTGGCATCCTCCAAAGCCGCGACTACGCCCGGGGCATCTACCGCATCGACCAGCCCGACATGAGCGACGACGACCGGGAGCGCGCGGTCGACCTCCGCCTACAACGGCAGTCCCTGCTGACCCGTCGTCTGCCACGGGCTCCACAGGTGCAGGTGGTGCTCTGCGAGTCGGTGCTCCTCCGGCCGGTGGACGACGCCGAGACCATGGCCGGGCAACTCCACCACCTTCTGGCGATGACCCGGATGTCGAACGTGTCGATTCGGATCTTGCCGCTCACTGCCGGCCCTCACTATGGTGCGGTGGGCGGCGAGTTCGTTCTTTTGGACTTTCCGCTCGGTAACCGAAGCACTCCCGAGCCGCCTGTGGTCTACAGCGAATCGTGGACAGGCTCGCTGTACCTCGACCGGCCCGCCGAATTCGCCGCCTACGAGAAGGTCTGGGCGGGGCTGCTCGACCGCAGCCTTGATGAGGGACAATCGTTCCAACTGATCAATAAGATCATCGGGGAGGTCCACCATGGCTGATCTGACCGACGCCCACTGGCGCAAGAGCACCCGCAGCGGCGGCAACGGCGGCGAGTGCGTCGAAGTCGCCGACAACCTGCCCGGCCTCGTCGCCGTACGCGACAGCAAGGACCCGCACGGCCCTGCCCTCGCTTTCCCCCCTGCCGCCTGGGCCACGTTCGTCCAAGCGACCGACACCTTTCGCTGAGGCTTCGGTGGGTGCCCGGGAGTCGCCCGGACACCCACCCACCTTCGGGACGAAGCGTTCGAGATTGTTCGAGGTCCGTAAGGTCCGGCAGGGGCTTAGCAAGCTGGCACCACAACGCCAGCGGTCGGATCTACCGCAGGTCAGCGCCTACTCAACGAGGCACCGGACGCGGCGGGGCATCTCGTCGTAGTGAGGCTGGTGGCGAGCATCGCCCTCCACCGGTCTGTTCATTCCATCCGCAAGGGAATAGTGAGGTTACGAGATCGCGAGCGTACGGACCGAGTTCAGCGACCTGCTCCGTGCGATGGCACGGCGTGACTGGGACACGGTGGACCAACTCCTCGACGGGTTGGAGACTTCCGGGTGGCACGGTGGTAACCAGGTGATCGGCCCTGCGTTCGCCATCGCGATCAACGATCGCTTCGCCGTCGGCCACTCTCCCACCGACGTCGCTCGTTTCGTGACCGAGACTCGTGCCCGGTTCCCTGGCGCTGAATCAGTCCCCACAGTGAAGATGGAAGGGCTCGCCCGCACGGCCCTCGGTGAGGTCGGGCTGATCGACAGTCTCAGTCCGGAGACCGCCCTTCAGATGCAGATCATGTTCCTCGGCAAGCTTCTGCAAGACCGCGACCCCAACGAGGCGCAGTTGGAGGAGTTCATCGCCGACGTGGAGCAGACGGCTGCCGAGCACATGTAATCGGCAGGGCTGCATGCCACCTTCATCTCCGATAGTGTCCGTTCGACCACGCAAACGTGAACTCGTCGCGCGATCGTCGGACGGAGGCGGCATGGCCAGCATCGAGGAAGTCAAGGCGGCGCTGATGCAGGCCGCCGAGCAGGGCAATGTGTCGGTTAACCAAATCCGTGCCGCCGCCGAGAACACCGAGCAGATGTTGACGCGGCTACGTGCCATCGCCGCCGGCACCGGGCACCCGACGATCGCCGAAGCCATCGCCCGAGGCGAGCAGAGCAAACAACGCCTGGCCGAGGCCATGACTCTGGTACAGGGCAGTTCGGAGGCTGCACGCCGCTACATCGGCGTGCTCGGCTGAACACCGTGCCTCCACGATGAGCCTCGGCGACGTCAAGGCGGCTCTCCGCGCGGCCATCGAAGCGGCCCGCCAAGGACAGGAAGTCTTCGATCAGGCCTCTGCCGAGGCGAAGACAGCGACCGCAGCGGCAGAAGCCATTCTGAATGACAGCCGAGACGAGGACGTGCGAGCCGTTTACCAGGCACTTGCCGCCGCGAGCGCGGAGGTTGAGCCGACCCGCCGCCGATTCGTCAACGCTGCCGAGCACGCGACCCGCTACCTCAAGCAACTCGGATGAGCGGCAGCATCGGTGAGCTCGTCGCGCAGCTTCTCGCCGTACGCGGAAAGCTTGATGCCGCCGCCGTCACGGCCCTGCGCGCCCGCACGGACGCGGAGCAGGCCCTGGCCCTCTTGGACGATGTCCGACGGGGTAGCAGCGACCGCGAGTTGCGGGAGGCCGCAACCGACGCCGCAGTGGCCCGTGACAAATCCGGGCGCTACGCCCGCCTGCTGGCCGACGCCGCCCGGCACATCACCCGGTATGTCAACACCATCGCCCCTGGTGCAGGGTCATCCGGGCCAGACGATGCCGCATCACCGTCGGGCGAGCGCCTGATGGAGGAAGCCGAAAGCCGCAGCCGGAAAGCCGAGGCGTTCCTCCGCCGCCACGTCAAGAAGGCAGACGACTCCGAGGACACTCTCAAGCAGACCGAGCAGTCGATCACCACTGGCCTGCGCGAGCTACAGAAGAGCCTTAAGGGCTCGGGGTCTACTGGTAGCACGACGTCGACCTCTGCCAACCCCGGCGCGCCGGCTGACCGTCCCCAGTTGGAACACCCCGTCACATCAGTCATCATGGCTGCTGGCGCGGTCGTCGTGGGTCTTCGAGGGGTCTGGAACATGGCAAAGAAGCGCCGCGAAAGGAACCGATCTGATGAGCAGCCCTGAAATGGTCGACTACATCCGAACGATGATCAGAGGCGACCACGCGGCTAACGACCGCGTCGAGGCCCGTCTCGACGAGCTTGGCTGGGAAGGCTTCCCGACCCTGCTCGGCGCGGTCTTCTACTTCGCGGTCAACCGACGCTTCGATGAGCGGACCACCCCTGGTGAGATCATGCGGTTTGTGGCCGACATGCGGGCGAGCACCCCGGCCGGCACACCAGAGATCGACGCCAACGCGGCCGAGCAGCTGATCAGCGCCGCAGTGAACCCGAACATCGCGACGGACATCGATCCCCAGATGGCCGGAAGAGTTCAAGGTCTGGTGATCCTGCGAATCCTGGGTCAGGGCGCTATATCGGACGAGGATCTGGACGCGCTTCTCGCCGAGGCAACCGAGCTCGCCAGCCGGGTGTAGGTCGACTCCGTACTCGAGAGGGTTACGGTGCCCCACTTGCAGGGATCGTCGCGATCATGACAGCCGGCAAGGGCTGACGGATGGACTGTCGGCCCGGCAGAATGATTCCGTGAAGGCCTATGTCGGAGTGACCGACGGGGATTGGTCGCGGTTTCTGGCTGCTCGCCCGCACCTCACCGAAGTCAACTTTTGGCGTCCTGCGGGTTCTCGGGTCTTTCGCGCGCTGTCACCCGGCGAGCCCTTCTTCTTCAAAAGCCACCACCCGCACAACAGCGTGGTGGGCGGCGGCTTCTTCAGCGGGTTCGCGCAGTTGCGCATCTCAGAGGCGTGGGACCTGTTCCGGGAGGGAAACGGGGTCCCGGACCTCGCCGCGATGCGGCGAATCGTCGGACGCTACCGGTCTGATCCGATCGCCGCCTCAGAGGACCCGCTTATCGGCTGCGTCCTCATCCGCGACACCGTCTTCTTCCCCGCCGATGAGCCATCCGAACCGCCGCCACTGTTTGCCCCTAACGTTGTGCAGGGCAAGGGTTACGACGTCGCGGACCACGCCGCGTCTGGGTACTTCGAGATGTTGATGGGACGACTGCTCGGAGCATCCGTCGAGATCGACCTCAGCCAGCCGTGGCACCGGCCCGGACCGGTGTTCGGAGATCCGCGGCTGATGCCGAACCGGTTGGGGCAGCAGTCGTTCAAGGCTGTGGTGCTTGACGCGTATGGCCGCCGGTGTGCGATCACCGGTGACCGGATCCAGCCGGTGCTCCAGGCGGCACACATCAGGCCGCTGCCGGCGGGTGGCGAGCACAGGTTGGACAACGGGCTGTTGCTCCGGTCCGATGTGCATACTCTCTTCGACCACGGCTACTTGGGCGTCGACCCCAAGTACCGCCTGATGGTCAGTCCCCGCCTACGGGCCGAGTTCGGCAACGGAGAGCAATTCTATGCCCGTGCCGGCACCGCGATCGCTGTTCCGGCCGCAGCTCGCGACCGTCCGCATCGTCAGTTCCTCGAATGGCATCTCGACGAGGTGTATCAGGCGGCCTGACCGAGGGCACCTGAGGCCTGGGCGTCGGCGAGCCCGGTGTCTCAGGCCGTTCCGCGTGGTTTATTCGCAGGGAACGGCCGCAAGGCCAGGAAACCAGAGGGCACAGCCATGCTGTTGAGTTTTCGCTTCGCCAACCACCGGTCGTTCCGCGACGAGCAACAACTCAACCTCACGCCGGCTTACCGCACTGACGAACACGAGCATGCGGTCCGAGTGGCCGGCATCTTCGGTGCCAACGCCTCTGGTAAGTCCAACTGCCTGGACGCTCTGGCCTTCATGCGCCGCTTCGTGATCTTCTCTGATCGAGACGTCGAGCCGGGGCTCGGCGTGGCTCGTGAGCCGTACCTCATGACGGCTGAAGCCCTCGAAGCCCCGTCCCACTACGTCGTCGACCTTGATCTCAACGGGGTGCGGCACACCTACGGTTTCACCCTGGACAACGACGCCGTCCTTGACGAGTGGCTCTACCACTATCCGCTGAAGAGGAAGCGGCGGGTCTTCGAGCGCAACGGCGACACCTTCGCCTGGGGTGAGGACTCGAACCAACGTCTGCTGCTGGAGCGGATCGCTGAGGTCACCGCTCCCACCGCCCTCTTCGTCAGCACCGTCGTCCGCTTCGATCACCGACAAGCCGCGCCGGAGGGCGACCCACTGCGCGCTGTCTACCGGTGGTTCCAACGCATGTTCACCCGGAGCCAACCCCACGTGGGCGGCAGCTATCGATCCGGCTGGCCGCAGAGCGACGCCAGCCGGCGCACCCTGGTCGAGCTGTTGCGGGCGGCCGACGTGGGCATCGTCGACGTGGTCGAGGTGGCCACCACGGTGACCGACGAGCAGCCCGCGCTCTTCCGGCCCTCAGACTTGGCCGCCAACGAGCGAAGGATGCTGCGGAACGCACGCAACAGGGCGAGCCGGGAGCGGAGGCGGTTGACGTTCGCCCACCAGGGCCCGGCAGGCGAGGTCCAATTCGAGTTGGCCGAGGAGTCGACCGGAACCCAACAGCTACTCGGCCTCGCGATCGAAGCCGCCGATGTTCTCAGCCAGGGCGGCACCATGTGCGTGGACGAGATAGACGCCAGCCTGCATCCACTGCTCACCGCGAAGCTCATCGGCCTGTTCCAGTCCGCCGCGTCGAACCCCCGGCACAGTCAGCTCATCTTCACCAGTCACGATGCGGCTCTGCTTGGCACCATCGACACCGAAGAGATTCTGCACCGTGACGAGATCTGGTTCGCGGAGAAGGACGCCGATGGGGCATCCACCCTGTATCCGCTGACCGAATTCAAGCCGCGCAAGGAGGGCGAGAACCGCCAACGGCGGTACCTCAATGGCAACTACGGCGCGGTTCCGGACCTTTCGACGTATCTGTTCGAGCAGGCGCTCGCGGCCCGAGGACCGGTGGATGGCGAAGTCACAGACTGACCAGCAGCAACGCAAGGGTCGCGCTGGCGCTACGCGGATAGCGGCCGTCCTCGGTGCGGTCGACGGTCAGGCGGCCGCTACGACGTGGTCGATCACCAGGTGGGCTGCGCCGGTGATGCCGACGTCCTGGCTGGTGGCGACCCGCTCGATGAGCAGGGTCTGGGTGGCCAGCGGCAGGCACCGCTCGTAGAGGGTGGCCCGCATGCTGGCCAGCAGTGGTTCGCAGTCGGCGAGTCGACCGCCGATGGCGACCACCTGCGGGTTGAAGAAGTTGACCACGACGGCCAGGATCTCGCCGATGGCCCGTCCGGCCTGCCGGGCGAGCGCCGTGGCGTGCCGGTCACCGTCGTCGATCAGGCGGAGCACGCCGGTCAGGTCGTCGACCGGCACGCCCTGCTCGCGTAGCGCGGTGACCAGGGCCGCGCCGCTGGCCACCGCCTCCAGGCAGCCGGCGTTGCCGCAGCTGCACAGCGGCGCCGGATCAGCGACCACCCGGCAGTGGCTGATGTCCCCGGCGGATCCCTGGGCACCCCGGTGCAACTGTCCACTGGAGATCACCCCGGAGCCGATTCCGGTGCCGGCCTTGATGTAGACGGCGTGGTCCATCTCGGCGTGTGCGGTGCGGTGCGCGCCGAGCGCCATCAGGTTGGCGTCGTTGTCCACGATGACCGGCACGTCGACGCGGTCGGCGCAGAAGGCCGCCACGTCGAACCCGTTCCAGCCGGGCATCCGGGACGGGCTGACGATCCGTCCGGTGGAGTGCTGCACCGGGCCGGGAATGCCGATGCCGATTCCCCGCAGCGCGTCCGCCGCCCCGCCGCCGGAGGCCGGCGACCCACCGGATGCCGCCCCGCCGGGAGCGCCGCCGGAAGCCGCCGGCGCGATCTCTCCGGCCAGTGCGGTGACCTCGGCCAGTAGTGCGCCCAGCACGGTTTCCGGGCCGTCCTCGATGCGGACCGGCAGGGTGCGGCCCTGCACCACCCGCCCGGACAGATCCAGTGTGCCGATGCGCGCGTGGTGGGCACCGAGGTCGATGGCACCGACCACGGCGCCGCCGGTGGGTACGGCGAGCTGACGCGGCCGTCGTCCGCCCCGGGACCGACCGGCGCCGGTCTCCTCCAGCAACCCCTGGTTGATCAACGCCTCGACCCGCTGGGACACCGTCGAGGGCGAGAGCCCGGAGAGGCGGGACAGGTCGGCACGACTGACGGCAGCTCCGGTGGCCACCCATCGCAGCAGCTCCCGGGGACCACCCCGGAGGGCTTCGCGTGGCGCGTCGTCAATCGTCACGTCAGGTTCTTAGCATCCGCAGTTTGTTCAAGCAACCGGTTGACTTAGTTTGTTGGCTACCTTTAGATGGCGCTGTTGGTTCGATATGAAGCTGACTTAGTTCGGTTGCCGAAGAAAGTGGGGCCGTCTGGTGGCACCGGAGACGACGGGTGCGGACCGACCGATGGTGTCGGTACGCGGCCTGAACAAGTGGTTCGGTCCGCTGCACGTGCTCAAGGACATCGACCTGACGGTGGCCGCCGGCGAGGTGGTCGTCGTGGTGGGGCCGTCCGGCTCCGGCAAGTCGACACTGTGCCGCTGCCTCAACCGGTTGGAGACGGCCGGGCAGGGCAGCATCGAGATCGACGGTGAGCCGCTGCCGGCCGAGGGACGGGCACTGGCCCGGCTCCGCGCCGACGTCGGCATGGTCTTCCAGTCCTTCAACCTCTTCGGGCACAAGACGGTGCTCGACAACGTCACCCTCGGCCCCACCCGGGTCCGCAGGATCGCCCGACCCGAGGCGCGGCAGCAGGCGATGACCCTGCTGGAACGCGTCGGAATCGCCGACAAGGCGAACCACCACCCGGCCCAACTCTCCGGTGGGCAGCAGCAGCGGGCGGCGATCGCCCGGGCACTGGCCATGCAACCGAAGGTGCTGCTCTTCGACGAGCCGACCTCGGCGCTCGACCCGGAGATGGTCAACGAGGTGCTCGACGTGATGGTCTCCCTCGCCAGCGAGGGGATGACCATGATCGTGGTCACCCACGAGATGGGCTTCGCCCGCCGCGCCGCCGACCGGGTCGTCTTCATGGACGACGGCCGCATCGTCGAATCCGGCGCCCCCGACGAATTCTTCGCAGCTCCGCGTACCGAGCGGGCCCGCGACTTCCTTTCCAAGATCCTCCAGCACTAGCCCCCAACGGGAGGGTGGCATGTCAATCCTCAAGATGAGCTTCACCGGGCGGCGTTCGCTCGCCCTCACCGCCACCGCCGTGGCGGTGGCCCTCGCCGCCACCGGTTGCGGCGGTGACAGCGGCAGCAGCGCCCCGAAGCTGCCGGGCAACCCCGGCCTCGGCGGCGACGGCGTGGTCGCCCAGTCGGTGTACGACGCCGCTCCGGTCGCCACCGACGCGGACATCCCGGCCGGCTCGACCATGGACGCGATCCGCAAGCGCGGCTACCTGAACATCGGCGGGTCCCTGGACGCGCCGCTGCTCGCCCAGCAGAACCCGGTCAGCGGCACCATCGAGGGCTTCGACGCCGACATGGCGAAGCTGCTGGCGAAGTACATCATCGGCAAGCCCGAGGTGAAGACGACGACCATCGGCACCCAGACCCGGGAGGCCATGCTCCAGGCCAAGTCGGTCGACGCCGTCTTCCAGACGTACACGATCACCCCGCAGCGGGCCACCCAGGTCGCGTTCGCCGGGCCCTACCTCACCTCCGGCCTCGCGGTCGGGGTCCGCAAGGACGACACCTCGATCAAGAGCGTCAAGGACCTCGCCGGCAAGACCGTCATCGTCGGGGCGAACACCCCTGCGGTCACCGCGCTGCCCTCGGCCGCTCCCGGCTCGAAGCAGATCGCCTTCGGCACCGACCCGCAGGCGTTGCAGGCGCTGCTCCAGAAGCGCGGCGACGCGTACGTGCAGGACTTCACGCTGCTCGCCTCGGGCGCCAAGGCCAACCCGGGGATGAAGGTGGTCGGCGAGCCGTTCACCACCGAGGCGTACGGCATCGGCCTCAACCGGGAGGACGCGCAGTTCAAGGAGTTCGTCAACAACTGGCTGAAGAAGATCCAGGCCGACGGAACCTGGGCGAAGGTCTGGGAAGGCACCCTCGGCTCGGTGGTGGAGGGCGGCGCGCCCACCCCGCCCGCCCTCGGTTCCGCCGACGGATCCTGAGAATCCTCCCGTACCGATGGACGCCCTCACCGCCCACCTGAGCGAGCTCGGCCACGGCCTGGTCACGACGGTCGAACTGACCGTCGTGACCACCATCGGCGCGATGCTGCTGGGCATCGTCGTCGCCACCCTGCGGATCGCACCCGTCCCGCTGCTGCGCGCCATCGGCACGGCGTACGTCGAGGTGTTCCAGAACCTGCCGCTGCTGGCCCTGCTGGTGCTCTTCGTCTTCGCCCTGCCCACCATCGGCATCACGTTCCCGCTGTTCACGTCCGCCGCGATCGTCATCGCCGTGTACGAGGGGGCGTACCTGGCCGAGGCGATCCGCGCCGGGATCAACACGGTCGGCGTCGGCCAGGCCGAGGCGGCCCGCGCCATCGGGTTGACCTTCGGGCAGTCCCTGCGGCACGTGATCCTGCCGCAGGGGCTGCGGGCGGTCATCCAGCCGATCGGCAACATCTGCATCGCGCTGCTGATGAACACCTCGCTGGCCGCCGCCGTCGGCGTGGTCGAGCTGACCCAGGCCGCCAACAACGTGAACCTGGTCGAGGCCCAACCGATCGCCGTCTTCACCGGCGCGGGCCTCGCCTACATGCTGCTGGCGCTGATCATCGGTCAGGTCACCGGCCTGCTCGAACGAAGGCTGGCGATCGTCCGATGAACAAGACGCAACAGATCCTCTTCGACGAACCCGGACCGCGCGCCCAGCGGCGGATCCGGATCGCCACAGTGGTGGGCGCCGTCCTCCTGGTCGGTGCCGCCGTGGCCGCGGTGTACCAGTTCGCCAGTCACGGCGAGTTGGCCGCCGCCCGGTGGGAGCCGTTCACCACCTGGCCGATCTGGCGGTACCTGCTCAACGGCCTCTGGGCCACTGTCCGGGCCGCCGCCGCGACCGCGGTGCTCAGCGCCGTACTCGGACTGCTGCTGGCGCTCGGACGCCTCTCCGCCCACCGACCGCTGCGCTGGCTGGCCGGCGCGTACGTGGAGATCTTCCGGACCGTTCCCACCCTGCTGCTCATCTACGTGACGCTCTTCGCCCTGCCGCAGTACGGGATGAACTTCCCGCTCTTCTGGAAGCTCGTGGTGCCGCTGGTGGTGTCCAACTCGGCGGCGTTCGCGGAGATCTTCCGGTCCGGCATCCTGGCCCTGGACCGGGGGCAGACCGAGGCCGGCCTGGCCGTCGGGCTGCGCCGCGGACAGGTGATGGCGCTGGTGGTCCTGCCCCAGGCGCTGCTCCAACTCACCCCGTCCCTGGTCAGCCAACTCGTCGGGCTGCTCAAGGACACCTCGCTCGGCTTCGTGGTCAGCTACACCGAGCTGCTCTACAGCGGGCAGGTGCTGTCGTCGTACACCCATCTGCTGATCCAGACGTTCCTGGTGGTGGCGCTGATCTACCTCGTGGTCAACGCCTCGCTGTCGAAGTTCGCCCGCGTACTCCAGGCACGGAACGGCCGCCTCGGCGGCCGGCGCGGACGACGCGACGCCGACCTGCCCCCACCGCTCATCGAAGGGACCACCCCCCGGTGACCATCTTCCGTTACGCCGAACTGGCTCGGGTCGTCCGCAACGGCTTCGTCGAGAGCCGGCACTACGGCAGCGTCGTGGTGCTCGCGCCGGACGGCGAGGTCGTCCTCGCCGCCGGCGTACCCGACGAGCCGGTGCTCCCCCGGTCCACCCTGAAGCCGGTGCAGGCCCTGGCCTGCCGGGTCGCGGCGGGTGACGAGCTGACCGGCCCGGCGCTGGCGCTCGCGGCCGGCAGCCACACCGGCGACGACCGGCACGTCGAGCTGGTCCGGGCGATGCTGGCCGGTGCCGGCCTGACCGAGGACGCCCTCGGCTGCCCGGTCGACTGGCCGGAGGACGAGCCGACCCGGGAGCGGCTGATCCGCGCCGGCGGGCAGCGCGACCGGATCCGGATGAACTGCTCGGGCAAGCACGCGGCGATGCTCGTTGCCAGCGTCGCCCGGTCCTGGAGCATCCACGACTACCTCGACCCGGAGCACCCGTTGCAGCGGGAGACCGCCGCCGCCGTCGCCCGGATGGCCGGAACGCCCGTCGCGCACCACGCCGTCGACGGTTGCGGTGCGCCCCTGTTCGGCCTGCCGCTGACCGGCCTGGCCCGCACATTCCAGGCGTTGGTCACCGCACCCGACGGCAGCGACGAGGCGGCGGTCGCGCAGGCCATGCGCCAATTCCCGGAGTACGTGGGCGGCTGGCACGGGCACCCCAACACCGACCTGATGCGGGCGCTGCCCGGCGTCCTGGCCAAGGGTGGGGCCGAGGGCGTGCTCGGGGTGGCCGCCCCGGACGGTCACGCCGTCGCGGTCAAGGTGGTCGACGGTTCACCCCGAGCCACCACCGCCATCGCGCTCGCCGCCCTCGACGCCGTCGGCGTGCCGGTGGGCGGAGCCGACGCGCTGCGCCAGGTGCCGGTGCTCGGCGGCGGCGAACCGGTCGGCGCCGTCACGGCCGTCATCGACTGGACCGCGGCGTCGTCTCGCACTCAAGCGACCTCGTCTCGCACTCAAGCGACCTCGTCTCGCACCGAAGCGACGTCGTCTCGCACCGAAAAGGAAGAGTCATGAGCACATTCGAGATCTGCATCGACAGCGTCGAGGGCGCGGTCGCCGCCGAGGAGGCCGGCGCCGACCGGGTGGAGCTGTGCTCCGCGCTCTTCGACGGTGGGCTGACGCCCAGCCTGGGCACCATCGAGACGACACTGCGCGCCGTCAACCGGATCCGGGTGCACGTGATCGTCCGGCCCCGCGCCGGTGACTTCATCTACTCGCCGTTCGAGATCGAGGCCATGGAGCGGGACGTACGGGCGGCTGTCGCCGCCGGCGCGCACGGCATCGTGATCGGCGCGCTGACCGCCGAGGGCGACGTCGACGTGCCGACCACCCGCCGGTTGATCGCCGCCGCCGGTGACGCCAGCATCACCTTCCACCGCGCGTTCGACATGACCCGCGACCCGCACGCGGCTCTGGAGCAGCTGATCGAGCTGGGCGTGCACCGGGTGCTCACCTCGGGCCAGGAGGTCAGCGTGCTGGAAGGTGCCCCGCTCATCGCCGAGCTGGTACGCCGTGCCGCCGGCCGGATCATCGTCATGCCCGGTGGTGGCATCACCCCGCGCAACATCGCCCGGATCGTCGAGGCGACCGGCGCCGACGAGTACCACTTCGCGGCCCTGGTCAGCTCGGACAGCCCGGCCGTGCACCGCAACCCGGCCCCGCTGATGGGCGGCAGCCTCAACCGGCCCGAGTACGAGCGCTCCGGCACCTCCGGCGCGCTGGTCGGCCAGGTGCTCGCCGCCGCCCGCGCCTGATCGTGCGGGTAGTGGCCTCCCGGACAGATCCAGGGAGGCCACTACCCGGTGGACAACGCCGCGCTGACGTCCGAGCCGGATTAGGACGGTGCCCACGGACCGCTGATGAACCGACCGTTCCCGGCGAACGGGCTGACGTTGGGCAGACACCCGCCGAGATCGATCGTCTGGGTCATCATGACCGGGCCGACCTCACCGGGACCGGGGCACTCCATGTGGGCGAAGCCGAGGAAGTGACCGAACTCGTGGTTGATCACCCCGGCGTGGTAGTCGTCCAGGCTGACCGGGTACCCGGGAGCGCCCTGGAGCCAGCGCCGCAGATTGATCAGGATCGTCCTCCCGTACCGGCAGGAGTAGACCCCCTCGGTGTCGACCCCGCTCGCACCGCAGAGACGGTCCACCGTGGCCGGAGTGGCGAGCCGCACGTCCACGTCGGCGCGCGAGGTGTCGACCCGCTGGAAGGACCATGACGCTCTGGTCAGACGCACCTCGGCGTTGGTGACCGGATGCTTGGCGGAGGTGGTCCAGCCGTTCGGGGCCGCCAGCACCTGTTCGATGCTCTCAGCGAACCCACTCGGCCTCCAGGCGGGGATGTCCCCCCACTCGATCCCCTTCTCCACCGAGACGCGGTAGCGCACCCGCCTCTTGCCGGTGCCGATCACGCGCCCCTGACCGGTGGCGGCGGCGAAGGTGCCGGACGCCTCGACGGGGATCTCGTCGTCGGTCGGTGTCCGCGACCCCATGCCCTCGTCCGACCCCGGGACCCTGCCGTCGGGCAGTGTCGTGACCACCACGTCGGCGTGGTCGACCTCCGCCGCCCCGGTGGCGCAGGCGCCGGACGCCATGACCAACACCAACGAGATCGGCACGAGCAGCCGTGCACTGATCCGCACGTCGGAACCTCCAGAAACGATCACAACCGCAGACAGCCGGAAAACACGGCGAAGTTATGTGACTGCGCGTATGGAAGCCGTAAGGAGGAATTCGCTGATCGGCGCGAGACCAGGCACGGTGGCGCTCACGGACCATCACTGTCCGTCATCGGGGCCATCGGTGCCTGGGGCCGACTCGCCTCGATCATCACGAGTTCGCCAACATCGCGGTATCCGAGCGTGCGGGATACCGCACCATCGGCGAATTCGTGGTGATCGAGCGGGCGGGAGGGTCAGCGTCAGCGGATGTCGTTGACGCAGCGCAGCACCGGGCGGGCGATGAGGGCCGCCGGGTCCAGCGGCGTCGCCGCGCGGACGGTGAACGTCGCTGACTCACCCGGCAGCAGGGTGACCAGGGCTTTGTCGACGGACGCCGACGGGTCCAGCCGGTCCGGGAACAGGGTCAGGTCGCGCAGCACCGTGCGGGCCGTGACCCGGACCCGCTGGCCACCGTCGTACGGCTCGACAGTCGCGTCCCACTCCGCCGCCGGCCAGTGCACGTCCCGGTCCTCGGCGAAGAACCACAGGGCGCGCTCCGCGGTGTCGCCGGCCTCCGCGACCAGCACCTCGCGGCGGCCGTCGTCCGGCCGGGCCAGGTCCGCCGGCAGCGCCAGCACCACCGCGGAGTACGCCGGGACATCGAGATCGAACGAGTTCTTCGCCCGGGACTCACCGCTGACTGCCACCCGGGTCACCGACGACGACGCCCGCCAGGGCGTGCCGCTGTCGTTGACCGCCACCAGGGCGAGACCACCGTCGCGCGGTTGCACGGTGAGGAGCCGGTCGGCGTACGCGTGGCGCAGCGCGTACCACAGGGGTTTGCGTCGGCCGTCGCCGTCGACGGCCGACCAGGAGGTCACCGGCCAGCAGTCGTTGAGCTGCCACACGATGGTGCCGGCGCAGACGTCCCGGTGGGAGCGGAAGTGCTCCACCCCGAGCTGGATGGCACGGGCCTGGTTGAGCTGCGTCAGGTAATGCCAGTCGTCGAAGTCCGCCGGGGCGGGCAGGTGCGCGTCCAGGCCGCGTTGGAGTTTGGCGTCACCGTCGGCCGCCTTCTGGTGGTGTGCCATGCCGGGTGAGTCGTGGGCGAGGGGTTCGTCGCTCAGTGCCCGGCGCAGTGTGGCGTACGCCGGTGGGGCCTGGTAGCCGAACTCGGCGACGAAGCGCGGCACGTACTCCCGGTATCTCGTGTAGTCGTCGGTGTTCCACACGTCCCAGATGTGGGTGGTGCCGTGCGCCGGGTCGTTGGGGTGGATGGCCTCGGTGCCCGACCAGGGGCTGCCCGGCCAGTACGGGCGGGTCGGGTCCAGGTCGCCGACGATCCGGGGCAGCACGTCGAGGTAGTAGCCCCGCCCCCAGGTGCGCCCGTCGAGGGGCTGTTGCCAGTCCCAGTCGTGCCAACCCCAGATGTTCTCGTTGTTGCCGGTCCAGAGCACCAGGGACGGGTGCGGGGTCAGGCGGGTCACCTGCTCGGCGGCCTCGGCGGCCACCTCGGTGGCGAAGGGCTCCTCCTCCGGGTAGGCGGCGCAGGCGAAGAGGAAGTCCTGCTGGACGAGCAGACCGCGCTCGTCGGCGAGGTCGTAGAAGTCCGTCGACTCGTACCGGCCGCCGCCCCAGACGCGCAGCAGGTTGACGTTGGCCCCCACCGCCTGGTCGAACCGCTCGGTCAACCGGTCGCGGGTGACCCGGTTGGGGAACACGTCGTCGGGGATCCAGTTGACCCCTCGGACGAAGACCGGGACGTCGTTGACCGACAACGAGAACGGGGTGCCGTGCTCGTCGGGCGTGGTGTCCAGACGGACCGAGCGGAAGCCGATCCGGTGCGACCAGGTGTCCACCGTGTCGCCGTCGGGCGCGTGCAGAGTCACATGGATCGGGTGGCGCGTCTGGTCGCCGTACCCCCGGGGCCACCAGAGCGCGGGCTCGCGGACGGTGAGGGTCAGCACGGCCGTGCGCCGGCCGGCGGGGACGACCACGTCGGCGCGGACGCCGGCGACGGCGGCCCGGACGGTCAGCGGGACGTCCACGGCCCGTTCGACCTCGACGTGCACCTCCACCCGGCCGTCACCACCGTCCATGGTGACCAGTGGGCGGACGGTGGCCAGCCGGGCGGTGGACCAGGCGTGCAGGCCGATCTCCTGCCAGATGCCGGCGGTCACCAGTGTCGGGCCCCAGTCCCAGCCGAAGTTGCAGGCCATCTTGCGGATGAAGTGGAACGGTTCCGGGTAGGCGTTCGGCCGGTCGCCGAGTCGCTGCTGCTGCGCCTCGGCGTAGCGGTACGCGGAGTCGAACGCGACGACCAGGTCGTTGTCGCCGTCGCGGAGCAGCGGTCGGACGTCGAACCGGTAGCCGCGGTGCATGTTCGCGGTGCGGCCCACCTCGACCCCGTTGACGGTGACGGTGGCGACGGTGTCCAGGCCGGCGCAGACCAGGTCGACCCGGTCGTGGTCGCCGGGTGGCGGCCGGAAGGTCGTCTGGTACGTCCAGTCGGTGCGCCCGATCCAGGCCAGCGCCAGCTCGTTGTCGTCGAGGTAGGGGTCGGGGATCAGCCCGGCGTCGAGCAGGTCGGTGTGCACGCAGCCGGGTACTGTCGCCGGCACGGCCCGTCCGGCGATTTCGGCCGGCACCTCCGCTCCGTGGGCCGCGCGCAGCGTCCACCCGTCGTAGAGTGCCTGTCGGCTCACGACTGCACCGCACCTTCTGCATCGAACGATGGGGACTGAACCGGATAAGTTGAGCCACCGTACGGTCCGGATTTGGGGCTGTCAACGGCCGGAGAGCGAAGGAGCACACCGGTGAAGCGGCCGACAATCGCCGACGTCGCCCGACGCGCCGGGGTGTCCAAGGGGGCGGTGTCGTACGCGCTCAACGGCCAGCCCGGCGTCTCCGAGGCCACCCGGCAGCGGATCCTGACCATCGCCACGGAGATCGGGTTCAGCCCCAGCAGCGCCGCCCGCGCCCTCTCCGCCGCCACCGCCGGGGCGGTCGGCCTGGCCCTGTGCCGACCGGCCCGCACACTCGGGGTCGAGCCGTTCTTCATGGCGCTGATCAGCGGCGTCGAGGCCGAACTCTCCGCCCGCTCGTACGCGCTGACCCTCCAGGTGGTCAGCGACCACGACGCCGAGATCGCGGTCTACCGGCGCTGGTGGGGCGAACGTCGGGTGGACGGGGTGCTCGTCTGCGACCTGCGCAGCCACGATCGCCGCATCCCCGCGCTGGAGCACCTGCAACTGCCGGCGGTGGTGATCGGCGGGCCCGGCGGCACGGGTGAGCTGGCCAGCATCTGGTCCGACGACGCCGCCGCGCTGACCGAGGCGGTGGAGTACCTCGTCGCGCTCGGGCACCGGCGGATCGCCCGGGTCGGTGGCCTGCCCGACCTGCGGCACACGGCGATCCGCACCGAGGCCTTCACGGCGGTCTGCCGGCGGCTCGGCCTGGCCGACGCCGTCACCGTCTCGTCCGACTACACCGGCGAGGAGGGCGGCCGGGCCACCCGCCGGTTGCTCAGCTCCGCCCAGCGGCCCACGGCGGTCATCTACGACAACGACGTGATGGCCGTCGCCGGGCTCTCCGTGGCCCAGGAGATGGGGCTCACCGTGCCCACCGACCTGTCCATCGTGGCCTGGGACGACTCGCCGCTGTGCCGCCTGGTGCACCCACCGCTGACCGCGTTGGGCCGGGACATCGCCGCGTACGGGGCGCACGCCGCGCGCCACCTTCTCGCCGTCGTCGGCGGGGAGCCGGCCGGCCGGGTGGAGGACGAGACGCCCCACCTCACGCCCCGCGGCAGCACCGCACCACCCCGGGAGAGATGAACCGGTTCAGCGAGACGCGGAGGGGAACTCCTCGAAGTACGCCTCGACCCGCTCGGCCGTCGCCGGCCGGGCCAGCGCGAACCCCTGCCCGAACCGACAGCCACCCCGGCGGGCCCCCTCCACCTGGGTCGGCGACTCCAACTCCTCCGCGACGATCTCCACGCCCAGCCGCTCGCCGACGTTGACCACCACGTCGATCAACGGCGGCTGCCCGTCCGACCGCGCGCCCACCAACTCCGGACCCACCTTCAACAGGTCGATCGGCAGCCGGCGGAGCTGCGCCAACGAGGCGTGTTCGGCCCGGAAGTCGTCCAACGCGGTGCGTACGCCCAAGGAGCGCAGCCCGGCCAGCCGGGCCACCACCGTCGACAGGTCGGCGGCGACCCGCGGCTCGCTCACCTCCACCACGAGCCGCTCCGGCGGCACCCCGTACGCGGCCAGCACGGCCGCCGCCCGCTGCACGAAGTCGGGGGTGGTCAGCTCCCGGGTCGTCACGTTCACCGCCATCCACAGCTCACGGACGCCCACCGACCAGTTGGACAACTGCCGGCAGGCCCGGTCCAGGACCCACCATTCCAGCTCACCGACCAGATCCAGGTCCTCCGCGACCGGCAGCAGCTCGGCCGGGAGCACCGTGCCGAGCACCGGGCTCCGCCACCGCAGCAGAGCCTCCGCCCCCACCGGCTGCCCGTCGGCCAGGTCGAGCACCGGCTGGTAGACGAGGTCCAACTCGCCGCGCGCCACCGCACCGGGCAGCTCGCGTTCCAGGTCGAGCCGGCGGACCAGTTGCTCCTCCAGGAACGCGTCGTACCACTCGACCCGGTCCCGGCCCAACTGCACCGCCCGGCGGCGGGCCAGCTCGGCCTGACGGAGCACATCCGCCGGCCCGGCCCCACTCACCTCGGCCAACCCGATGCTCGTCTGCACCCGCAGCACGACGCCGGGCACCGAGTAGGGCGGGCTGAGCGCCGCCAGCAGCCGGGTGCCCAGCGCGTACGCCAGCACCGGACCGGCGGCCGTGACCACGGCGAAGCCGGTACCCGTGCACCCGGTGACCAGGTCGTCGGGGGCGATCACCGCGCGGGCCCGGTGCACCGCCTCGGCCAGCACGTCCTCCCGGACCGTCGGGCCGACCGAATCGGTGCCGTGCAGGTCCACCAGCAGCAGCGCCCCGGTCGGCACCGGCACGTCACCGATCGCGGCCAGGGCGTCCAGCAGGGCCGCCCGGTCGCCCGGGCCACCGCCTCCGGCCGGGACGGGCCGCCGGTCGAGCGTGGACCAGGCCGCACCGGGCTGCCAGGCCGCGCCGACCCCGCTCGCGGTGGTCGGGTCGCGCGCGGGCGGGGCGGGTGGCAGCTCCGACCTGCCCAGCCAGCGCGGTTGCTCCGCGCGGTGCCGGACCCCACGAGCCGCACGGCGGCGGTGTGCGGCCCGCCGTTCGGTAGTGGACGCCTCGCCCACCCTGAACAGCTCGCGCACCATCAGGGGCGGCACCGCCGCCAGAGCCAGCACCACGCTCGTCCGGTCCAGAGCGTGGCCCGCCGCCAGGTGCAGGCCGGCCGCCAGCAGCAGCACCGCCGCCGGCAGCACCGCCCGCGGCCAGGCCGCGGCGACCGGCTGCGCCGGCTCCCCCGCACCGGCGTCCACAGCGACCTGCGCACCGACCGCGACGAGCAGCATCCCGAACACCAACGGGGGTACGGCCAGCAGCGCCACCCGGCCCGCCGGCGCGGACGGCAGCGCGGCCGACAGCACCAACCCGCCCAGCGTGAGCAGGACACCGCCCCGACAGACCGCCGCGCCCGAGTGCCGCCGTGGCCCCGAGAGCGCGTCCAGCGCCGCCATGCCCAGCCCGCCGAGCGCCAACGAGGTGACCAACCGAGCCGGATCGGACAGGCCGTCGCGCGGGAGCAGCAGCCAACCGGTGAGGGCCACACCGACTGCCGGGCCGCCCGACTCGACCAGCCGGCGCAGCCGGGCCCCGGGCGACGGACGCGTCCGGCCGGGCAGGCGACGGAGACCGCACGCCGCGAGGACCGCCACGGCCAGCGACCCGACCAGCACGGCGACGCTCAGCCCGGGGGCCGCCAGGGGCAGCACGACGGCGGTGAGACCGGCGGTCACCACTGTCGCGTCGAGCAGCACGCTCGCCACACGCGGCGAGGGACCGGCGGAGTGTCGGCCGGCCAGCCGGGAGAGTCGCACGCCGGCGACCGTGGCGCCGGCGCCGACGGCCAGCGCGATCACCACCGGGCTCGGAACCAGGCCGAAGGCGCCGGCGAGAAGGAGCAGCGTCACCGCCGTGGACGTGGCGGCCTCCGGCGCCGCCCGACGGGGGACGAGAACGCGGAACGGGTACGCGAGGAGCACGGCGGTCGCCTTCGTGAGGGGGCACGGGGGCGGTACGACGGTGCGGGGCATCGGACGTTGCGGGTCCGCTGCTCAACAAGTGGCAACGAGCGGTGACCGGATCGGTTACGTGCCGGTCACCGGCAGGAGACAATGACCTGTGTCACTGTACGGTGTGCCGCGCCCTGCTGGCACCGCCCGGCGCGAGCCGGACCGGCCGGGGGTGGGATCATCGGAGGGTGAGTAAGCCCGACACGGTCCGCTTCCGACACAACCAAGCCATCCTGGTCGCCGCGGTCATCGCCTTCATCGGCGCCCTGCCGCTGGCCACCGCCCGGTCCTACCTTCTGCCGGTGCTGCTCGTGCCGCTCGCCGTCGCGGTCTGGGCCTGGCGGGCCGGCACCGAGGCCGACGCGGACGGGCTGCGCGTACGGGCGTTGGCCGGGCAGCGCCGGATCACCTGGGACCAGGTCATCGAGCTGGTCACCGACGAGCGCGGGCGGGCGGTCGCCCGGCTCGACGACGGCCAGCAGGTCACCCTGCCGGCGGTACGCGGTGTGGACCTGCCCCGGCTGGTGTCCGCCACCGGCCAGGCACTGCCGCACACCACGGCCGAGACGCCCGGTCAGTAACCGTCGACCACCGTGTTGATCAGCGGCTGCCCGGCGGCGAAACGACGCACCTGGTCACCGACCAGTCGGTAGGCGCGCGGCAGCAGACCTCGCACCGACCCGGCCACGTGCGGGGTGAGCAACACGTTGGGCATCGCCCAGAGCGGTGAGTCGGCGGGCAGCGGCTCCGGGTCGGTGACGTCCAGCGCCGCCGCGATCCGACCGGTGGCCAGCTCGGCGACGAGCGCCTCGGTGTGGGCCACCGGCCCCCGGGCGGCGTTGACCAGCAGAGCCCCGTCGGGCATCGCGGCGAGGAAGTCCTTGTCGATGAGGCCACGGGTCTGCTCGGTGAGCGGCACGATCACCACCACCACGTCGGCGTCGGGCAGCAGCCGGGGCAGCTCCTCCACGCCGTACACCCCCTGCTCCGGGCGGGCGGTCCGCGCGACGAGCGTGAAACTCACCTCGAACGGGGCGAGCCGGTCCCGCACCGCGGTGCCGATCGAACCGGCCCCGACGATGAGCACCCGTTTGCCGGTCAGCTCGTCGGTGGGGGTGTTCCCGTCGTACGCCCAGCGCCGCTCGGCCTGCGCCCGGACGAACGCCGGGAACGCCCGCAACTGGGCGAGGATCGCCGTGACGACCCACTCGGCGGTGGACGGGTCGTGCACTCCCCTGGCGTCGCAGAGCGTGACACCCGGCGGTGTCCGGCCGGCCCAGGCGTCCGCTCCGGCGGAGAGCAGCTGCACCACCGCCACGTCGGGCAACTCCCGCAGCACCGCCGTCCCGTCCGAGCCGCCCAGGAACGGTGGCACCCAGACGCGGACGTCGGCGGGGTCGGACGGCATCCGATCGGCGTGCTCGAACACCTCCACCCTCACGTCCGGGGGCAGCTCGCCCATGAGGTTCAGGCCGGCCTGGTGCGGGATCCATACCTTCACGTCCGCCGACGATAGTCCCCGACGCGGCGGCCCGTGTGGGCGCGGCGGGGATCGGGTAACCCGTGGGCTGGCGCGGGCCGTCGGGGCGAGCGAGACTCGGCACAGCGAGGTCGGATCCGGGCCGGGAAGAGGTATAACGAAAGGTCGGAGGGCCGTCGTCCTCCCCGGCAGACAGGTGCTCGATGACCGACGGCTCCCCCGCCAACGCCCGGCGTTCGAGCGTGCCACCTGCGGCGCTCGGCGACGCGGCGCGACTGCGTGCGCTCCACGACACCGGGCTGGACGCCGTGCCGGACGAGGCGTTCGACAGGTTCGCCCGGCTGGTCAGCGACCTGCTGGACGTACCGGTGGCGCTGGTCTCCCTGGTCTCCGCCGACCGGCAGTTCTTTCCGGGCGCGGTCGGGTTGCCGGAGCCCTGGTCGCAGCGCCGGCAGACCCCGCTGAGCCACTCGTTCTGCCAGCACGTCGTGGACATCGAGGTGCCGATGGTGCTGCCGGACGCCCGGCTCTACCCGCGTGTCCGGGACAATCTGGCCATCGACGACCTCGGCGTGGTGGCGTACGCCGGGATGCCGCTCACCGACCTCTCCGGCCGGGTGCTCGGCTCGCTGTGCGCCATCGACAACAAGCCCCGCGCGTGGACGAGCGCCCAACTGCGGACGCTGGCCGACCTGGCCGCCGCGTGCTCGTCGGAGCTGCGGCTGCGGATCGCCCTCGACGGCGCGCGGGAGGCACAGCGGCGGGTCGTGCAGGCGCACGACCGGTTGGAGCTGGTGGCGGGAGTGAGCGAGACGCTCGCCGACACACTCGACGTGGGCACCGCGTTGCGCCGGCTCGCCGCCAGCATGGTGCCGCCGCTGGCCGACTGGTGCCTGCTCACCGTGGTCGGGCCGACCGGCAGGCCCCGCGAGGTGGTCTCGGTGCACCACGACCCGGCCCGCACCGCCGACGTCGAACGCTTCGGTGAGCTGCTGCGCACCGGTCTGAGCCCGACGTCGATCATCCGGTCGGTCCTCCGCACCGGCCAGCCCCGACTCGGCAGCGTGGCGTCCCTGGCCGACGTGGCGAGGGGCACCACCGACCCGGAGATGGTGTCGATCGCCGCTCGTCTCGGCATCGCCTCCTACCTGAGCGTGCCGGTGCGGGGTGCCGGCGGCACCGTGCTCGGCGCGATCACCCTCGTCAACAGCGCGGAGCGTCAGCAGTTCGACGACCGGGACCTGCTCACCGCGGTCGAGATCGGCCGCCGTGCTGGCCAGGCCGTCGGCAACAGCTCGATGTACGGCGAGCAGCGGCACGTCGCCGAGGTCCTGCAACACAGCATGCTGCCCCAGCTGCCGAACGTGCCGGAGCTGGAGCTGACGGCCCGCTACCAGCCGGCCGCCGACCAGGTGGAGGTGGGCGGGGACTGGTACGACGCCTTCGTCCAGCCCGACGGCGACGTGATCGCCACCATCGGTGACGTGGCGGGGCACGACATCGAGGCGGCGGCGGCCATGGGCCAGCTGCGCAACCTGGTGCGGGGCAACGCCTTCGGTCGACCCGACGGCGTCGGGGCGCTGATGAGTGACCTGGACGCCGCGATCCGCGGCCTGCGGCTGCCGATCGCGGCCACCGCGACGCTGGTCCGGATCTGCCCGCAGGTCGCCGGCGTCCACGAGGTGACCTGGTCCAACGCCGGGCACCCACCGGTCGTGGTGGTCCGTGCCGGCGGTGCGGTGGAGGTCCTGGAGGCGGCGCCGGAGCCGCTGCTCGGTCTGTCCCGCTCGTCGCCGCGGACCAGTAGGCCGACGAGCCTGGCCGTCGGCGACACCCTGTTGCTCTACACCGACGGGCTGATCGAGCGTCGGGACCGGCCCATCGACGAGGGACTGGCCGACCTGGTGGGCCGACTGACCGGCACCGACACGCTGCCCCTCGACGAGGTGTGCGACCTGCTGCTCGCCTCGGTCAACGGCCGTGAGGACGACACCGCGCTGTTGGCCGTACGGGCACGGTGAGTGGTCCACCGGGGACCGTCGGCCCGGTCACCGGCACCCGTCGGATCGTGACGGGCCCGACCGGGCGCTCCGGCGGGCTACCCTGGGCCGGGTGAGAGCCCGTCCCCCGTACCCTCGCGTCCGTCGCCTCCGGGTGACCCTCGCGGCGTCCTGCGCGGCGCTGCTGCTCGCCTCCGGTTGCAGTTTCGGCGAGCCGGAGCCCGACCGGGCCGGCGAGCCGCCCAACCTGCCGACGCCGTCCGCGTCGGCGAGCCCCGGCGGCGCGGCCCGGCAGGCGGTGACGACAGTCCTGGCCAAGGGCCTGCGCGTGCCGTGGGGCATCGCCTTCCTGCCCGACGGTGGCGCGCTGGTCACCGAACGGGACAACGGTCGGATCCTCCAGGTCGGCCCGGAGTCCGGGCCGGACGGGCTGCGGGTCCGGCCGGCACAGACGATTCCCGACGTGGCGGCGGCCGGCGAGGGCGGCCTTCTGGGCATCGCGGTCTCCCCGAACTACGCCCAGGACCGGTCGGTCTTCGTCTACTACACCTCCGCGCGGGACAACCGGGTCGCCCGGTTGGAACTCGGCGGTCAGCCCACCCCGATCCTGACCGGCATTCCCAAGGCCAACGTGCACAACGGCGGTGGGTTGGGCTTCGGCCCCGACGGGCAGCTCTACGTCAGCACGGGCGACGCGGGCGAACGACCCCTCTCACAGGACGTGAAGAGCCTCGGCGGCAAGATCCTCCGGATCACACCGGACGGCAAACCCTCCGCCGGCAACCCGTACCCCGGATCCCCGGTCTGGTCCCTGGGCCACCGCAACGTCCAGGGCTTCACCTGGGACGCGGCCAAGCGGATGTACGCCGTCGAGTTCGGCCAGAACACGTGGGACGAGATCAACCAGATCACCAAGGGCGGCAACTACGGTTGGCCGGAGGTCGAGGGGCGGGCCGGCGACAAGCGTTTCACCGACCCGATCACGCAGTGGGCGACCTCCGACGCGTCCTGCTCCGGTCTGTCCGCCGCGGACCAGCTGCTGGTCGCCGGTTGCCTGCGGGGCAAGCGCCTCTGGGTGATGGAGTTGACCGACACGGGTACGCTGCTCGGCCAGCCCACCGATCTGCTCACCAACCGGTACGGCCGACTGCGTGCGGTCGCCGCCGCACCGGACGGGTCGCTCTGGGTGGGCACCTCCAACCACGACGGGCGGGGTGACCCGGCCGGCGACGACGACCGACTCCTGCGGGTGGTCTTCGCCGGCGGTGACGGCGGACGCAGCTGACGTTCGTCACCATCCGCTCAGGTTTGCCAAGATCTTCCGACGGGCAGGTCAGAATCTCAGCATGGACGGGCAACGCGACCAGCCGCACGACGACGCCGACGACCGGGACACCCCGGCCGCCGGCGGCGATCTGCCGCGCCCGAACGGCCGGTGGGCAACGCTGGCCGGGCCGCTCCGGCGCACCGGGCTGATCGGCGCCGTCCTCGCCATCGCCCTGGCCGGGGCGGCGCTCGGGGTGCTGGCCGGCGGTCGGGTGGACACCGACATCGGCCCGTTCCGCGCCAACCTCAGCATCTCCCCCGCCCGCGACGGCGGCACCACCGTCGACATCCCACCGCTCGGCGCGCTGCTGCTCGACAGCCATGACGGGCCGACCCACCTCACCGTGCGGCTCGGCGCGCTCGACCAGGGCCGCACCGAGGCGCTGCTCGACGACCCGGCCAGCATCAGCCGGGCGAGCCAGAGCGCCGTGGAGGACGTCCGCTCCGGCATCATGCGGCTCGGCCTGCGGACGCTCGGCGCGTCGGTGCTCGTCACCCTGATCCTGGCCGGGTTGGTCTTCCGGAACTCCCGGCGGACGGCCTGGGCGGGCGGGCTGGCGCTGCTGTTCACCGCCGGCAGCCTCGGCACGGCGGCGGCCACCCTGCGACCCCAGGCGATCGAGGAACCACGCTACGAGGGGCTGCTGGTCAACGCGCCCGCCATCGTCGGTGACGCCCGCCGGATCGCCAACGACTACACCAAGTACGCCGAACAGTTGCAACGCCTGGTCGGCAACGTCAGCCAGCTCTACACCACGGTCTCGGCGCTACCGGTGTACGAGCCGGCCCCGGGCACCACCCGGGTCCTGCACGTCTCCGACATGCACCTCAACCCGACCGGTTGGCAGCTGATCCGCACCGTCGTGGAGCAGTTCGGCATCGACGTGGTGATCGACACCGGGGACATCACCGACTGGGGCAGCGAACCGGAGGCGTCCTTCGTCGGTTCGATCAGCCTGCTCAAGAAGCCGTACGTCTTCATCCGCGGCAACCACGACTCCGACAAGACCGCCGCCGCGGTGGCCCGGCAGTCCAACGCCATCGTGCTGGACAACTCCACGACCACCGTCGCCGGCCTGACCATCGCCGGCATCGGCGACCCGCGCTTCACCCCGGACAAGAACACCTCACCGGCCGGCAGCGGGCTGACCCCGCAGGTCGCCGACCAGGTGGTCGGCGCCGGCATCGACCTCGCCGCGACGGTCCGCGCCGCACCGCGACCGGTCGACATCGCGCTCGTGCACGACCCGGCATCCGCCGGCCCGCTCTCCGGCACCTGCCCGCTGGTGCTGGCCGGGCACACCCACGCCCGGCAGGTGTCCAAGCTGCCGCAGGCGCCGGGGCAGCAGCCCACCACGCTGATGGTGGAGGGCTCGACCGGCGGTGCCGGGCTGCGCGGGCTGGAGGGTGAGAAGCCCACCCCGCTGTCGATGAGCGTGCTCTACTTCGACCAGCAGAAGATGCTCCAGGCGTACGACACCATCACCGTCGGCGGCACCGGGCAGGCCCAGGTCAACCTGGAACGACGCCTGGTGGAGAACCCGACCGCCGGAGCGCCGCCCTCGGGCACCCCGACGCCGACACCGACCCCGACGAGCTGAGGGCGGGGCGGTCAGCGCAGGGCGATGGCGGCCAGCGCCGCGTTGACGATGCTGCCGGGCAGCAGGTCGTGCACCTCGTACAGCTCCGCGACGGTGCCGGACTGGCCGAACTCGTCCACCCCGAGCGGCACCGCCGGCGCGCCGACCGCCGACCCGAGCCAGGCCATCGCGTGCGACGCCGCGTCGTGCACCGTCACCACCGGCACCCGGTCGGCGAACGCGGACCGCAGCGCCCCCGGCACACTCGGCACCGTGGCCGTCCGCACACCCTGTCGCAGGGTGCGCTGCCAGGCCCGGTACAGCCGGTCCAGCGACGTCACGTCCACCACGTGCGCGGCGACGCCCTCGTCGGCCAGTTCCGCCGCGGCGGCCAGCACCTCGGGCAGCACCGCGCCGGAGGCGGCCAGTTGCACCACCGGGGCGTCGACCAGGTGCGGGTACGCCTGGTGCGCGTCGACCAGCCGGTACGCCCCGGCGACCACCTGCCGACGCAGGACCGCGTCGCCGAGCCGGGCCCGGGCCGCCTCGAACGGCGCCTGGTCCAGCGGGCGGGTGCTCAACCGGAAGTAGTAGGCCCCGTCCTCGGTCGGCGCGGCCGTCGTCGCCGGGCTCGACCCACCGGCGATCTGCCCGAGCGCGTCGCACAGCAACCAGTCGAGGCTGCCCGCGTACGCGGGTTCGAGGAAGGTCACCCCGGGCAGCTCCAGGCCGACCGACGCGGTGATGGTGGACTGGTGGGCACCGCCCTCGGGGGCCAGGGTGATGCCGGACGGGGTGCCGGCCACCACGAACCGGGAGCCGGAGTACGTGCCGTACAGGAACGCGTCGAGGCCCCGCAGCACGAACGGGTCGTAGACCGTCCCCACCGGCAGCAGCGGCTGCCCGGACAGGTCCCAGGACAGGCCGAGCTGGCCCAGCAGCAGGAACAGGTTCATCTCCGAGATGCCCAGCTCGATGTGCTGCCCGGATGGGCTCTCGGTCCAGCGCAGCATCCGGTCCTCGGTCCAGGAACGCTGCTCGGTGGGGGCGAACACCCCGGTCTTGTTGATGAACCCGGCGAGGTTGGTGGAGGTCGCCACGTCAGGGGCGGTGGTGACGAGGTAACGGCCCACCTCCCGGTCCCGGGCCAGGTCCACCAGCACCCGACCGAAGACCTCCTGGGTGGAGATCGGCTTGTTGGCGCGTACTCCCGTGCTCTCCGGGACGGTGACCCCCAACGCGCGCTCGCGGGGCGCGCGGGACAGCGCCTCCCGGCGGGCGCCGGCCCGGATGCCGGCGGGTGACGCCGGGTCGAGGCGGTCCCACTCGGTCTCGGCGGTGAGACCCTGCGCGGCCCGCAGCGTCGCGACCTGCTCGGTGCTGAGCAACGCCGAATGGTTGCGCGGGTTGCCGGCGATGGGCAGACCCCAACCCTTCACGGTGTACGCGAAGACGACGCTGGGCCGGTCGGTGACCGCGTCGCACTGGGCGTACGCGTCGAGCATCGCCTGAAGGTCGTGCCCGCCCAGGTCGGTGACGAGCGGGCCGAGGTCCTCGTCGGTGATGTCGGCGATCAGCTCGGCGATCCCGGCCGGCGCGCCGTCCAGGAACTGCTTGCGCAGGGCCGGGCCGGTCAACCCGAACAGCGACTGGTACTGCTCGTTGGGCATCGCGTCGATCCAGTCGCGCAGCGCCTCGCCACCCGGCCGGGCGTACGCCTCGGCGAGCTTACGGCCGTACTTGACCTCCACGACGTGCCAGCCGGCCGCCTCGAACTGCCCCCGCCACTGGTTGATCCGGATGCCCGGCACCACCCGGTCCAGCGACTGGCGGTTGAAGTCGACGAGCCACATGACGTTGCCCAGCCCGGTCGTGGCGGGGTCGGCCACCGCCTCCCAGATGTTGCCCTCGTCCAGTTCGGCGTCGCCGATCAGCGCCACGAACCGGGAGTGCGGGCGGGCCCCGAAGTGCGCGTCGACGTACCGCCGGGTGGCGGCGGCGAACAGCGGCGCCGCCGCGCCCAGGCCGACCGAGCCGGTGGAGAAGTCCACAGCGTCCGGGTCCTTGGTGCGCGACGGGTACGACTGGAGGCCACCACGGGCCCGCAGCCGGGGCAGGTAGGAGCGGTCCAGGTTGCCCAGCAGGTACTGGATGGCGTGGAACACCGGGGAGGCGTGCGGCTTGACGGCGACCCGGTCCTCGGCGTCCAGGTGCGCGAACCACAGCGCGGTCATCGCCGTGACCAGGGAGGCGCTGGACGCCTGGTGGCCGCCGACCTTCACACCGTCACCGGTGGCCCGGTCGTGGTTGGCGGCGTCCACGATCCGGGTGGCGAGCCAGAGCACCCGCCGCTGGATCTCGTCGAGGACATCGAGGTCGTGCTGGGTCACGGTGGCTCCATCCAGGCGTCGCCGTTGACGCCCTCACGAGGGGTGCGGGGTGGTCGACAGGGGATGACGGAGGGCCGCCGCCGGTCGCGGCGGCGGCCAACTCCGGGTGGATCTCAGCCCTGGACGCCGAGGCGCTCCAGGATCAGCGTGCGGACGGCGGCGGCGTCGGCCTGACCACGGGTGGTCTTCATGACCGCGCCGACCAGCGCACCGACCGCCGCGACCTTGCCACTGCGGATCTTGTCGGCGATGCCGGGGTTCGCGGCGATCGCCTCGTCCACGGCGGCGGTCAACGCGCCCGTGTCCGACACGACCTCCAGGCCCCGGCTGGTCATGATCTCGGTGGGCGAGCCCTCACCGTCGACCACACCCTCCAGCACCGTACGGGCCATCTTGTCGTTGAGCTTGCCGGCGTCGACCAGCCCCTGAAGCTCGGCCACCTGGGCGGGGGTCGCGCCGATCTGGGCCAGCTCCACGCCGCTCTCGTTGGCCCGGCGGGACAGCTCACCCAGCCACCACTTGCGCGCCGCCGCAGGGGTGGTGCCGGCAGCCACGGTGGCCTCGATCAGCTCGACCGCGCCCGCGTTCAACACCGACTGCATGTCCAGGTCGGAGAGACCCCACTGCTCCTGGAGCCGACGCCGGTGCACCCGGGGCAGCTCCGGCAGGGCGGCCTTCAGCTCGGCGACCCAGGCCGGGTCCGGGGCGATCGGCACCAGATCCGGCTCCGGGAAGTACCGGTAGTCGGTCGCCGTCTCCTTCGAGCGACCCGGGGTGGTGTCACCGGTGTCCTCGTGGAAGTGGCGCGTCTCCTGGGTGATCCGACCGCCCGCGTCGAGCACCGACGCCTGCCGCAGCATCTCCGAACGGACCGCCCGTTCCACCGACCGCAACGAGTTGACGTTCTTCGTCTCGGTACGGGTGCCCCACTCCGCGCCCGGCAGGTTGAGCGACGTGTTCACGTCACACCGCAGCGAACCCTCCTCCATCCGCACGTCCGAGACGCCGAGGGAGCGGATCACGTCCCGCAGCTCGGCGACGTACGCACGGGCCACCTCGGGGGCGAGCGCACCGGTGCCGGTGATCGGCTTGGTCACGATCTCGACCAGCGGGATGCCGGCCCGGTTGTAGTCGACCAACGACTCCGTCGCGCCGTGGATCCGGCCAGTGGCACCACCGACGTGCAGCGTCTTGCCGGTGTCCTCCTCCAGGTGCACCCGCTCGATCTCGATCCGCACCGTCTCGCCGCCCACCTCGACGTCCAGGTAACCGTCGACGCAGATCGGCTCGTCGTACTGGCTGATCTGGAAGTTCTTCGGCATGTCCGGGTAGAAGTAGTTCTTCCGGGCGAACCGGCACCACTCGGCGATCGAGCAGTTCAACGCCAGACCGATCCGGATGATCGCCTCGATCGCCGCCTTGTTGGCCACCGGCAACGAACCGGGCAGGCCCAGGCACACCGGGCAGACCCGGGTGTTCGGCTCGCCACCGAAGTCGGTCGGGCAACCGCACCACATCTTGGTGTTCGTGCCCAGCTCGACGTGGGTCTCCAGGCCGATCACCGGTTCGAAGCGCGCGACGACCTCGTCGTACGCGGGCAGTGTCGTGGTCATGAGACGGCTCCAGGCGCGATCCGGACAGAACCTGTCCAGCCTAATGGGGTTGTCCGATCAATCCTCGGGCGGGTTTCGTCAGAGGTGCGTGGCGTCGCCGACGGCGGGGTGGGGAACGGCGATGACGAATACGGGGAGAGCGTCAGAGGTGCGGGTCCGGCCGGTCATCGTTGCTGTGGTCGCGGTGTGGGCGGTGGCGTGCGGAGCGGGGACGACGGTGACCAGGAGGAATACTGCGGGCGACCCGACGGACGATGAGCGGGCCGGACAGATCATGGACGCCCGGCGGCGCTCAGGCCGGATGACCAAGGCCGCGGTGGTGCTGTTGGCGGCCACCGTCCCCGCCACGTTCGCCGTCGGGTTGCTGATCTCCGACGGAGAACGGGACGCCGGCGACCCACTGATCCGGCTGCTGCTCCTCCTGGTGACTGCGGCGCTGGGCGTCGCCGTCGTCCTCCTGATCAACGCGTGGATGACGAGGAACTCTTCTCGGTCCGACGGCGCCGACCTGGCCAGCCGCCGGCGGGTGAAGGCGGCACTGCGCGACGGGTCGACGACCGACCCGCAGGTCGACGCGCTGGCCCGCAAGGAGGCCGAGCAGCAGGTACGTCGACGGTGGGTGTTCTGGGCCCTCGGTGTGGTCCTGGCGTTGCAGACGCTGAACGCCGTCAGCACCGACCGGACGTCCACCCGCTGGACATCTGGGCTGGGCGCGCTGGTCTGGGCTGTGCTGCTCTACCAGCACTGGCGCACCACCCAGCGGGCCCGCCGCTACCTCGCCAGCCCGACCTCAGGCTACGCCGAGCGGTAACCCAAGCGCACCAGCGCATCGCATGTGTCACTCCACCACTGTTGGTACGCGGGCACCCCCTGAAGACGAGCCAGCGAGACCAACTCGCCAAGTTGGCCGTAGTGGTCGGTGGTTGAGCGGCTCACCCGGCCCATCACGCTGTTGAGCGCGCTCTTGGGATCGACCACTCGCTCCACCAGTCGCGGCTGTGCAGGAAGCCCCATCTCGGCATCGGTCCACCTGACGCCGAGAGCACTTCGCAGTGCATCACCATCCGCGAGAAGCCACGCCTCCGTCTCGCGCACCGGAACCACTGCTACCAGTTGCTCCGCACGCTCCCCCCACACCTCACGCAGCGGTCGCAGCCACTCTGCGGCAGTCCGCTCGGCATTGGCGCCCTGATCATGATGAAAGAAGATCAGAGAGAAGCTTGCCGGATTCTGCTCGACGAGCCCGATGACATCAGCGATCGAGCACGGGCCTTTTCGGTCGCGTAACGGCTGGATGTCAGCCACCTCGACCGCGTCCTCAAATTCGGTCAAGCAGATCTCGGTCAACGCCCTGGCAAGCAACCTGGGAAGAAACTGATCATCGGTGACGCCCTCGGAGACCAACGCGGAGGTCAGATAACGCATCAGTTGTCCAACTCCGCCATGACCTCGAATTCGGCAATCTCCCTCGGGCTCACCACGCTTCCGACATCGAACGCGTCGTCGATCGTAAGCTGCTGAGCCCCGGCAATCGATCTCCACCGACTGACCCGACTACGGGCCTGGCCGCGTTGGACGCGACTGACAACGTCCATGAAGACGGCGTCGGTCCGCGTCCGGGCCTGGGCGGGTTCCAACGCCCGCAGGATCGCCGGCGAGTGACTGCTCAGGATGAGCTGGGTCAGAGCAGCGCCCTCGGTTTTCGCGTCGATGGCCCGTTCGACGAGGTTCCGGAGGTACCTGACGAACTGCGCCAGCCGTTGCGGAAAGATGCCGTTCTCAGGCTCTTCGAAACAGATGAGACCGGCGCCCCTCGGGTCGTACAGTGCCGCCAGGAGGGCGATCGCCCGGAGGGTGCCGTCCGAGGCCACCCTGGCCGAGAATGGCGCTTCCTCTCGGGTCAGCACTTCCACCTGCCGCTGCCGGCGGGCTTCATCCTCAGCGAGGCGAACCCGGATGACACCCGGGATGACGGCGGCCAGGTCGGCGGACAGGTCGTTCAGCGCCCCTTCCGGCCTGTCGTCACTGCCGGTCTCATCCGCCAACCGCCGCAGCGTGTTGGCCAGGTGACCTCCATTAGCGGCGAGGCCGTCGGGGTCATCGTAGGAATCAGGGGCGCGCAACGCGCTGGGATCCAGGTGCAGCAGACGCCACGACTGCATCTCTCGCTTGAGCGCGTACAGCAGCGGGAAGTCTGTCGCCGTGGTCAGACTGGACAGAACGGTTGCAGTGGCAGCCGTCGCGGGAAGGCGACGCTTACGCCCCTGATTGCCCTGCTGCCTGATGCTGAAGACAGGCCGGTTCTGCTCGTCCTGCTCCGTCTCCAACGGATCGGCACCCGTGCGGTAGGCCGCCAACCGCTTACGCTGCTCGGCGTCGAACCGAACGACCCAGGTGTCGTCGGCCCGCCGGATTCTCCGAACTGCCTCACGGACGACATACGGCCGCTGCGTCCCGCTGTGACCGGTCGACCTGAGTTCAAGCGTCAACTCGTAGCGAAGTCGCGAATGATTGACTTCGGCCGTGTCGCCGAACGCGTCGGTGACCGATCTGTCCAGCAGCACTTCCACGGCGAACGACATCACCTCGACCGAGGATCCGTCGGTGTGCTTGTGAAAGAGGTCCACGATGTCGCCACGCATGTGTTGAGCCGCTTCGAGGACCGGGTCGCCGGCCAGTCGACCGAGGAACTGGATGGCGTCGAACAGGTTTGACTTGCCTGCCGCATTCCGTCCGATGATCACGAGGAAGGGCGGGATGTCCAACGAAAAATCACGGAAAGACTTGAATCCGTCGATCTCGATCCGCGTCAGCATCCCGCCCGCCCTCAGAGCGCCGGTGGGGTGAAGGTGCCGATGGCGGACTCCAGCGCGGCGGCCACCCGGTACATCCGGTCGTCGGCCATGGTCGGGGCCATCACCTGCAGACCGACCGGCAACCCGTCGGAGAGCCCACAGGGCACCGAGATGCCCGGCCCGCCGTACAGGTTGGTCGGAATCGTGTACAGGTCGGCCAGGTACATCTGGTACGGGTCGGCGGTCCGCGCGCCCAGCGGGAACGCCACCGACGGGGTGGTCGGCGAGATCAGGGCGTCGACCTGCTCGAACGCGGCGGTGAAGTCCCGCGTGATGAGCGTCCGGACCTTCTGCGCCTGCCCGTAGTACGCGTCGTAGTAACCCGACGACAGCGCGTACGTGCCGATCATGATGCGGCGCTTGACCTCCGGGCCGAAGCCGGCCTCCCGGGTCAGCGACATGACCTCCTCCAGCGACCGGTTGCCGTCGTCGCCGACCCGCAGGCCGAACCGGACGCCGTCGAACCGGGCCAGGTTGGAGGAGCACTCGCTCGGGGCGATCAGGTAGTACGCCGGCAGCGCGTACGCGAACGTCGGGCAGGACACCTCGACGATCTCCGCGCCCATCTTCGCGAGCGCGTCCACCGACTCGCGGAACGCGGTCATCACACCCGGCTCGGCACCCTCGCCGACGAACTCGCTGACGATGCCGAGACGTACGCCGGTCAGGTCACCGGTCGCGCCGAGCTTCGCCGCCGCCACCACGTCCGGCACCGGCTGCGGGATCGAGGTCGAGTCCCGGGGGTCGTGCCCGCCGATCACGTGGTGCAGCAGGGCCGCGTCGAGCACGTTCCGGGCGCACGGGCCGGGAGTGTCCAGCGACGACGAGAAGGCGACCAGCCCGTAGCGGGAGGTGCCGCCGTAGGTGGGCTTCGCGCCCACCGTGCCGGTCACCGCGCCGGGCTGGCGGATCGAGCCGCCGGTGTCCGAGCCGATCGCCAGCGGCGCCTCGTACGCGGCCAGCGCGGCAGCGCTGCCACCACCCGAGCCGCCCGGGATCCGGGTCAGGTCCCACGGGTTGTGCGTCGGGCCGTACGCCGAGTATTCGGTGGAGGACCCCATGGCGAACTCGTCCATGTTGGTCTTGCCGAGCATCACCGTGCCGGCCTCGCGCAGACGCTGCACGATCGTCGCGTCGTACGGCGGGCGCCAACCCTCCAGGATCTTCGACCCCACCGTGGTCGGCACGCCCCGGGTGGCGAGCACGTCCTTCACCGCGACCGGCACACCCGCGAGCGGGCCCAACTCCTCGCCAGCCGCCCGGCGCTCGTCCACCGCACGGGCCGCGGCGAGCGCGCCGTCGGAGTCGACGTGCAGGAAGGCGTGCACCCGGTCGTCGACGGCGGCGATCCGGTCCAGGTGGGCCTGGGTCACCTCGACGGCGGAAGTCTCGCCCCCGGCGACCAGGGAAGCGATCTCCGACGCCGTCATCTTGATCAAATCACTCATGCCGTCACTCCGCTTCGCTCCGCGACGCCATGAGGCACCACAGCGCTGCACCGATGATTCACTCGCTGCCGCTCGCTCATGAAGCCACGTCCTCGCTCAGGATCCGCGGCACGCGGAACCGCTGGTCCTCGGCGTCGGGTGCGCCCGAGAGCGCCTCCTGCGGGGTCAGGCACGGCGTGACGACGTCCTCGCGGAAGACGTTGGTCAGCGGCACCGAGTGCGAGGTCGGCGGGATGTCCGCGGCGGCGACCTCGCCGACCTGGGCGACTGCCTGGAGGATCACGTCGAGCTGGCCGGCGAACGTGTCCAGCTCCTCCTCGGTGACGGCGAGCCGCGACAGGCGCGCCAGGTGCGCGACCTCCTCGCGGGAGATGGCGGCCATCCGTGCCCCCTTCTGATGTCCTGCTGGTCGGCGGTGTGCCTGCCGCGCGGCGGGTGGAGCGTGACGCGCGGTGACCGGAGCGAGTCTATTGTTCCGCTCTGGTGCCGCGTCCCCGACTCCCCCTCCCGGAAGCAGCCGGGTCAGCGGGTGGGCCGACGACCGGTGTCCGACTGCGGGGGGCCGCTCGGGCGCACCGGCCGGTACCGGACCAGCCAGGTGACCAGTTCCTCGGCGGGCATGGGCCGGGCGTAGAACCAGCCCTGCGCGGCGTCGCAGCCGGCGGCGTGCAACATCCGCCAGGTCCGCTCGTCCTCGACGCCCTCGGCGACCACCCGCAGACCCAACGCGCCGGCCAGCTCGATCATCGACCGGACGATCGCCGCGTCGTCGGCGTCGTCGGCCATGCCGAGCACGAACGACCTGTCCACCTTCACCTCGGACAGCGGCAACCGGCGCAGATGCTGAAGGGAGGAGTAGCCGGTGCCGAAGTCGTCCAACGAGATGGCCACGCCGATCCGGTGCAGATGGGAGATGGTGGCCAGCACCCGGCGGGGGTCGGCCATCAGGGCGCCTTCGGTGATCTCCACCTGGAGCCGCTCGGCCGGCACCTGGTGACGGGCCAACCGGTCGGCGATCTGGTCGGCGATCTCACCGGTGTGCAGGTCGCGCACGCTCACGTTCAGCGCCGCGCGCAGGCTGATGCCGGCCGCCGACCACGTGGCGAGTTGCTCCACGACGTCGTTGACGACCCGACGGGTGAGGAGCCGCATCACCGCGCTCTGCTCGGCGACCCGGATGAGCTCCTCCGGGTCGACCATGCCCCGGCGCGGGTGCCGCCACCGCAGCAGGGCCTCGACGCCGACCACCTCACCGGTCGCGATGGCGATCTGCGGCTGGTAGTACATCGTGATGTCCCCGGCGTCGTCGGGCGCGTCCCCATCCGCGTGCGCCCACCCGGTCGCTCCCGCCTGCTGCCCCGACGTGCCCGTTCCGGCGTCATGCCTCGGCCAGGGGCCACCGTTGCCCCTCGCAGGCAGCGCGCCGCCGTTCGGCGACCGGCGGCCGTTCGCCACCGCGGCGCGTCGTTCCCGGGCCGGGCCCGAGCGGGTGCCGGCGACCGAGGCGCGGGAGCTTCGGCCCCGGATCGGGTCGGCCCCGGTGGCGATCCGGTTGATCAGCTCGTCGGCGTGCACCATCTCGGCGTCGTTGCGCCGACGACGCCCCCACCAGCGGGGACCGTCCGGCGACGCGGTGGCGACCGCCGATGCCGGCTCCGCGTGTGGTGCGGGCTCGGCCGGGGACCCGAGGGGCAGCGCCGCCCCGTCACCGCCGCGCACCTCGGCCTTCGTGCCCAGGGGTACGTCGAACCGCTCGGCGTCGTTCGGCAGGACGTCCCGGCCGTTCCCGTCGACCTGATCGGCCAGCACATCGCCGTAACCGTGCACCGCCAGCTCGGCGGCCAACGGCTCGGTGACCTGGCCCTCCCGCTCGACGGCCAACGGCCCGGTGACCTGGCCCTCCCGCTCGACGGCCAACGGCCCGGTGACCTGGCCCTCCCGCTCGACGGCCAACGGCTCGTCCGTCGACGAGCCGGATTCCAGCACCCGGCGCAGGTCGGCGAGGAGGCCGAGTCGCTCGGCGGAGTTGTGGTCGGACTCGGGGGCGTAGACGGCCACCGTGTCGTTACGGTGCTTGGCGTCGTACATCGCTACGTCCGCGTGGCGCATCAACGTGGCGAAGTCCTCGCCGTGTTCCGGAAAGAGCGCGATCCCGATCGAACCGCCGACGTCCAACGGCAGCCCGTCGAGTGGCACCGGCTCGGCCAACGCCTGGACCACCTGGTCGGCCAACTCCCGTGCCTGGCGGACGTCGGTGAGGCCGGTCATCACGATGGCGAACTCGTCGCCGCCGAGACGGGCGATCATCTCCGGGCGGGGCTGCACGTCGGCGAGACGGGCGCTCACCTCGACCAGGAGCCGGTCGCCCACGGCGTGACCGAGAGCGTCGTTGACGTTCTTGAACCGGTCCAGGTCGATCAGGAGCAGGGCCAGTTGACCGTCGGGCTCGCCTCGGGCGGTCCGCTCGGCGTGCAGGTGCACCTGCTCGGCCACCTCGGCCAGCAGCGCCTTCCGGTTGGGCAGCCCGGTCAGCGGGTCGGCGGCGGCGAGGTGCTGCTGCTCGACGGTCAACCGGGCCATCCGGTAGACCGCGAACAACGGCACCAGCACCAGCGGGATCAACGCCGCGCTGACCCGGGCTGCGGCGACCAGCACCGGGGCGAGCAGCAACAGCGAACCGGTGGAGAGCAACTCGAAACCGAGGCCCTGGCGGAGGGTCGGCCACCACCGGTCGCCGAAACGCAACCGCACCGCCCAGCTGACCAGCCCGTAGTTGACGACGAACCACGCCAGCGTGGCACCACCGACAGCGGCCACGTCGGTCCAGTGCAGACGACCACCGGAGAAGATGGTGCCCGAGCCGAGCTGGATCACCCCGTACGCGGCGGCGAGGGCGCACGCGTACTGGCCGACGTTGAACGCGGTCCGCCAGGCCGCGTGTCGCATCCGCCAGCCGGAGACGATCACCCCGACCGCCTGAACCGCCACTGCGGGCCCGAGGCCCCAGCCGAGCAGGATCGCGAAGGTGAAGCAGGTGGACGGGAACACGGCCGAGGTCTGCCGACGCCCCGGCGGGACGAACGGCCGGGCGTCGCAGACCACAGCGAGCACGGCCATCGTCCAGAACGCCACCGGCAGCCCGGAGACCTCGGCGGGAAGCTGCGCCAGCGGCACGGCGGCGGTCAGCGCGGCGACCACCAGGATGCCGACGACGAAGGTGGCGAACGGCGTCGCCCGCCCCGGTGGGAGCGAGTTGCGTGGATCGGCGGCCTCCACCACACCTCCCGACGACCGTCGGCGTGCCGCTGCGGTACGCCGTGACCCAATGAAACGCCCCCGGCCCCCGATTTCCCGGTATGACAGTCACGAATCGGTCGTAGTCGTAATTAAGTTGGTATACGCCGCCAGTCGTCTCCGCAACCGTGCCGTCCGAATCACTCGCCGAACTGGGCGACATCACTCGCCGAGCTGGGCGACCTCCCGCGCGGCGTCGGGGCCCGCGTCCAGCAGCAGCCGGAACCCGTCCTCGTCCAGCACCGGCACCTTGAGGCTCGCCGCCTTGTCGGCCTTGGACCCGGGGTTGTCCCCCACGACCACGAAGCTCGTCTTCTTGGAGACCGAGCCGCTGAGCTTGCCGCCCCGGCTCTGCACGGCCTCGGCGGCCTGGTCCCGGGAGAAGCCGGCCAGTGTGCCGGTCACCACCACTGTCAGCCCTTCCAACGGGCGGGGGCCCTCGTCGACCGCCTCCTCCGCCATCCGTACGCCCGCCTCGGCCCACTTGCGGACGACCTCCCGGTGCCAGTCCACGGCGAACCACTCGCGGATGCTGGCCGCGATGGTCGGCCCGACCCCGTCGACGGAGGACAGCTCGTCCTCGCTGGCCGCGTCGATGGCCTCCATCGAGCGGAAGTGCCGGGCGAGCGCCTGGGCGGCGGTGGGGCCGACATGGCGGATGGAGAGCGCCACCAACACCCGCCACAGGTCGCGCTCCCGGGCGACCGCCAGATTGTCCAACAACTTGACCGCGTTGCTGCCCAGCGTGCCGTCCTTGTTGACGAAGAACGGGGACCGGGACAACTGCTCGGCGTCGAGCTGGAACAGGTCGCCCTCGTCGGCGATGACGTCCGCGTCCAACAGGGCCGCCGCGCCCTTGTAACCGAGCACCTCGATATCGAACGCGCCGCGCCCGGCGAGGTGGAACACCCGCTCGCGCAGCTGTGCCGGACAGCTGCGGGTGTTGGGGCAGCGGATGTCGATGTCGCCCTCCTTCGCCGGCGCGAGCGGAGTGCCGCACGCCGGGCAGGTGGTCGGCATGACGAACGGCCGGGCGTCGGCGGGCCGCAGGTCGATCACCGGGCCGAGCACCTCGGGGATCACGTCACCGGCCTTGCGCAGCACCACCGTGTCGCCGATGAACACGCCCTTGCGTTCGACCTCCCGGGCGTTGTGCAGGGTGGCCAGCGCGACCGTCGAGCCGGCGACCCGCACCGGTTCGAGCACGGCGAACGGGGTGACCCGACCGGTGCGCCCCACGTTGACGTCGATGTCGAGCAGCTTGGTGGTGACCTCCTCCGGCGGGTACTTGAAGGCGATCGCCCACCGCGGCGCGCGACTGGTCGAGCCCAGCCGACCCTGGATGGACACCGGGTCGACCTTGACCACGACCCCGTCGATCTCGTGCTCGACGTCGTGCCGGTGCTCGGCGTAGTAGGCGATGTATTCCGCCACGCCGGCCAGATCCCTGACGACCCGCCACCGGTCGCTGGTCGGCAGCCCCCACGCCTTCAGCGCCGCGTACGACTCGGACTGGGCGGTGGGCTGGAACCCCCGGCGGGCGCCGATGCCGTGCACCACCAGGCGCAGCGGTCGGGAGGCGGTGATCCGTGGGTCCTTCTGCCGGAGGCTGCCCGCGGCGGCGTTGCGGGGGTTGGCGAACGGTGCCTTGCCCTGCTCCACCAGGCCTGCGTTGAGGTCGGCGAACGCGGCGACCGGGAAGTAGATCTCGCCCCGGACCTCCACCAGCTCGGGAACGTCCGGGAACTCGGCCGACGCGGTGAGCTGGCCGGGCACGTCGCGGATGCTGCGCACGTTGGCGGTGACGTCCTCGCCGGTGCGGCCGTCGCCCCGGGTGGCCGCACGGACCAGCCGACCCTTCTCGTAGGTCAGGTTGATCGCCAGCCCGTCGACCTTCAACTCGCACAGGTAGGGCACCGCGCCACCGGCGTCCCGCTCGACCCGCTCGGCCCACGCCGCCAACTCCTCGTCGGCGAACGCGTTGTCGAGCGACAGCATCCGCTCGGCGTGGGTGACCGGGGTGAAGTCGGTGGAGAACGTGCCACCGACCCGTTGGGTCGGTGAGTCGGGCGTCCGCAGCGCCGGGAACTCCGCCTCCAAGGCCTCCAGCTCGCGCAACTGCTTGTCGAACTCGGCGTCGGTGATGGTCGGCGAGTCCAACACGTAATAGCGGTACTGGTGCTCGGTCAGCTCCTGGCTGAGCGTGGCGTGCCGCTCCCGGGCCTGCGGCGTGGGCTCCGCCCCGGCCGCCGCCTCCTGAGCCGGGCTGACCTGCTGACCGATCTGCTCCTCGGACACACCGCCACCTTCGGACACGCCTGCGACCTCCCTGATCACGCTACTCCGGCACGGTATCGGGCCGGTGGGACAATCCGGCGTCCGCCCGCGCCGGAAGCGATGCCGCCCTCACCCGCCTTCCGTGCTGGCCCGGTGATCGACTCCCGCACCCGCCTCCCGTGATCGCCTTCCTCACCCGCCTCCCGTGATCGCCTCCCTCACCCGCCTCCCGTGATCGCCTCCCTCACCCGCCTCCCGTGATCGCCTCCCTCACCCGCTTCCCTCGGTCGACTCCATATCGGCGACGTGGTGCCTTCCCACCGCCCCGACACCCCCACATCGCCGCCCTGGAGTCGATCACCGAGCCAGGACCGGCCGCCGGCACCGACGACGGCGCGTTGGGCGTTTGTTGGCAGGCGGCACCGACAACGGCACGCTGCCGCGTCGTTCACAGGCAGCACCGACAACAGCACGCTGCGGCGTTGTTGGCGGGCGGCACCGCCGGCAGCGTGCGAGGATCGCCGGACGGTGCGGCCCTCGGGGTCGCCGGAAGGCGGAGGTACGGATGCCCGAGGCACTGCTCTGGGCGGTGGCGATCCTGCTGGCGGTTGCTGCCGGTTGGGCGTGGAACAGCTGGCGGCACCGGGTGTCGACCCGCCCTCCGGGCACCCGCCCGGACCGCACCGCCCCGGACCGCACCGCCCCGGACCGCGCCGGTGGTCGGCGTCCGGCTCCGCCGCGACCGCGCAACACCGACCGGCCGGCCAAGCCGCGCCCGCGTGACTCCGACCGGCACGACGCCCCGGCGCCCGGCGAGATCTGGTGGGCCGACGTGCCGTACGCCGACGGCACCGGATCGAAGGTGCGCCCCTGCCTGGTGCTTCGCGCCGACTCCCGGGGCGCCGACGTCCTGAAGATCACCAGCCAGGACAAGAGCGACCGGGACGACCACGTGCGGATCCCCACCCGGGACTGGGACCCCGGCGCGGAGCACGACAGCTACCTCAGCCTGACCGAGCCGGTCCGCCTCAGCTCGGCCGCCTTCGCCGACCACGCCGGCCGCTGCGACGCCGACCTGTGGAAGAAGGTCCGCAGCCTGCGGCACCTGCCCACCGCCTGACCACCCACCGCCTGACCCCCGCTGCCCGGTCGCCCCGGCCATCACGTCGCGCCGATCACCGAGCCGCATCGACCGCCCTGTCGCACCAGCCCGGACTCTGAGGGCCTGATCCACTCGGGTTCCTGAAAAACGCGCCATCACCGGCCCCGCGATGCCCCGACTTTGTGAAACCCGAGTCGATCACAGGCGCCCACCGGGCAGGCTGACCTCGCCCGCCGATCAGGCAAGACCGACCCGGCACGCGGACCCGACACACAGGCCCAGCACGCCGACCGGGCGGGCTGACCCCGCCCGCCGATCAGACAGACCGACCCGGCACGCCGGCCGAGCAGGCAGGCCCCGTCCGCAGACCCGACACACGGACCCGACACACAGGCCGGGCACACGGACCCGGCACACGGACCCGACACACAAGCCGGGCAGGCGGGCCCCACACACGGACCCGGCACGCAAGCTGGGCACACGGACCCGGCACGCAGACCCGACACACAGGCCGGGCACACGGACCCGGCACGCAGACCCGACACACAAGCCGGGCACACGGACCCGACACGCGGACCCGGCACACGGTCCAGCCGGGCAGACCCGGCACGCGGCGGGTCAGTCCCAGGTCGAGCCGAGGGTGGCGAGCTGGTCGGCGTACTCGATGCGGTCCGCCCATTCGGTCGGCCAGGCGGCCATCCCGAGCGCCGCGCCCACGAACGCGCCGGCCAGGGCGGCGATCGAGTCGGAGTCGCCGGCGGTGGTCGCGCCCCGGGCCAGGGCGGTGACCGGGTCGTCGGCGTGCCGTACGGCGCAGAGCAGCGCGGTGGCCAGCGCCTCCTCGGCGACCCAGCCTTCTCCGGTGGCCCGGCACGGGTCGCCGCCGTCGTCCGGTCGCCCGAGCGCGTCGACCAGTCGGCCCAGCGCCACCAGGCACTCGTCCCAGCCCTGGGCGATGAACTCCTCGGGAGCTCGCGAACCGGGGCGCTGCCACAGGTCACCCAGCCACTGCTCCCGGTAGACCAGGCGCTGGGACCGCGCCCGCTCGATGAGCAGCGCGGGCACCTCGGGCAGTGTGGCTCCCGCGCGGAGCGCGAAGACCGCGTACGCGGTCAGCTCGCTGGCGGCCAGCCCTGTCGGGTGACCGTGGGTCAGCCCGGCCTGCAGCTGGGCGAGCCCGGCCAGCGTGTCCAGGTCGACGTCGAGCAGGCCGACCGGGGTGACCCGCATGTTGGCCCCGCAGCCCTTGGACCCGGCCACTGTCGCTTCCTGCCAACGCACCCCACGGCTCAGCTCGGCGCAGGCACGCAGGCAGGTCATGCCCGGGGCGCGGTTGTTGTCCGGGCTGACCGCCCAAGCCAGGAAGCGCTGTCGCAGCAGCGGCTCCACCGCCTCCGGCGTCAACGACGGCGCTTCGCGCAGCGCCCAGCCGACCGCGAGCGCCATCTGGGTGTCGTCGGTGACCAGGGCCGGCTCGCCGGACAGCTCGCGGGGGCCTGCCGGACCGTAGCGGTGCTCGATCTCGGCGACGGTCAGGAACTCGGTCGGCTTACCCAGCGCGTCACCGTAGGCGAGGCCGTAGAGCGAACCGGAGGCGCGCAGCGCGGGATTGTGGATCACGGCGGCCATCATGCCCGGCCGCCGCAACCCGTGCCGAGGTCAGTCCCAGCAGAGACAGAACGGGTGGCCGGCCGGATCGGCGTACACCCGGAAACCCTCGCCCTCGCCGGGCAGTCGCCGGGCACCGAGCGCGAGCGCCGCCTTCTCCGCGGACTCGATGTCGTCCACCGTCACATCCAGGTGGAACTGCTGAGGGCGCTCCGGGTCCGGCCAGGCCGGTGGCCGCAGGTTGAGCGCCTGCTGGAAGGCGAGACGCGGCTGGTGACCGGGCGGGCCACCCAGCACCACCCAGTCGTCGTCCGTCTCACCCTCGGCGAGAGGCACGCCGAGCAGCTCGGCGTAGAACGCCGCCAGCGCCCGTGGATCCGGGCAGTCGATCACCACTGAACGCAGCTGTCCAATCATGACCGTCATCCTGCCCAGCGGGTACGACAGGAAACCTCAGACCTCGGCGAGCCGCCGGCCGGCGTCCCGACAGGCCGCGAGCACCGCCCGCGCGTACTCCGGGGTGGCACCGGCGAGACCGCAGGCGGGAGTGACCACCACCTGCTGGGCGAGCTGCCGGCGGGGGAAGCCGAGGCGGTCCCAGAGCTGGCGTACCCGATCGGCGATCTGCGCGGAGGTCGGAGCGCGACCGGCCGACGGCGGCCGGGTCGGCGCGGCCCCGGCCAGCAACCCGAGGCCGGCGTCGACCGCCTCGCCCAGCGGGTCCAGGTCGTTGACGAGGTCCAGGTCGAGGGCGACCGCGTCGGCGCCGGTGGAGCGGATCAGCTCCAGCGGTACGTCCGGGGCGCAGCAGTGCACGAGCGTCGGTACGCCGACCGCCTCGACGACAGTACGCAGCAGCGCGGCGGCGTCCACCGACTCGACCGCCCGGTACGCGCCGAACCCGCTCTCGGTCGGCACCCGCCCGGCCAGCACGGCCGGCAGCGACGGTTCGTCCACCTGGAGCAGCACCGACGCCCGGGGCACCCGCCGGGCCACCGCCGCGACGTGGGCGCGCAGCCCCTCGGCGAGGGAACCGGTCAGATCGCGGACCGCGCCGGCGTCGCGCAACAGTCGGCCGCCGATCGGCAGCTCCAGGGAGGCGGCAAGCGTGAGCGGCCCGGCGGTCTGCACCTTGATCGGCCCGGCGTACTCCTCGGCCTGCTCGGCGAGCTGGTCCAGGTCGCGTTCCATCAGGTCGAGGGCCCGGCGCAGGTCGCGGCCCGGGCGCGGGGCGACCCGCCACCGGCCGGCGTACACCTCGACGGGCAGGTCGACCAGCAGGCCGGCGGAACGGCCGATCAGGTCCGCACCGGGGCCACGGGCCGGCAGTTCGGGCAGGTGGGGCAGGTCGGGAAGCTCACCGAGGACCACCCGCTGGGCCTCGCCGATGTCGGTGCCGGGCAGCGAGCCGATGCCGGTTGCCGAGCCCGCCGGCCAGGGCCACGCCTGATCTGTCACGGCCGACAGGCTATCCCGCCGGCACCCGGGCCGTGCGGTCAGCCGGTGATGGTCGCCGAGCCGAGGACCACGTCACCGGCCGGGTCCGGCCGGTACGCGACAAGGGCCTGACCGGCGGCGACGCCGCGTACCGGCTGGCGCAGCTCGGCGTGCAGCAGGTCACCGTCGAGGGCGACCGTGGCGGGCACCACGCTGCCGTGCGCGCGCAACTGCACCTCGCACTCCACCGGAGAGTCCGGAAGCGCGCCGCCGGTCCAGACCGGACGAACGGCACGGACCTCGGACACCTCCAACGCCTCGGCCGGGCCGACGGTCACCGTGTTGGTCTTCGGGGTGATGGAGAGCACGTAGCGCGGCCGGCCGTCCGGGGCGGGCCGGTCCAGGTGCAGCCCGCGACGCTGCCCCACGGTGTACGCGTACGCGCCGGTGTGGCTGCCGACCACCGCGCCGGTGCTCGCGTCCACCACGTCGCCGGGCGCCTCGCCGAGCCGGCCGGCGAGGAAGCCACGGGTGTCGCCGTCGGCGATGAAGCAGATGTCGTGCGAGTCGGGCTTGTCGGCGACCGCCAGGCCACGCTCGGCGGCTTCCGCGCGGACCTGCGCCTTGGTCGAGTCACCCAGCGGGAAGATCGACCGGTCCAGCTGCTCGCGGGTGAGCACGGCCAGCACGTACGACTGGTCCTTCGCCACGTCGACACTGCGTCGCAGCAGCCCGTCGGGGCCGAGCCGGGCGTGGTGCCCGGTCACCACCGCGTCGAAGCCCAGCGCCACCGCCCGGTCCAGCACCGCCGCAAACTTGATCTTCTCGTTGCACCGCAGGCAGGGGTTCGGCGTGCGACCGGCCGCGTACTCGGCGACGAAGTCGTCCACCACGTCCTCGTGGAAGCGGTCGGCCATGTCCCACACGTAGAAGGGGATGCCGATCACGTCGGCGGCCCGGCGGGCGTCGCGGGAATCCTCCAGGGTGCAGCAGCCGCGCGCCCCGGTCCGATAGGTCTGTGGGTTGCGGGCCAGCGCCAGGTGTACGCCCGTCACGTCGTGCCCGGCCTCCACCGCCCGCGCCGCCGCCACGGCCGAGTCAACCCCGCCCGACATCGCCGCCAGAACCCTCACCCGTCCACTCCCCTTCCCCGTTCCCAGGAACAACCCTATCCACCCGCCTCCCAACCCCGTCGATCATGGAGTTGTGGTGCCCGGAGACGCCGAGAAGGCACCTTTTGTCACCCACCACAACTCCATGATCGACGGGGTTGGGGGCGGGACGGGGCGGGGGCGGGGCGGGGCGGGGCGGGGGCGGGGGCGGGGCGGGTTAGCGGGGGGTTCGGAGGGCTGCTGCTCGGCGGGCTCGCTCGACTGCTGCCGGTAGGGCCGCCACGACGGCGTCGACGTCGGCCTGGGTGCTCGTGTGGCCCAGGGAGAACCGCAGCGAGGAACGGGCGCGGTCGTCGTCGGCGCCCATCGCCAGGAGTACGTGCGACGGCTGGGCCACCCCCGCTGAGCAGGCCGAACCCGTCGAGCAGGCGATCCCCTGCGCATCGAGCAGCAGGAGCAGCGCGTCGCCCTCGGAGCCCGGGAAGGAGAAGTGCGCGTTGCCGGGCAGCCGGTCGACCGGGTCACCGTTGTAGATCACCTCGGGCACCGCCCGGCGTACCCGCTCGATCAGGTCGTCGCGGAGTGCGGCCACCCGGGCCGCGTACTCCTGCTGGCCCTTCACCGCCGCCTCGACGGCGACCGCGAAGGCGACGATGCCTGCGGTGTCCAGGGTGCCGGAGCGGATGTCACGTTCCTGGCCGCCGCCGTGCAGCAGCGGCGTGGCCGCCACGTCCCGGGCCAGCAGCAGCGCGCCCACCCCGGCCGGGCCGCCGAGCTTGTGCCCGGTGACGGTCAGCGCGGCTACCCCGCTGGCGGCGAAGTCGACGGGCACCTGACCGACCGCCTGGATGGCGTCGGTGTGGAACGGCACACCGTGTTCGGCGGCGACGGCGGCCAGCTCGGCGACCGGTTGGACGGTGCCCACCTCGTTGTTCGCCCACATCGCGGTGATGACCGCCACCCGGTCGGCGTGCGCGGACAACTCGGCGCGCAGGTCCTCCGGGTCGAGCCGACCGACGGCGTCCACCGGGAGCAGGCCGACGTCGGCGCCCTCGTGCTGCGCCAGCCAGTCGACCGCGTCCAGCACGGCGTGGTGCTCGACGGCGCTGGAGACCACCCGGCGGCGGTCGGCGCCGGCATCCCGGCGAGCCCAGAAGATGCCCTTGACCGCGAGGTTGTCACTTTCGGTGCCACCACCGGTGAAGATCACCTCGGACGGCCGTGCGCCCAGCACCGCGGCCACCCGTTCACGCGACTCTTCGACCCGGCGGCGGGCACGGCGGCCCGACGCGTGCAGGGAGGACGCGTTGCCGACCTCGCGGGCGGTAGCGACGTACGCCTCCAGTGCCTCGTCGAGCATCGGAGTCGTCGCCGCGTGATCCAGGTAAGCCATCACCGTTCAGCGTACGGCCGACACGTCGGGGGCCGGATGCCGGAGGGGCTGAACGCCACGTGCCGGGGTGGGAAGTCCCACCCCGGCACACGGCGTGACCTCGTCAGGCGGGTACCGCGGTCACGACGATGTTGTCCCGGTACTTGCGGGCCTTCGCGTCGAACGGCCCACCGCACGTGATCAGCGTCAGCCGCGGCCTCCCGTCCCGGGCGAAGTACCGGTCCAGTGGAATCCTGGTCTTGTCGTACTCCTCGCGGGCCACGACCCGGTACCGCCGGGCCTCGCCGTCACTGCCGGTCGCGGTCACCGTGTCACCCTGGTCCAGCTCCCGGAGCCGGAAGAACGCACCCTTGCCCTGCTTGGCGCTGTCCACGTGACCGGCGATGACCACCGATCCGGCCTCCGCCTCCAGGCCGGGGCCGTGGCGGTACCAGCCGATCTGGTCGACGCTCGGCGGCACCTCGAACTCCTCGGTCCGCTCGTTGATGCCGACCGCGTTGACGGTGGCGGTGACGCCGATCTCCGGGATCACCAGCCGTACCGGCCTGACGGTCTCCGCGTCGGCGGGCAGCTCACCGGCGGTCACCGGAACCGACGGGCCGCCCGCGACGGTCGGTGGGGCGCTGGCGAGGGCTGTCGCCTCGTCCGCGCCCACGTTCCCGGCCGGCTGCGAGCCGCACGCCACCAGGCCGGCGACGGTGAGCGCGGCAACGCCGGCGGCCACTGCCGCCAGCGCGCCGCGGTTGTGCACCGTCACTTGCGACCGGTCCGCGCGGTCGCCATCCGCACCCCGCCACCGAGCAGCAGGAGTACGCCGGCGCCGGTGAGCACGTACCACCAGGTGTTCACGCCCGTACCGGCCTGACCACCGTCACCGCTCGGCACGCCGCCGGGGGCGGAGTGCAGGCCGGAGATGGTCTGTGCCACCACACCGAGCGTCTTGCCCTCGGCGGAGCCGATCGCGTAGACGACCGTGGCGGTGCCCTCCTTGAGGTTGAGGTCCGCCGGGCCGATGGCCACGGTCTCGGTGCCGGCCAGCACCACGTCCGCCTTCACGCTGCCCGCGTCGACGTCGCCCTTGGCCTCGTTCGGGTTGGTGAGGTCCTCGAAGACCGGGGTTCCACCGGCGCGTACGTCGACCGCCGGGGCGGCGGCGGTGTGCCGGACGATGAGCCGGGCCTTGCCGGCGGCGACCTTCGAGACGTCGTTCACGAACGGCGTGATCTTCGGCTGGCCGGCGGCGTCGAGGTGCGCCGCGATGCTGATGTTGGCCCCGCCGGGCACCGCCGCGTTGTCGGCCTTGAGGATCGCGCTGCCGATCGGCTCGCCGGGCTTGGTGAGCGCGATGTCGTAGTCGCCCTCCTCCAGGTTCAGCGGGCCGGCGACGTCGCCGGGCTTGAAGTTCTCCAGCGTCTTCTTGCCGTTGACGTAGACGTCGACCGGGGTGTCCGGGATGCCGTGCACGACGGAGACCTTCGACGTGGCGGCGTACGCGGGGGTGGCGGTGAACGCGCCGACACCGGCGAACGTCAACGCGGCGACCGCGCCACCCGCGGCGACCCGACGGAAGTACGAGAGCTGCATGTCTGCCTCCTGGTGATAAGTGCTGATTCGTCAGGCCTGGCTTGCAGAACGGATTACGCCGGGTCCGCGACGGGCGGATGCGCTCTCGACGCGATTCTTTTTCTCGCCTCCGACCGCATCCAGATCCCCGTCGTCCGACGAAGAGCAGGTGAGATGACTTTGACCGGGAGAGTGGGGCGAGGGCTGTGGCAGCTACAGTCGGGCATGCCCCATCGAAGGCGGGCCGCCCCGTGACGGCGCTGCCACCGCAACCGGACCCACCGGCGGACGACCTCGCGGCCCGGTTCCGAGCCGGCGACGAGGCGGCGCTGCGTGCGGCGTACGAGCGTTACGGCCGCGCCGTCCTGCACCTCGCGACCACCATGCTGGCCAACCGGGCCGACGCCGAGGACGTGACCCAGGCGACTTTCGTGGGCGCGTGGCTGGGCCGGGAGACCTTCGACCCCGCCAAGGGATCGCTGGTCGGCTGGCTGCTCGGCATCGGCCGACGCAAGGTGATCGACCGCATGCGCGCCTCGGCGCGGGAGACCCGGGTGGTGGAGACGGTCCGGCAACTGCCCGAGCCGGCGCAGACCGGCCCCGACCCGGACCGGGTGGTGGATCGGCTGGTGATCGCGGACGAGCTGGCACGCCTCCCGGACGACCAGCGACGCATGTTGGAGTTGGCCTTCTACGACGACCTGACACACCAGCAGATCGCCGCGGTGACCGGGGTGCCGCTGGGCACCGTGAAGAGTCACATCCGACGCGGTATGGCGAGCTTGAAGCGCAGATGGGAGGTGGATGGTGCAGCACCTGGAGCACGAGCGGCTGGTCTTTCTGGCGCTCGGTGAGAGCGAGGCGGACGACGGGGAGCGCACCCACCTCGACACCTGCGCGCACTGCCGGACGGAGCTGTCGGCCCTGCGGCAGGTCGCCGGGCTCGGCGCCGAGACGCAGGGTCTCGGCGACCTGCCCGACCCGCCGGAGCACATCTGGCAGGGCATCGAAGCCGATATCCGGGCGGCCGAGGGCACCGAGGTCCACGCGCCCGTGGCGGTGCTGACCGATGTCGATCGGCAGCAGGTGCCGGGGCAGACCCGCGGGACGGAGACCGGGTCGGTGACCCGGCTGGATCCGACGCGCCGGCCCCGCCGGGGGCGCGGCTGGTCCCGTTGGGCGGCCACGGCGGTGACCGCCGTCGCGGCGGCGGCGGTCGGTGTGGCGGGTACGGTCACGGTGCTGCGGCCGACGGATCCGACGCCTGCGGAGACGCCGACGGTGCTGGCCAGCGCGCCACTGGCGGCGTTCGGCTCGACGCCGAAATCGGCCCAGGGCGACGCCCGCGTCCTACAGGGCGGCCAACTGCATCTGCACGTGGCGAATCTCCCGAGCGTCCCTGGGTACTACGAGGTCTGGCTCATCAATCCGACGACGATGGAGATGTTCTCGGTGGGCACCCTGGGGAGCGGTTCGGATGCTCTGCTGCCGCTGCCCCCGAACGTCGACCTGACGAGTTACTCGGTGGTCGACGTCTCCGCCGAGCAGTACGACAACAACACCCGCCACTCCGGCGACAGCCTGTTGAGGGGCACCCTGACGGGCTGATCGGTGGGCCGGTTCAGCTCCCCGGCCCGCCGATCAGCTCCCTGCTACGAAAAGTGGCCGCCCGTCGCGACGGGCGGCCACTTTTCGTAGTTACCGGGTCACTTGCGCTTGCGGATCTCCTCGGCGGCCTGCGGGACGATCTTGAACAGGTCGCCCACCACGCCAAAGTCGGCCAGCTCGAAGATCGGCGCCTCGCCGTCCTTGTTGACCGCGACGATGGTCTTCGAGGTCTGCATGCCGGCCCGGTGCTGGATGGCACCGGAGATGCCGAGCGCGACGTAGAGCTGCGGGGAGACCGTCTTACCGGTCTGTCCCACCTGGAACTGGTGCGGGTAGAAGCCGGAGTCGACGGCCGCGCGGGACGCGCCGACGGCACCGCCGAGGAGGTCGGCCAGCTCCTCGACCAGCTTGAAGTTGTCGGCGTTGCCGACACCCCGACCGCCGGAGACGACCACACCGGCCTCGGTCAGCTCGGGGCGGGAGCCCTTCTGCTCGGCAACCCGCTCGACGACCTTCGCCAGCTTGTCCGTGTCGGTGACCGACACGGTGAGCTGCTCGATCGCCGGGGTGGCCGCCGCCGGGGCGGGGGTGACCGAGTTGGGCCGGACGGTGACCAGCGGCAGGCCCTTGGTGACCTTGGCCTTGACGATCGTCGAGCCGGCGAAGGCGACCTGCGTCGCGGTGCCGTCGGCGTCCAGGCCGACCACGTCGGTCAGGATGCCGTTGTCCAGCTTGACGGCGAGGCGGGCGGCGATCTCCTTGCCCTCCTGGGCGGAGGCCAGCAGCACGGCCGCCGGCTGCACCCGCTGGACCAGCTCGGCCAGCACCGTGGCCTTGGGGGCCACCAGGTAGCCGTCGATCTCGTCACCCTCGGCGGCGTAGATCTTCTCCGCGCCGTACTCGCCCAGCTTGCCGCTCAGCGCCTCGGCGGCGCCGGCGCCGCCGAGCACCACCGCGCTCGGGGTGCCCAGCTCGCGGGCGAGGGTGAGCATCTCCAGGGTGACCTTCTTGACGCCGAATTCCTTGGTGGCTTCGACGACGACGAGAACCTCAGACATGTCCAGACCCGCTCTCACACGAACTTCTCGGTGGCGAGGAACTCGACCAGCTTGACGCCGCCCTCGCCCTCATCGGTGATCTTGGCGCCGCCGGAACGCGGCGGGCGCTTGGTGTGCTCGACCACGGCACTCGTGGCGCCGTCGAAGCCCACCTCGGCGGGCGCGACACCGAGGTCGGCCAGCGCGAGCGTCTGCACCGGCTTCTTCTTCGCGGCCATGATGCCCTTGAACGAGGGGTAGCGCGGCTCGTTGATCGTGTCCCAGACGGAGACCACGGCCGGGGTGGAGGCGGTGACCACCTCGTACCCCTCCTCGGTCTGCCGCTCGACGGTCAGCGTCGCGCCGTCGACGGTGAGCTTGCGGGCGCCGGTGAGCGCCGCGACGCCCAGCCGCTCGGCGATCATGTGCGGCATGACCTGGACCCGACCGTCGGTGGACTCCGCGCCGCAGATCACCAGGTCGGCGTTGAGCTGCCCGAGCGCGGCGGCGAGCACCTTGGAGGTGGCGACGGCACAGGAGCCGTGCAGGGCGTCGTCCAGCACGTGCACGGCCTTGTCCGGGCCCATGGAGAGCGCCTTGCGGATCGACTCGGTCGCCCGGTCCGGACCCATGGTCAGGATGGTGACCTCGCCGCCGTGCGCCTCCTTGATCTTCAGCGCCTCCTCGATGGCGTACTCGTCCATCTCGTTGATCACGTTGTTCGCCGAACCGCGGTCGACGGTGTTGTCGTCACTGCGCAGGTTGCGGTCCGCGCCCGAATCAGGCACCTGCTTGACGAGTACGACGATATTCATCGCGCTTCGACGACCCTCCTGTGTGGTGTTGCGATTCGCTCGCCCGGTCTGGGGCGCAGCGTCGCGCGTCGGTCGACGCCAGGTCAACCGCGGGCTGCTGTGCGGTTTCCCACGAGGCAATGTTACCTGCCAGTAGGTTGCGCTCCCGAGGCACACAGAGTGACACAGCTCACCGACGACGGGACGGTCAGGCCGGCTCGGCCAACGCGACCCGGATCTGGTCGATGGCCGCCGCCTCGGCCGGTGCGACCCCGTCGTGCGCCCGGGCCACCCGGTCCGCCGCAGCCAGCACCACCGACCGGTACGCCTCCACGTCCGGCGGTGACTTCTCGCGCAGGATCAGCACCGCCTCGCGCAACGCCGGCAGCACCACCGACTCGATCTCCAACTGCGAGTCCCGGGGAAGCCGCGGTAACGGGCCGGTGGTCAGCGCCTCCTTGATCGCCCCACTGGCGTCGGCGAGCGCGCCGGACGCGGCGATGCTCTCCCGGATCACCCCCAGCACCCCCGGGTCGGCGTTGGAGACCAGGAAGACAGCACCGAAGGCACCGGTCTTGATGGTCAGGCGCTCCTCGTCCGTCAACCGCTGCTCCATGATCACGGAGTGTAGACGTACGGGGTGGTGGTGGTGACGGCGACGAGGCCGAGCCGCTGGAGGATCGGCCGGCTGTCCTCGGAGCAGTCGACCTGCATGAGCGTCCGACCCCGCTGCTCGGCCAGCCGCGCCCGGTAGTTGACCAACGCCCGGTAGATGCCCTTGCGCCGCCACTGCGGCAGCGTCGAGCCGCCCCACATCGTGGCGAAGCCGGTGTTCGTCGGGAACCGTACCCAGCCGGCGCTCACCACAGTCTCGCCCGCCTCGGCCACCACCACGGTGATCGAGGTCGGGTCGGCGTCGATCTCCTTGGCCAGACCCGTCACCAGGTGCGAACGGTCCGCCTTCCAGACCTCCTCCTCCATGGCGGCGATCCGCTCCAGGTCCTCCCGGGCGGTCACCTCACGAAGGCGTACCCCCTCGGGGACGACGGGCAGCGCGGCGGCCAGCGGGGCGACCGGCCCGACCACGACGGTCTCCCGGTCCTCCGGGACGAAGCCGGCCGCGCGCAGGCGGTCCGCCAGGTCGGCTGGTTCGTCGTGCTCGTTGAGCTTCCACTCGACCGACTGGCCACGCTCACGGAACAGCTGCACCTGCCGGGCGATCAGCTCGTCCAGCGCGTCACCGGTCAACCCGCCCAGGTCGCGGTACGTGAGGAACCCGCCGGCGTCCAGACCGAGGATCCGGACCAGCGGCCCGTCCCGCTCCACGGTCACCCCCGCCGGAACCGGGTCGGGGATCTCCGGGCGGAGTTGGTTGTCGTAGGCGTCGCGCAGCGTCTTTACGTCGAGATCAGTCACCGGCTCAGGCTAAGCGGCCTGGGAAGTGGATATTCTCCCACTGTGTGGGAGGCGATCAGGCGGTGGTTCGACCCGGCGGAGCTGCGCTCGGTCGGTGAGACTCCGGACTATCGGTTCTCCCTCGCCAACGAGCGAACCTTCCTCGCCTGGCTGCGCACCGGGCTGGCGCTGGTCGGCGGCGGGTTGGCCGCCGCACAGTTCCTGCCGCCCCTGCCGATGAGCCACCTGCGGGAGGTGATCGCGGTGACACTGCTGCTGCTCGGCGGGGTGGTCGCGATCCGCGCCGTGGACCACTGGGCGCGCACCGAGCGGGCCATCCGGCTCGGTGAGGAGCTGCCCGCGTCGCGGTTCCCCGCCATCCTCGCCATCGCCGTCGGCGCCGGGGCGGTGCTGCTGGTCGTCGCCGTCCTGATCCGGGCCGTGGGCGGTCGGTGAGCACCGGACGCGACCCCGGGCTGCAACCGGAGCGGACCCGGCTGGCCTGGCGGCGCACCCTGCTCACGGCCACGGTGGTGACCGCGCTGGCCGTCCGGCTGGCGTCGACCGGAGACCCGGTCGGGGCGCTGCTCGCCGGGGTCACAGTGGTGCTGTGGGGTGCTCTGCTGGCGCTCTGCTGGCCCCGCGCGACCGGCACCGGACCAGCCCGCACCGGCGGCCGGACGCTGCCCCTGGTCGCCTTCGGCACCGTAGGCCTCGCACTACTGGGAGTGTTGCTGGCGCTGCGCGGACTGGGGTGACGGGAAACGGTGCGCCATGATGGGTGCATGGCCCGGCTTGGCGTACTCCTCTTCCTGGTGCAGATCGTCCTCGCGGTCTGCGCGCTGATCAGCTGCCTCTCCGCCGAGGAGGGGCAGATCCGTGCCCTGCCCCGGATCGCCTGGGTGCTGATCATCTTGTTCTTCCCACTGATCGGCTCGATCGCCTGGTTCCTCGCCGGCCGGGAGGCCGGCTCCGGCGCCCGCAAGGGCTGGCTGGGCGGCGCCGGCTCACCCGAGCGACGGCGGCCCCGCACTGTCGCCCCCGACGACGACCCGGAGTTCCTGCGTTCCGTGCAGGAGCGCGCCAAGGAACAGGACGAGGAACTCTTCCGCCGCTGGGAGGAGGACCTGCGCCGCCGCGAGGACGACCTTCGTCGCCGCGACGGTGACCCGCCCCGCGAGGGTGACCGACCGGAGGTGTGAGCGCGCCGCCGTCGCCCCTGCGAGGGAGCGACGGCGGCGGCGGGTGCGACTCAGGCCAGGTTCGACGACCGGGGGTACGCGTCGGTCGGGTCGGTGAGCACGTTGACCAGGTACGGCACTCCGGCGTCGAACGCACGCTGGAGCGCCGGACCGAGATCGGCGGCCTTGGCGACCGTCTCCCCCGCACCACCGAGCGCGCTGACCACCGTGTCGTAGCGCAGTTCCGGCTGGAGGTCGGCGGCCACGTCGTAGCCGTACATGGCCCGCATCGGGTGCTTCTCCAAGCCCCAGATGCCGTTGTTGCCGACGACGATCACCACCGGCAGCTTCTGCCGGACCAGCGACTCGACGTCCATCAGCGAGAAGCCGGCCGCGCCGTCGCCCATCAACACGCAGATCTGCCGGTCCGGGTGACTGACCCGGGCCCCCATCGCGTAACCCATGCCGGTGCCCAGGCAACCGTACGGGCCCGGGTCCAGCCACGTGCCGGGCTGCGACGGCTCCAGGTACCGCCCGGCGTACGACACGAAGTCGCCACCGTCGCCGATGGTGATCGCGTCCGAGGCCAGCACCCGACGCAGCTCACCGTAGATCCGCGCCGGACGGATCGGGTCGGTCTCGGCGGCCATCTCGGCGGCGTCGCGTGCCTTCGCCGCGTCCTCGGCGACACGCAGGTCGGCGATCCAGTCGGCGTGGTCGGTCCGGTCACCGGCGTGGTCGGCCAGCGCGGAGAGGATCAGACGCAGGTCGCCGGCGGGAGCCGCAGCCGGCTGCACGTGCGTGGCCCGCTGGCTGGGCGCGTCGACGATGTGCACCACCTTGGCGTCGCCGAAGTCACCGAAGCTGAGGCGGAAGTCGAGCGGGGTGCCCACCACCACGACCACGTCGGCACCGGAGAGCGCGGCCCGACGGGCCTTGGCAAACGCGAGCGGATGCGTCGGCGGGAGCGAGCCGCGGCCCATGCCGTTGGTGAATACCGGGACCTGCAACGCCTCCGCCGCCTCCCGCAGCGCGGCGACCGCGTCGCCCGCGTACACGTCGGAGCCGGCGATGATGACCGGTCGCTGCGCCCCGGCGATGAGCAGGGCGGCGCGGCCGACCTCCTCCGGGTCCGGCGCGATCGGGTCGACGCCGGTCGCGGCGGGCAGGTCCGCCTCGGCGACCGAGAAGACCGTCTCGAGCGGGAAGTCGAGGAAGGCCGGGCCGCGGTGCGGCGTGAGCGCGGCGGTGAGCGCCGCACCCACCGCGCGCGGGATGTCGTCGGTGCTGAACACCGTCTCGGCGTGCTTGGTGACCGGGGCGACGAGCGGCAGGTGGTCCATCTCCTGGAGGCTGCCGGAACCCCACCGGAACGCGGGCGCGCGGCCACCGAGCACCAGCACCGGCGAGGCGTTGAAGAACGCGCTGGTCATGCCGGAGATGCCGTTGGTGACACCCGGCCCGGCGGTGAGCACGGCGAGGCCGGGACGACGCTGGAGCTTGGCCACCGCCTCGGCGGCGAAGACCGCTGACTGCTCGTGCCGGACGTCGTAGATCGGGAAGTCGGTCTTGTACGCCGCGTCGTAGAGCGGGAAGACGTGCCCTCCGGAGAGGGTGAACATCTCCCGTACGCCGTGCGCGCGTAGGGCCGCGAGCGCCAACTCGCCGCCGTGACCCTCGATCCGCTCCGTCATTCGCCGCTCCCCTTCGTTCCTCTTGACCGAGGCCTCACGCTACTGGCCGGTAGGAACAATGTGAACCGTTCTCGGCTAAGCCGTGTCAGCGGCCGGTGAAGTCCGGCTTGCGCTTCTCCACGAAGGCCGACATGCCCTCCCGCCGGTCGTCGGTGGCGAACAGCGCCGCGAAGAGCTGACTCTCCCAGGCCAGGCCCGAGTTCAGATCCATGTCCAGGCCGCCGTCGACCGCCAGCTTCGCCGCGCGCAACGCCTGCACCGGCCCGGTCAGGTACGGCTTCACGTAGGCGACCGCGGCCTCGTAGACCTCGGCGGCCGGGACCACCTGGTCGGCCAGGCCGATCCGCAGCGCCTCCTCGGCGTCGACCATCCGGCCCGTCATGATCAGATCCTTGGCGCGGGCCGGGCCGACCAGGCGGGCCAGCCGCTGGGTGCCGCCGGCGCCCGGGATGATGCCGAGCTTGATCTCCGGTTGGCCGAGCTTGGCGTCGTCGGCCACGATCCGCCAGTCGCAGGCCAGCGCCAGCTCGCAGCCGCCGCCGAGCGCGTACCCGGTGATCGCGGCCACCACCGGCTTGGGGATCCGGGCGATCGCACCGAGAGCGCTGGACAGGTTCGCAGCCCGGTCCGCCATGTCGACATAGGACATGTCGGCCATCTGCTTGATGTCCGCGCCAGCGGCGAAGACCTTCTCCCCGCCGTACACGATGACGGCGCGAACCTCGGGGTCGTCGGTGGCGGCCGTCGCGGCGGCGCGCAACTCTTCCTGCACCTGGGTGTTGAGCGCGTTCATCGGCGGCCGCTCCAGTCGGATCGTGCCGATGCCGTCAGTGGTCTCCAGCCGAACGAACTCGCCCACGCTGCCCTCACTTCCTCGTCGAAGTCGCGTGCCAACCTTACGACCCGGCTCGTTTGGGTAAGTAGTGTGGTGTCAGCCCCGTGGGCGGGAGTCCAGCCATGACGACGTACTACGACGACAGGTCGGTGCAGGTCACCTCCACCACCGTCCGGGTCGATGGCCGCACCTACGCGCTCTCCGACATCAGCATGATCTGGCACCGCCAGGGCAGCCGATCCTGGCGGGTGCTCGCCGGGCGCGGAGCGATCGGAGCGGCGCTCGCCGGTCCGCTGGTCGCGGCGGTGCTCGGCATCGGCGTGGCCGTGTGGCTGCACCGCTCCCCCACCGTGACGATCGCGATCGTCGGCGCGTCGGTGCTGGTCGGCTTGGCCGTCGGGCCCGTCGCCGACTTCCTCTTCGAACACCTGGACCGCTCGTACGCCCGGGGCAGCCGCCAACGGGAGATCTGGGCCCGCTGGCGGGGTCAGCCCGTGCGGTTGCTGCGCACCGGCGACGCGCTGCGCTTCGGGCAGATCTACCGGGCGGTGCAGCGCGCAGTCGAGCACAGCCAACCGGCCCGCCCCGTCACGCGCCGCTAGCCGGTCTGGTCCCGTTCCCCGCCCTGCCCCCGTTCCGACCTGAGTGCGGCGGACCGCCACCGGAGAGAACCGCGCTCGCCAGCCGGACGCAGCGGGCGGCGGGCTGGCGGCAGGCCCTCCGGCAACGGGCTGGCGGCGAGCCCAGCGGGCGCGCACGAGCCCAGCGGCCGCGCGCGGGCGGGCGCGGGCGGGCGCGGGCGGGCGCGGGCGGGCGCGGGCGGCGCGGGCGGGCGCGGGCGGCGCGGGCGGGCGCGGGCGGCGCGGGCGGGCGCGGGCGGCGCGGGCGGGCGCGGGCGGGCGCGGGCGGGCGCGGGCGGGCGCGGGCGGGCGCGGGCGGGCGCGGGCGGGCGCGGGCGGGCGCGGGCGGGCGCGGGCGGGCGCGGGCGGGCGCGGGCGGGCGCGGGCGGCGCGGGCGGGCGCGGGCGGGCGCGGGCGGGCGCGGGCGGGCGCGGGCGGGCGCGGGCGGGCGCGGGCGGGCGCGGGCGGGCGCGGGCGGGCGCGGGCGGCGCGGGCGGGCGCGGGCGGGCGCGGGCGGGCGCGGGCGGGCGCGGGCGGGCGCGGGCGGCGCGGGCGGGCGCGGGCGGGCGCGGGCGGGCGCGGGCGGGCGCGGGCGGGCGCGGGCGGCGCGGGCGGGCGCGGGCGGCGCGGGCGGGCGCGGGCGGCGCGGGCGGGCGCGGGCGGGCGCGGGCGGGCGCGGGCGGCGCGGGCGGGCGCGGGCGGGCGCGGGCGGGCGCGGGCGGGCGCGGGCGGCGCGGGCGGGCGCGGGCGGGCGCGGGCGGGCGCGGGCGGGCGCGGGCGGGCGCGGGCGGGCGCGGGCGGGCGCGGGCGGGCGCGGGCGGGCGCGGGCGGCGCGGGCGGGCGCGGGCGGCGCGGGCAGCGGGCGGCGCGGGCAGCGGGCGGCGGGCCCAGGCGCAGCGGGCGCAGGGTTCGTGCAATGCCTATGGAGCTGATGTCGCAAACGAATCAGACCGGGCCCGCAGCGCCACAGCACGGCGCTATGGCGCCATAGCAAAACGCTGACAGACGCCGCCGGCCACGGTCACCGCCACGCGCCATCGTCACGGGCACGGGCACGGGCACGGGCACCGGCCCGGCACCGGCACCGGCACCGGCACCGGCACCGGCACCGGCACCGGCAGGAAGGATCCCTGGGCCACGAATCGCAGGGCACCGGCACCGGATTGTGACGCAGCGGCCCCACCACACCTGATGTCGCAAACGATTCAGCTCCAAAGGACCGTCGCGACATCACCTCCACCCTCCCGCCGACGGACGGCGAAGCCGGGGCGGGCCGCCGGGCCGAGGCGGGCCGGGGCGGGCCGCCGGGCCGGGGCGGGCCGCCGGGCCAGGGCGGGCCGCCGGGCCAGGGCGGGCCGCCGGGCCAGGGCGGGCCGCCGGGCCAGGGCGGGCCGCCGGGCCAGGGCGGGCCGCCGGGCCAGGGCGGGCCGCCGGGCCAGGGCAGGCCGGGCCAGGGCAGGCCGGGCCAGGGCAGGCCGGGCCAGGGGCAGGCCGGGGCGAGCCCGGGCCAAGCGCCGGTGGCCGAGCTGGGCGAGGTTTGCCCGGCGGTGGTTAGGCTTAGTGATGACCCTCTATTACCGGGACGACGCGGTGCAGGTCACGTCCGAGTCGATCCGGGCGGGTGGTCACGTGATCGCCCTGTCCGACGTGACCTTCGTCTGGCACGCACGGGGGCAGAAGACCCTCGCCGTACGCGGCCGTGTGCTGGGTCGCGGGGTCCTGGTCCTGCTGCTCTCGCTGCCGCCGCTTGTCGCCGTGGTCTGCGTGTTGTCACTGGCCTGGTCGGCGCAGGACCGGGGCAACTGGCAGCTGGCGCTGATCATCCTGGCGGCCTGCGCGGTGGGGGCGCTCGCCCTGGCACCGTTCCTGGAGATCCCCCTCGGCTGGCTGGACCGCTCCTACGAGCGCGGCAGCCACGTGCACGAGCTGTGGGTGCAGCACCACGGCCGGGAGGACCTGCTGGTGCGTACCCCCGACGCGTTACGGTTCGGGCAGATCTACCGGGCCGTGCAGCGCGCCGTCGAGCAGCAGGGGGACCATCGATGACCACCCGCCGTGGCGAAGCCGCCGCGCTGGCCGGGCTGCTCGCCGCGGCCGGTGTCACCCACCTGGTACGCCCCGGCTTCTACGACCCGATCGTGCCGGGCGCGTTGCCCGGCCCGGCCCGCTTCTGGACGTACGCCAGCGGGGTCGCCGAGCTGGCGGTGGCGGCGGCCGTGGCGCACCCGGCCACCCGCCGGGCCGGAGGTCGGGCCGCAGCAGCCCTCTTCGTCGCCGTGCTGCCGGCCAACGTGAAGATGGCTGTCGACTGGCGGCACCGGCGTCCGGCGAAGCGGGTGGTCGCCTACGGGCGGGTGCCGATGCAGGTGCCGCTGATCTGGTGGGCCCTGCGCGTCGCCCGCGCCAGCCGGTAGGCCCGAGGTCGGCCAGCCGGACGAGAGGTCGGTCAGCTCAACGGCAGGGTGGTGGCGATCGGCCAGCCCACCACTGCGGCGCCCAACACGGCCGGCAGCCAGCGTGGGGCCGCGTACCGGCGCAGTACGGCCGCCCAGGCAGCCTGCCAGCCGAGCAGCAGCGCGAACAGCGGCACCACCAGCACGACGAAGCCGGGCGACAGACCGACCAGCGTCATCGCGGTCAGCACGACCACGGCGACCGCGACGACCAGCAGATGCCGACCGGTCCGGCCGGCGGCGACCAGTTCGACGCCCCACAGGAACACCAGGCAGGCGCCCGCCACCAGTGGGATCAGCCACCAGCGAGCACCGACCGGCAGCGCCGAGGTCAGGCCCAGGTGGATCGGCAACGCGACGGCGAGGACGGCGTACCCGGTCAACGCCAGCGTCGCCACGACGGTCCGTGCCGTTGCCCGCCGACCCGCCGTGTCGGACGGTGGTCGTGGTACGCCGAACCAGGCCGGCAGCCAGCGCTGGCCCGCTGTCAGCAGACCGCCGGTGACCAGCAGGAAGCCGGCCACGTAACCGCCGACCGCCAGCGGCAGCCGGGCCGTCGGCAGCACCGCCGCGACGCCCGCACCGACCCCGGCCGCCAGCACCACCGACGCGACCAGCGGCAACCCGCCGAACGGCACCCGGTCACCGGATGGCGCTGGGCGGCCACCAGGCGCCGGGCGGCCGGACGTCGGGCGCGGCAGGAGCAGGGCCGCCAGCGGGACCACACCGATGCCGAAGGCGAACACCAGCAACGCCGCCCCGGTGAGCCGGGCGAGCGGTCGCGGCCGGGCGGTGCCGTCGCCGCCGGGCAGCCAGTCGGCGATCTCCTGGTGGGTACGGGCGGCGAACAACACGGAGATGTGCTCCGTGCCGGGGACCACGACCGCCGGCCGTCGACCCGTCGACGCACCGCGTCGGGCGGCGTCGTCAGCCGCCCTGCGGAAGGCGGGAAACTCCGCGCCTCCCACGATCAGCAGCAACTCCGACGGCCGACCCGGGGGCAGTTCGCCCGCCTCGGGCAGCGAGATCGCCACGGTTCGGGCGATCTCCGGGTGCGCGGTGGCGTACCGGGTGACCGCACCGGCGCCCATCGAATGGCCCACCAGGACGATGCCCTCCGGGTCGACGTCCGACCGGGAGCGCAGGTAGCCGACTGCGATGTCCAGGTCGGCGGTGAGCGCGGCGGCGGACGTGTTCGAGCCGACGCCGGACAGCCGCGCCGGGTTGGCACCGTGTCCGGAGAAGTCGAACAGCAGCGCTACCGCTCCGCGCCGGGCGACAGTGTCGGCGATCGGGCGCATCAGCCTGGCCGAGCGGCGAAGCCGTGCGCGATCACCACACCGGGTCGGCGGACGCCGGGGGTGGGCGGACCGGCGCGTACCTCGGTCATCGGCACCCCGCCGACGGTGACCTGCCGGGCCGTGAGGCCGGCGTCCGCCCGGACCAGCACCAGCGTGCCCAGCCCGGCGGCGACCGTCGCCAACACGGCGAACAGGACGGCGGTGCGGGTGCGGGGCGGGCGGTGCGGCGAGGATGCCGACATGCCGGCACAGTACCGCCGTCTGTCTATCCCGATGCCCCGCCGACAGCGCCCGTCGGGCGGTTGTGGTGCGGCCGACGCACACTTGACCCCATGGCGATTCCCCTCCCCACCCCGACCGCCGTGGTCGGCCTGACCCGCTCCGCTCTCGACCAGGCGCGGCTCGGCCGCCTCGTTCGCCGCCGTGCCCACCCGCGCGTTCGCGGTACTGGACGGGGTGGAGGCGCTGTTGGCGCGGATCAACGGCGTGGTCGACCGGATCGAGACGACCCTGGACCGGACCGACCAGGTGCTCACCGACGCCGACCGCGTCGCCCGTACCGCCGCCACTGTGGTCGCCAACGCCGAGGGGGTGGCCGACCGGGCCGCCGTCACCGTGGGCACCGCGGCGGAGGCCGCCGCCACCGCGGCCGAACTGCTGGCGGCGTACGAGCCGGCGTTGCGGCGGGCCGCGCCGATGACCGAGCGGTTCGTCGAGCAGCTCAGCCACGAGGAGATCACCGCCGCGATCCACCTGATCGACGAGCTGCCCAAGCTCAAACAACACCTGACGGCGGACATCCTGCCGATCCTGGCCACCCTCGACCGGGTCGGGCCCGACCTGCACGACCTGCTCGACGTGACCCGGGACCTCAAGCTCGCCGTGGCCGGCATCCCGGGCTGGGCATGCTGCGCCGACGCGGGGAGAAGCTCAACGACGACGCCACTGTCTGAGCCCTCGCGGGTCAACAGTCGCAGTGATCGTCGCGGTCGGGGCGGTCAGCTCGTCAACCGGGAGATGTCCTGCGTCCGGGCCGCCACACCCTGGTGTCGACCACCACCAGGGCGGCGGCGGTGGCCGGGTCGGCCGCCGGAACGGCGAAGGTGACGGTCATGCACCGATCCTCGCCAGTACGCCGGTCCGGGACGAGTGGCGGATACGACGTCCTGCACCAACATCCCGCCATGCCGCTCGGGTCCACGTCCGCCGACCCGCTCCTGCTCCCGGCGCCCCGACGGGCGTCAGCCGCGCACCGCGTCCCGAGTTCGGCGTCGAGTGGTACGACCTGGTGGTCTGCGCCGAGCAACCGGGACCGGTACCCGCGGATCGAGGTGGACCGGACGTGCCCTACCTCGACGACGGTGACCTGCGCCGCGAGCATCGACTGGGCACTCGCCCATCTCGCCGAACCGTTGACGGTGGCCCAGCTCGCCGGGAACGCGCACATGTCGCCCCGCACCTACCTGCGGCACTTCGCCCGGGCCACCGGGACCAGTCCGATCCGCTGGCTGATCGACCAGCGGGTCCGGGCCAGCCTGCCCCTGCTGGAGGAGACGGACGCACCGGTCGAGCGGGTCGCCCGCTCGGTGGGCTTCGACACGCCGGTCACGTACCGGCACCACTTCGGGATCATGCTGACCTCACCGTCGGCGTACCGCAGGGCCTTCCGCGTCGGCGTTCCCGGTAGGGGCGCGGACCGGCCGGCGTAGCACGGCCTGGTTCAGGCCGGCGCGTACAGCGCGTCGATCTCGGCGCGCTGGGGAAGCGCCACCGAGGCACCGAGTTTGCGTACGCAGGCAGCGCCGGCAGCCGACGCCCAGCGCACCGCGTCGACCAGGTCGCGTCCCTCGCCCCAG